>JAZQDJ010000023.1:0-45778 GCA_045546735.1 Lachnospiraceae bacterium | reverse complement strand
CAAATCCAGTTTCACTATTCTAACATCGATTTTAAGTTCTTCGATATCTTCTTTAACCTCCGTCATGTCCTCTTTTAGCTGCGACACGTCCGCTTTGAGCTCCAATATATCGCCTTTTACCTCTGTCATATCCTCTTTCAGTTGCGACACGTCCGCTTTGAGCTCCAATATATCGCCTTTTACCTCTGTCATGTCCTCTTTCAGCTGCGACACGTCCGTTTTGAGCTCCAATATATCGCCTTTTACCTCTGTCATATCCTCTTTCAGTTGCGACACGTCCGCTTTGAGCTCCAATATATCGCCTTTTACCTCTGTCATATCCTTTTTCAGTTGCGACACGTCTTTCCTTAATTCCGCAACATTCCTTTCGGCGATTGTCGCTTTTTCCAACAACAAATCCAATTTCTGACTGTCTGTCATACACTCTCTCCTTTCTTTTTTACAAACTAAAATAGTCCTATTTCAAAATAGGAAAACTTATCTTTACAGGAAAGCATTTATGTACTTTTTACTGTCTTCTCTTTTGTTTGTTGAAAAATTTATCGGATAGTATAGTAGTGAAACGAAATATGGAAATATTTGTAAGCAGACTTTATCACACGAATATTCGGTTAGTCAATGACAACTTTCAATCCGCACTCAACATCCCTAACAATTCTTTATATCTCTTTGTCTGATTACGAATATCCTCCTCCGTCACGCCATAATACAAATCTATATCTTTGGCTATTTCCGCCAGCTGTTTCATCTCTTTTTTATTTCCGCTGTATGAATAATTCAAAAAATTCCACTTGAAATCAATATTAACATCCAGCCTTCCTTTTCCGAGACGAATTTCATAGACATGATAATCCATAGGCATTTCTTCCTCCGGAATCGTTGCAATAAAGTCGCTTCTCTTTTGTACGAGCTTTAACATCAAAGCAACCGCCTCGTCCGTCATTTCCTCCGGAGGGGAAATCTCTGCCAAATCACCGAGCAAATCCGGACGGTTCTGAATGATAAGCCCCTCCTTCAGCCCCGCCTTCTGCTCCTTATACTTATGGGCTGTCTCAGGCACCTCTGTCGCACCATACTTTTCCTTTATATATGCCGCCACTTCCTCTAAAGAATGTGCACCCGGCACAATCTTTTTTGCCACGCGCTCTCTTTTTTTCTGATACATATAACTGTCAGCACGGTCTTTGAAAGAACGTTTTCCTGTTTTTCCAACCAAAAAAACACTGGTAGGCCCGTCAGCGCCACCTATAATGCTGACATTTGAATCATTTTTTCTTTTCATGTCACCCCTGTAACCTATACCCTTCCTCGTTTCTCATTTTCAAGCATTTCTCTGTCACATATTCTTTGTGTTTATATTCATATTTTTCACCGTAATTTTCATCCCGGCTACTTATCAATACGTCTGTCAGTTCTGTGTACGGCGCAACTTTTTTCACAAAGCGAGCCAAAGAATGATACACTTTTGTCAAACACTCCGGTCTTTCTATGTACTCCCCGCTCCCATCATAATAACCGGAAATGCAATATAAACGTGCTCTGCTAATCTCTTTTTTCTTTCCCGAACTTGTAATATAAGAATATCCGGCTTCAATCATACAATTTCCGCCCGGACCATAACTGTGATTTACAAGCTCTCTGCCGTTTATAATCCTTATTTCCATTTCGCCGGCTTCTGCAAGATAAAAATAGTAATCTTTCCGGTCTTCTTTTATGATTGCTATATCCTTACTCTTTATTACCTTTCCTGTCTGAGCATCTTCCTTTATAATAAAGCAGCCCAAATCAACCGCTTTTTGTGCCACCAACAAAAAATTATCGTAATCCATCCAATAGTTAATTTGTTTTCCCATATTGCTCCCTATTCTTCTGCAACCTCATCCATCAAATCGGCATTTACCATAGGAACAATCAGCTCACAAATCTCTCCATCCGCATCATATCCCCAAAAAGCCTGATAAAATCCATCTCCGAAACCGGACGCAACCATGACAAGTTTATTCCCTGTCATCGGATTTGCCCACTCGATGAAATCACCGCCGTCTCTTTGATAAGCCGGAAGCTGCTGTGCGCTCTGTGCAAAAAATTCGGCAAAATAATCATCATAATAGTTTTTGCCCGGATTTTTCTTCTCCCAATCTTCCAAAAAGTCAAAATACTCTTTTGCAACCTCCGCATCACAAAATGACATCATTCCCGCATCCACCGGAAAACCGTTCATAACGCCATCTTCAAATACAGCTGCAGCTGTATCTCTTGTAGAGGCTGCATTTTCATACCGCACTGCTTTTTTATCATTAAATCTTATGCGGGCACTGCACATACGAATCCCCATAATCGGATTTCTGCAAATAGACACTTCTACCGGATATGTTCCCGGATTTACTTCTATTTCCATCTGTGGACAGTGTTTGCCTGCAGCAAGATAACAAAGCGGATCGGAAACTACTATTTTTCCGGTCGGACAGTCTATCTCACCGACCGTCAAATAAAAACGTGTCTGCGAACGGACAAACTGTTTATCCACCATTTCCGCATCCAATTCCGTCTGACTGATATATTTCAAATTCTTTTCAAAGGCTTCCTGCGCTTTTTCCTGTTCTCTCGCCCGGTTCATCCAATACGTGCGAATCTGTTCCACCATTTCTATCGCTTTTTCTACAGCAGTTGATTCCTCGTATTTTTCCATATTGCTGAATACGTGTCCGCAATGTTCGGTTTCGCCTTCTTCATATCCTCCGCAAACACCTAATAACCAGTCGCCAAGCAATCCTTTTTTATATTTGAAAACATAGTAGTGCATATCATGTAGGTCAAATTCCTTCACACACTCTATTTTACTCGGTTTTTTCCCTAATTCACCCGGATGAGCCAGCCATTGACTCATAGATTCTTTTGCTGCCTGCATTTGTGCATTCATCTTTTTCCCTCCTATAAAAAAGCCATGCAACCGGCCTTGGGTGACACTCCTACACGTTACCTTAACAGTTAACTCGGTCCAGGCACCCTCACGGCACATGGGGTTGACTGCTTAGTGCTGCTTTGTTCCCAACCTGACACGGTTCACAGTTCCCATTGCGTAAGACCCGAACGTCATCGCCACTTATTAAGGGCAGCTATAAAAGCCAAAGCCCTCCGCCGATTGCACGGTTCTTTAAGTATATAAGTTTTTATGTTCTTTGTCAAATACCAAGGGCTTCTTTTGCAAGCTTATCTGCCAGCTCATTGTACTTCACTTTGGTATGTGCTTTCACCTTTTGGAAATTAATATCCACATGAAGTGATGCAGCCTGATAAAAAAGTTTATATGCAATCGTTCCATCCTGCTTTGCCTGCCATTCGCCTGTACACCAAGCTGCAATTCCGATATAATCATGAAAAATTGTCAGGCTCTTAATTCCTCTGTCGAGGCAATACTGCATCGCTGCACGTGCCCCCTCAATTTCACCTGCCACATTATTCATGTTCGCAAATTCACTATTCTCATACATCTTAAAATCATGTTCTTCTTTTCCGTTGTAAAACATAACCATTCCGTATGAATAATTGTTTGTCGCCGGATCATGGCTTCCGTCCACATATGCCACAGCCTCCGTGCCTGCTTTTGCGCAAATTTCATCCGGCGTAGCTTCCTTTTCCTCCGATGCCGTTTTCTTCTGAACAACATCACCAAAAACCTCTGTCGCTTCACCGATAAAAGCCTTTGCTTCTTCCAGCGTCTCAAATCCTTTAAAAATCGCTCCGGAAAATCCGTTAATCTGTGCCTGACAATCTGCCCAACTCGTATAAATACCCGGTGTTAAACCTTTCTTTACTGCATAAAATTTCTTTGCCATATTTTCTCCTTTTTACCAATCACTGCTCCAATCCGTAGAGCCGCTGTCCCAGCTATCCGAACTGTCCCATGTGGAACCGCTGTCCCAATCATCATCATCGTAAGTTTGACGTTCTATATAATCCTGATAAGCCTTCTCATAAGCCTGCGAACTTTTAAAACTGTCAACATCTGTCGGAACATCGTCATCTACATAATAATCATCTACTTCTTCTGCAAAATCGCCGGAATATTTCGACCACTCATCTTCATAATCATCATAGTAGAAAAAATGATTATCATAATGATAGTAATAGGTATCTTCATAACGATAATAACCTTCTTTGTGCCTGTCCTTCAGATTTACAAAAAATACACTGATAAGAGCAACTCCAAAGAAAATCACAAAACCTATTCCAACAGCTTTATTCAACTTCTTCATCGTGTGATCCAAATCAGAAGAAGAACTTGGTTTTCCGTTTCTCGCCTTTTGATTCGCAATCTCAAGCCTCAATTTCTGATACAGCTCATTAACTGCAAATGCTTCATCGTCCCCACGATACCGCTCTGCTCTTGAACCGTCGGATTTGTTTTTGTATACGACAAAATCGCCGTTTATATCCTGATAAATACCAAAGGCTCTTGCGCCTTTGTAGTCCTTTCCGATAAAAAAACGCGTCACATTTTCATCCGGCAAATTGTGCGACGTATACCAGGCTTTGAGCTGTTCTATCGTCTCCGGCTGCATATTGGCCGTACGCTTATATTGCTCATTCGGCGCTCCGCAGCATTCACATTTTTCGCTGTTTTGATCTATATAATTACCACAATAATCGCATTTTACTTTCATTTTAATCCCCTTTGTTTCAACGTCGAAACGCTACACTTTTACTCTTTTGCGCAAACTGTCAAAAAAATTCTTTAACATCTGCGCACATTCCTCTTCTAAAATTCCTCTTGTCACATCAACACGGTGGTTAAACTCTTTCATTTCCAGCAAATTTACAATAGAACCTGCACATCCCGCCTTCGGATTCATCGCTCCGATTACCACCCGCGGAATCCTTGCCTGCACAATCGCCCCCGCACACATCTGGCACGGCTCCAATGTCACATACATCGTACAATCTTCAAGCCTCCAATCAGAAAGCTTCCGACTCGCTTTCCGGATTGCAGCCACTTCCGCATGAGCAAGAGTGCTCTTGTCGATATTTCTCCGATTATACCCGCGCGCAATCACTTTTCCTTCATGGACAATCACGCATCCAATCGGTACTTCATCAATAGCAGCCGCTTTTTTTGCAAGCTTCAGGGCCTGTCCCATATATGCTTCGTCCAATTCCTTTTGCTTCTGCGCCTGCGCCTCCTCGGCAATTCTCTTTTCTTCCTGTGCCCGAAGACGATTTTCCCGACGTCTTTGCTGTTTTTCGGTCATTTCTCTCATATCACTTACCGCCTTTTCCTACCCTTATAAGTATAGCAATTCAACCACACTCTTGCAACGTTTCCACTTCTGATTTATGATAAATACGGAGGTAAAATTTATGCTGATTTGCGGTTTTAACAAAACAACCTTACTTGATTATCCGGAGCATGTGGCAGCAACCGTTTTTTTAGGCGGCTGTAATTTCCGCTGCCCATTTTGCCAAAACAAAGACTTATTGTTACATCCTGCAGATTTTGCAGCTTTTACCGAAGAAGAAGTTCTCGCGCACTTAAAAAAACGCCGCGCCATGCTTTCCGGTGTCTGCATCACCGGCGGTGAACCTACGATTTACAACAGGGATATCCTTGAAAATTTCTTTATGCGTATCAAAGAACTCGGCTATCTCATCAAACTCGATACAAACGGCAGTAATCCCGAGATGTTACGGCGTTTATATAATGAAAAATTAATTGATTATGTTGCAATGGATATCAAAACAGGGCCTTCGGATTATATGAAAGTAACAGGTCTCGAACCGACAAACAATCCGCTCCTTGAGAAATCCTACGATAAAATTCTTTCCACAGTAAAAGAAAGTGTCGATTTTCTTATGCATGAAACCGACCCTTCCCGCTTTACCTATGAATTCCGCACAACGGTTGTTCGTGAACTTCACAATAATAACTCTTTCATTGAAATCGGAAACTGGATTAAAGGTGCATCCCGTTACTATCTTCAGTCCTATAAAGACAGCGAAAATGTGCTCTGTCCGGGTTTTCACTCATATTCCAAAGAGGAACTGGAAGGTTTCGCCGATCTTCTGCGTCCTATGATTCCTTCTGTTCTGCTTCGCGGTGTTGATTAATTTTTTTCAAATAATACCCAAAGCTCCCTTGTTTCGGGAGCTCTTTTCTTGTCTCCCCGCCAATTTCACACTGTTCCACAAATTCCGCTTCCATAAAATACGGAAATCCCATCATACGGGCTGCAATTGCCTCTCTTTCATAAAAATGGTCCGGAACACCTATAAAATCTTTTCCCAGGACAAAATAGCGGTATTGATAAAAACCGTGAAGCAAAAAACTATTATAGTAAAGTTCCTGCATCTCTTCCGTTCCGTCTTTTAATACATCCAAATCCCGTATATATTGCAGTTTTGTCTCTTCCTTTTGCACCGGCAACGATGCTTCTGCAATTGACATGTTTACATCTTTGACAATCATTTGTTCTCCCGGCAAAACCAATCGGCAATCGACAATTTCTTCTATATCTTTTGGCAACACTCTCGTAAAACTATAATGGGAATTCGACTTTTTAAGTTCCTCTTTCCATTTATAATTTGTTGCAACTTCCCCCTTTTGTCTTAGTTTTATTATGCATTCCATTTGTTTCCCGTAACACACCGGCAACGGATTTAAAAAATACTCTGCACGCACTTTCTTTCCCGCTATACTCAGTTTCAATAAACCTGCATCTGTCATCTTTTTTCCGTCTTTTGCTAAAACCACATACTCTTTTTTCTGATAATACAAAAATCCCAACTCCTCACCTGTACAAATGTAACATCCGTACAATATATGAGAAGTCGGGACTTCCTATTCTTTCTATTAATAATCTATTTTCTGCAAATATCTCATGTAGCTCACAACCATAAGCGCGATTTTAAGGGTAAGCGCATCATCAAACACTCTGATATCCAAACCTGTTAATTTTTCCAATTTTTCAAGACGGTACAAGAGTGTATTTCGATGGACATAACGCTGTCTGGCTGTCTCTGAAACATTCAGGTTATTATCAAGGAACGCATTGACGGTTGCCATCGTCTCCTCATCCAATTCTTCCGGAATTCCTTCTCCGAAAATCTCCTCAATAAACATTTCACAAAGACTTACCGGCAATTGATAAATCAAACGTCCTATTCCGAGCGTGTTATAAGCAACTACGTCTTTTTCCGCATAGAAAATCTTACCTACATCAAGCGCCATCTTTGCTTCTTTATAACTCTTAGACACTTCTTTGAGTTCAGAAACAATGGTTCCGTAAGACAATTTCACATTAATCATAGCTTCTGTATTCATCATGGAAACGGTCATATTTGCTGTTTCTTCTACGGCTTCATAATCTGTAAGCGACTCCATCTGCTTGATAACAATAATATTTTTCTCATCAACAGCTGTAACATAATCTCCGGAATGCGGAGTATACATACCTTTCAGATACTCCATGGCATAACTTTCTTTTCCGGATTGGATTTCCAAAAGCATAACAACTCGTGGTTTTTCTATTTCTATATGAAGCTTTTTTGCACGGTTGAATATATCAACCAAAAGCAGATTGTCCAATATTAAATTCTGGAAGAAATTGTTGCGGTCAAACCGTTCCTTATAAGCAACAATCAAATTTTGAATGTTTGACACGGCAACTTTACCAATCATGTACTCATCACTGGAATCACCGCAAATCAATACATATATTGGATCGCCGTCATCATAAATCTTCAAATATTGACATCCCTGAAGCACCTGACTACCTGCTGCCGACGCAGCAAACTCCGTTACTCTCTCAGAGACGATATCAAATCTGTCTGAATTTTTTGCAACTAATACACCTTCTACATCAACTACTGCAAGGTCTACTTTTGTAATAGCCTTAAGCTCATCTAAACAATTCTGAATTACTTGTGTAGTTACCACTTCTGCACCTCTTTTTTCTAACACGGAATAAAAAACAAAGGGGAGATACTAAAAGTATCTCCCCAACTAATCTTAGACTAGTTTGTAATTACTAATTCTGTTTCTTTATCAAAGATATGAATCTTTTCAACATCAATAGCGAATTTAACAACATCACCAGGTCTAGCTGTTGTACGAGGATCAACTCTTGCTGTCATCTGGAAGTCATCAAGATCGAAGTATAAGAATACTTCTGCACCAAGTAACTCGTATACTTTAACAGTTGCTTCGAATGTGCTCTGTGGAGATGCTTCAACCATCATTTCTGAATCATATACATCTTCCGGACGAATACCGAATGTAACTGTCTTTCCGTTGTATCCACCTTCGATTAATTTTTTAGATTTTGCAGGTGGGAGCGGAATGAAGTGACCAGCTACTTTTAATACTGCTGTGTCATCAACAACTTCAACAACTGCATCTAAGAAGTTCATCTGCGGAGATCCCATGAATCCTGCTACGAAAAGGTTAGATGGTTTTTCGTATAAGTTCTGTGGTGTATCTACCTGCTGGATGATACCGTCTTTCATAACTACGATTCTTGTACCAAGTGTCATAGCCTCTGTCTGGTCATGTGTAACGTAGATGATAGTTGTACCTAATCTCTGATGTAATTTAGCGATCTCGATACGCATCTGTACACGAAGTTTTGCATCAAGGTTTGATAAAGGCTCATCCATAAGGAATACTTTAGGATTACGAACGATAGCACGACCCATAGCAACACGCTGTCTCTGTCCACCTGATAAAGCTCTAGGTTTACGGTCAAGGAGTGGAGTTAAGTCAAGAATCTTAGCTGCCTCTTTTACCATTTTGTCGATTTCCTCTTTCGGAACTTTTCTTAATTTAAGACCGAAAGCCATGTTATCATAAACTGTCATGTGTGGGTAAAGAGCGTAGCTCTGGAATACCATCGCGATATCTCTATCTTTTGGTTCTACGTCGTTTACTAATTTTTCTCCGATACGAAGTTCACCTGAAGAAATGTCTTCAAGACCTGCGATCATACGAAGTGTAGTAGATTTACCACATCCTGAAGGTCCTACGAAGATGATGAATTCCTGGTCTGCAATTTCAAGATTGAAATCTTTAACTGCTTCAAATCCGTTAGGATATACTTTACATACGTTTTTTAATGATAAGTTAGCCATTAAATTTTCCTCCTAAATTATGTTTTGGCATAGCCGCCATCTAAAAAATAGTATAAACGAAACATGC
This sequence comes from Lachnospiraceae bacterium, assembly GCA_045546735.1. Classification (GTDB taxonomy): domain Bacteria; phylum Bacillota; class Clostridia; order Lachnospirales; family Lachnospiraceae; genus SVFI01. Next base: position 36,588 of record JAZQDJ010000023.1, on the reverse strand, counting down.
TTTTTTTCCTATGCCACAAGTACACAAAGTTATTAAATATTTTTATACATGTTGCCTAATCATTTGGGCAAAGTTATTAAAAATCTATAAACTGCACTTCATCGGCGTAAAAATAATTCCGTTCTGCTCCGTCTGTCCATCCGTATCTTCAAAACCGATTGCATGGTAAAAAGGAACTGCAAAAGGGGCTGCATTTACGGTAATTGTCTGCTTTCTTCCGTCTCTTCGCACATGCTCTTTCATTGCATATAGCAGATGTGTTCCTATTCCCTGTCTGTGGTATGCATCCGCTACAAACAAAAGAGAAATATGGTTTATATTACGCAGGGAAATCATTCCTACCATCGTCTGTCCGTCAAATGCCGCATACACCGGATACTCGCCAAATTCAAATAATCTCTTTAATCTTTCATCGGAAATCAGATCCAAAAAGCCGTGAATTCCTTCTTCCGTATATTCTCCCGCCTCAAACCGGAGAAATATTTTCCAGGCAAGAGCCATGGCATCATCCCATTCTTCCGGCTTTAAATACCGGATTTCTATGTTATCCATATGATACCTCCGGCTGATTTATTTTGGTAACGGAACGAGAATGGACTGATTTTCATCTCCGCTGAATTCATACAATCTCACTGCTTCTGTTTCTTCCAACTTGTAATCACTGATATTTATCACATAAGAAATTACAGCCTGCGTTCCTTCCGGAATACACGAATAAGCACTGTGTCCGGCCAGATCGTTTTCATAGTAGGTATTCCGGCGTATAACAACCATCTCTCCGTCCTCCGTTTCCGCACTCATTGACGGGACCATAAGACTTTCGGAATAAAGGTTGTCTACCTTAATACGGATAAGATAATGATTGTCGTGATCACTTACCATAAGGTCCCATTCTTTCAGCAAAGGATCATCTTTATCCAGTTTTTCTACCGATTCTATTTCTGTAAGACGGTAATCACGCCGGTTGCTGTCATAGTCATATTCTTCCGACGCATAAGCAATGCAGACAATCAGTTCAACAACAAACATTATGGTAAGAATACCATTTATTCCGAACGCACGGAAGATTTTTCCCAGCAACTTGATAATCAAAGAAATTACTGTACTTAAAGCATTCATTATCTCGTCACCTCCAGTCCTTCCACGCGAATGATTTCACGAAGTGCCCCCGTTTCGTATTTTTCACTGTCATAATCTTTGCTTGTGATATAAAGGGCATTCATATCATCTTTTTTTACATAATAATATAATTTGCCTTCTTTGTGACTGAAACTCGTCCCAAGCCCCATCTCATCTGCCTGCTTATAATCCTGAATATCTTTTACTTTACGAATCTCATACTCACTGACCGGTTCAAGATAATGTCCGTCTGCGGTTTCCAGATAAGGAGTCATCTTTATTTCATAATACGCATCATAGTCACTTCCGCCGTTATTTAAATATGTGCGCTTAATATGGTAATTTACCACAATTACTTCATAATCTCCCGGAAGCTCGAAGTTCGGATCCTCATCTGTCGTAACCGTGTCTATGTAAATATCATATTTGTTACTGTCTCCTACATAGGAAAAACTGTCCCCTGCCTGACAGATTGTCACAGGAACCGGCTCCTTTACAACCTTGCTTTCATGAACACTTTTCTGACCGAGATATACAACAAGCACCGTCACTAAAAAAGTGGTAATCATAAGAACGGCTAAAACGATGGTGAGTACCTTGTTTGATTTCTTCTTTTTCTTCGGTTCCTCCGCGCTTTCTGTATGTATATGACTTCCTTCTACCTGACAGTTTTCATTTTCCGATGTTTCTATCTCTGTCGGACGCATATAATTTCCGCACTTCGGACAAACACCGCTGTACAATTCGTATTCAAATCGTTTTCTGCAATCTGGACATTTGACTTTCATTAGTGGCTCCTTTTTTAAAGTGTATCTGGATTTTAATAATACAAATATACAATAAAAATGACAATATGTGCAATTGTCAAAGATATTTGATAGACTTTTTTGTGTTTTTTCTCTAGGATAAGGGGTAAGGAAAGGAGTTAAAACATGGATATCGGAAATAAATTACAACAATCCCGGACACAAGCCGGGCTTACACAAGAGCAAGTTGCAGAGGCTTTAGGAATCAGCCGTCAAACAATTTCGAACTGGGAAAACGAAAAGACCTATCCGGATATAAGAAGCGTCATTATCTTAAGTGATTTATATCAAGTCAGCCTTGATTATCTGCTGAAAGGAAAGGAGGAATCTGTTGTGTCAGATTATTTAGACTATCTGGAAGAAAGTACAAATACTGTCAAAAGCAAAAATAAATTTTCAAAGTTGCTTTTGCTTCTTACTTATCTTCTTATCTGGGCAATTTCTTTGATTGCCTTTTGGTTTTTTACCGATGGTTCTGATGCTATGGGATACAGCATCATGTATCTTTGGATTGTCCTTCCGGTCACAACGCTTATTGTTTCTATTCTGATTGGAAATAACAATTACTGGGGAAAAACAAAATGGTTTTCTTCTTTCGTAATGGGTATTTTGTATATGCTTGCGGAATATGCAACCTTCAGTGCTGCTAACATGACTGCTTTTCATAAAATTAATTCTCCTGAATGGAGTTTGCTGGTAATCGGAACTATCATTTCGCTATTTGGCTTGACAATCGGCAATATTGCAAGAAAGCTGAAATTTCACAATACCGATAGTCAATCTTAATAGTTTCCTGTATAATTCTGAAAAAAGGGAAAGGGGTTTTTACTATGGTTAAAATCAACAATTTTATCGGCAGCAATGAAAACTTGAAAGTTATCTCACAGATGGGAAATTTCACAGTATTTGAACATCTTCAGGATTTGAGCGTTTCTCCGCACAGTGCGCAGGCAGGTTATTTTATGTCCAAAATGGGATGCACGGCAAAACAAGTCCTCATCACTCTAAACGATGACGCCATCCGCTTAAAACCGGGCGCAATGCAGATGATTCTCGGAAATATTACGCAGGAAACAGGTGTAAAGAGCGCCGGCGATTTTATCGGAAAAGCTTTAAAAGCAAAAGTAACCGGCGATAATGCCATCAAACCTTTATACAAAGGCTCCGGTTACATTATCACAGAACCGACTTACGCATTTCCGATTATTGTAAATTTAGCTGACTGGGGCGGCTCTGTCGTATGTGATGACGGTATGTTTATCTGTTGCGATGACGAGATTAAAGATAAAGTAGTTGCCAGAACAAATGTAGGTTCTGCGATTGCAGGCGGGGAAGGTCTTTTCAATCTCTGCCTTGAAGGCTCAGGACACGCTGTTTTAAACAGTTCCTGTCCGATGAAGGAACTCTATGAAATTACACTCGAAAACGATTGTATCAAAATCGACGGAAACAATGCTGTCTGCTGGTCACGCAGTCTTGCCTTTACCGTAGAGCGTTCCGGAAAGAGCTTAATCGGCTCAGCTGCTTCCGGCGAAGGATTGGTAAATGTTTACAGAGGTACAGGTAAAATTCTTGTGGCTCCTCTGGAAGGCGGCGGTTTTACAGCTTCCGGAATTACACATACAGGAGAATCTGCTTCTAAATCCGCTTTAGTTTCTTCTGTTTCTTCTGTACTTGATGCACTTTCTTAATAGGCAACACAAAGAGGCTGTCATGTTTCGTGACAGCCTTTTATTATTTCTGTTACCATATTCTTCACATCTTTTATGTTTAAATAACATCCTTCGGCTTCGTACGTCAATATCAGATTTTTCCCCAAATAGATGCCGTTTTTTCTGTATTCTTCAAGTTTTACAAGATTTGCCGCTCTGTACTCTTCATCATCCAAAAGCCCCAAATGTTCATGATATATGATTTCTCTTGTATTCGTTTTTAATAGCGTGAAATCAGGATATTTCTTTTTTCCTCCTTTTAAAACCAGTTCTGCCTCGTAGCGATACGGAATCCCCATTTCATAATACATATCCGCAAGCATCACTTCCGACTTTGAGCGAACAAGCTCATCTTTCTTTGTGGCGTATACTCTTTGTTCGGGATAGTAAGGGTTTGTGTTGTAACTTTCCTTCTCCCATGCCTGCACAAACATTTCGTCCGGAATAACCATCGGTGTTATCATCTCTTTTCGATATGTATTCATGCTTGTATACACTTGTTCTAGTTCATCTGCGATATGACGGTTTAGATATCTGTTAATATCCGCTAATTCCGCTGTCACTTTTTTATATAATTTCTGCGTATAATCTTTTTGCGCCAGCTGCTTTGCAAAATCTGTATTTTTCTTCATAATATATTGTCCGCGCGTATCGTTTGGGTGCAGGATGTGATAGTAACGCGGAAATCCGTTATTATTGCTCACACGTAAGCTCCCTTCCGGGAATTCTTGCAACCTTTTTTCCAGTTGCACTGATAATTTTTCTAAATATTCTTTTCTTTGTGTCATTTGAGAATGTAATAGATTCATGACTTGTTCCCTCCATTGGATAAAAAATAGAAATGGTTTGAATTTATCCTACAAACTTCTGCCTTATCAGGGCATTTCTCTGTCGGTTCTTTTGTAAAATAGGATAAAATAGATAAGATTTTATGATTTATCCTAGTTTTTTTGCCTTGACCGAGAGAAAACAAGAGCTTCCGCCACTTTTTCTAGGATAAAACATCAAAAAGTGCTTTTCTTATCCTATGCAACTCACCTATACCGGCCAAAATTATACAAAAATCGCTGATAAACCAAAAAATTCTGGGATAAAATTAGAAAAAGAATTGTTTTTATCCTACCGGCGGCGCCAAAAACACAGAAAGTTGTGTCCGGAGCCAACAGATATACCCCTCAAAAGAGGCAAAACCCGCGCCGCCGACAGAAATATGATTTAAAATGTATCAGAAATGTAAAAATATTAGAAAATCCCTGCAAAAAACTCTTTTATCGCATTGACGATCTTCCCTAAAAAGCTTTCATCTTCCAGCGCCTGTGTATCGAAATCATCGAGATTTAAACTATCTAAATCTAAATTATCCAAATCAATCTGGAGATCCTCAAAGAAATCTGTTCCGAACTGGCTGTACAAATCTTCTGCCTGTTCAATCAGCATCTGCGGATCAAGTCCGAGTTCATTAATCTTCATCATAATATCGACAATCTGCTGTTTCTGGCTTTCAGAAAGTGTTACACCGAATTTCTGCTCGCCTTCTGCGATGACTGCAAGAACATCTTCTTCTGTTTCGAGCTCGCGTGCTGCCACATTTGCCTTGACAAAAGCAATTAATTCTTCAATCTGCTCACTGTCACCGCCTGTCTGCGCAGCAATTTCTTCTGCAATTTCTCCGGTTGTAATCAGCTCATCCATCGCTGTATCAAGAGTTCCCTCTTCCACAACAACACCTGTCATTGCCTCATATCCTTTGATAGCCCCGATAAGAGCTGCTGTTCCGGACATCGGAGAAGGTGCTGCTACCAGAATTTCCGCATCAGAAACACCTGCTGTAAGAAGGGCATTTCGATACATTCCTGTCGTACAATAGTTAATGTTCTTTGTCGTAACTACAATACCGTGTCCGCTTTCCTTCGGTGTAATAAGAACACTTGAAAGAGATTTTGTACCGATTACGGATGCGTCCATATAAGAACCAAGATACTGATGTTCCATCTCATTTGTAATGTCAATTACCGTAAACGATGCAACATCTTCTTCTGTAATACCCATCTGTGCAAGCACCGATGCTCTCTGCTGCGCTGATAAATCAGCACCGAGGGCAAGAATCGGTTTTGATGTGTCAATATTAACGACTTTCTCCGGATTTACATAGTCACCCGCTGCTTTTAAATCATCTACTTCCGATGCGTTTACAGGCATTGCAAAAAACAGGACTGCTGCCACAAAACATACTAAAAACTTCTTCATATACATTACCTCAACTTTCCATTGCCGCTTTTTCCATCCAGTTGTACAAGTCAACATATACCGTATCGCTAATAACTCCGTGTAATACTTCATGTCTCGTATCACTATATAATTTCAGTACGACCTTCGTCAAATCCAAATTCAGGTAATCGTCATATAACTTCTTCGGTGCTGCTGATTTATTTCCAACCGGATCCTCTGTACCTGATACGATTAAAATCGGTAGTTTTTTCGGTATTTTCTGCATAATTTCTTTTTTCTGCATGCGAAGCGCAAGTTCATACATCGTATGATATCCATTGACAGTAAATTTGAAACCTGTGCTGAGCCGATCCTGCATATAAACATCAATTACCGACTCATCCGTACTAAGCCAATCATGCTCTGTTCTTGCATTTTCAATGCCGCTCATATACGCTTTTGTGGAAATATGATGTACTAATTTACTCACATACTTCCATCCTTTTACCATAGCAATCGCCGACGTAAGTATTTTTCCGAACCTAAGCTCCACCGGTGTCGGAGTTCCGGTCGCACAAATAACCGCACCCGAAATACCCGTCCCGTATTTTCCGAGATAATTACGCAAAATGAAAGAACCCATACTGTGTCCGAGAATAAAATACGGAAGTGTCGGATACTGTTCCTGCGTCAGTTTTTTCATCCGGTGCACATCGCGCAGCACTACCGTTGCAGCATCATTCTCACAGAAATACCCGAACGTATCTCCTTCCGTTACGGTTTTGCCGTGTCCGAGATGATCTTCTCCGACCACAAGCACTCCTCTTTCTGTCAAAAACTGCGCCAGTTTCTCATATCTTCCCATGTGGTCATTCATTCCTGGTATTATTTGCAAAATACAAAACGGCTCCTGCTCCGGAATATATCTGTAAGCATGTATTTTTGATTTTCCGTCTCTTGAATCAAATGTAAATTCTTCTTTTCTCATCTTTTCCCCTTTACAGAAAAGGGCCCTGTCAAAAAGGGCCCTCATTAATTTTTATATATTAGCAAATTTCAGCTCCTGCAGGCATCGGTTTTTCCGGTGTCATAAGAGCAAGGTTACCTTCTGCATCCTCTGCGCAAAGAAGCATTCCTTCGCTGAGTACGCCCGCCAGCTTTGCAGGTTTTAAGTTTACCAAAACCATAACCTTTTTGCCGACCATCTCTTCCGGTGTATAGTGTGCTTTGATTCCGGAAACAATCTGTTTTACCTGACTTCCGATTTTCACCTGTGAACAAAGAAGCTTTTTACTCTTCGGTACTTCTTCGCAGGCAATAATTTCTCCGACCTGGAACTGCATTTTTCCGAAATCATCAAATGTGATTTCTTCCTTCGGCTCAATATCAATCACATCTTCTTCCTCAGCCGCCTCTTCTACAATACCGGCCTCTGCTTTTCTCTGCTCAAACATCGCATCTGCCTTTGCTACGATTTCAGCCATATCCAGTCTTGCGAAAAGAATTTCCGGTTTTTCTGTTACTTTTGTACCGTTTTCATATAAACCAAATGTCTCAAGTGTCTCAAAATCACGAATCTTGCTATTTAACTGAGCCACAATCTTATCTGCCGTTTCAGGCATAAACGGTGCAAGAAGAGATGCGCCGATAGTAATGCTCTCTACGAGATTGTAAAGCACGGTTGCAAGGCGGTCTTTCTTTGCCTCATCCTTTGCAAGTACCCATGGCTCTGTCTCGTCAATATATTTGTTGCAGCGTTTGAACAGCGCAAAGATTTCTGTCATTGCATCTGCCACGCGAAGATCTTCCATCTTCTTTGCCGCGCGCGCATAAGTTCCTGTCACAACAGCCTTCAAATCAGCATCGATTGCTGCCTGTGCCTCATCGTTGCTTTCACCCTTGTTTTCCACAACACCGCCGAAGTATTTGTTACTCATGGAGATTGTACGGTTTACAAGGTTTCCGAGTGTGTTTGCAAGGTCGGAATTTAAACGTTCTACCATAAGCTCCCAGCTGATGACACCGTCGTTTTCAAACGGCATTTCATGAAGCACAAAATAACGGACTGCATCTACGCCGAAGAAATCTACAAGGTCTTCTGCATAAATTACATTACCTTTTGATTTACTCATCTTACCATCACCCTGAAGAAGCCACGGATGTCCGAAAATCTGTTTCGGAAGTTCCTCGCCGAGTGCCATCAGGAAAATCGGCCAATAAATCGTATGGAAACGGATGATGTCTTTTCCGATCAGATGCAAATCTGCCGGCCAAAGCTGTCCGTACTGCTCTGTTTTGTTGCCGTCTGCATCGTATCCGATACCTGTAATATAGTTTGTAAGTGCATCAAGCCACACATAAACAACATGTCTGTCATCAAAATCTACCGGAATACCCCATTTGAACGATGTACGGGAAACGCAAAGGTCCTGAAGTCCCGGAAGAAGGAAGTTATTCATCATTTCATTCTTACGGCTCACAGGCTGAATAAATTCCGGATGAGAATTGATATGCTCAATCAATCTGTCAGCATATTTGCTCATTTTGAAGAAGTATGCTTCCTCTTTTGCCGGCTTACACTCACGACCGCAGTCCGGGCATTTTCCGTCTTCAAGCTGTGAATCTGTCCAGAAAGACTCACACGGTGTACAATACATTCCCTCGTAAGCACCTTTATAAATATCACCCTGGTCATAGAGCTTTTTGAAAATCTTCTGTACCTGTTTCTCATGATAATCGTCCGTTGTACGGATAAATTTATCATAAGAAGTGTTCAGCATATCACAGATATCCTGAATCTGTTTTGCCACACCGTCAACGAACTCTTTCGGCGAAATGCCTGCTTCTTCTGCTTTCAGTTCAATCTTCTGTCCGTGCTCATCTGTTCCTGTCTGGAAAAATACATCGTAGCCGTCCGCACGTTTAAAGCGGGCAATCGCGTCTGCGAGCACGATTTCATAACTGTTTCCGATATGCGGTTTACCTGATGTATAGGCAATCGCCGTAGTCATGTAATACTTGCCTTTGTTTGTCATAATTTCCCTCCATCCGAGCAGTCTGTCTGCTCTTAATTTATTATTTCCAGAAAAAGAAAACGCCTTCCAAGCCCTGTAGCCTGGAAGACGATGTTATCGTGGTACCACTTCCTTTTATCTGTGCCTTACGGCAAAGACCTCATAAAGTACGTCGGGAAATCCCTTATACTTCTCCGCTATAACAGGCGGAACCTGTCGCAGCCTAACGAAAAATCGGTCGGTGCGCTGCTCAGAAGCCATCTTCGATCTGTCCGCCATTCATCCCTCCCAGCGAATTTGCAATGCAAAAACAGGATGTTCTCTGGAAATTTAAAACAGATGTACTCTCTTCTTCAATGCGTTTTCTTTTCTGTTTCAAGTTAAAGACAGAGTAACACTTTAAAACAGAAATGTCAATGCGAATACCACAGGCTTTCTCAACATATAATGTGGAGAAAATCTTTTAAGGCTAGGATTTATGAAAAAAATCATCAGCAGTCCGGTTTTTTATCTTTTTCTGACAGGCGCTTTTCTTTTTGCTGTCTTTTGCTTAACCCATGGCGGCGAAGATCCGCATTTTACTGAAATTTCAAATGCCATTCTCGTCGACAATTTTGAAAGCGATACGCTCAGTATGCAGTTTTCTTTCCAAAATCCGGAGGAATTCGGTTTATCAGAAGAAACCTGCGCGCTTCCGATGTACAACCGTCAGGAATATCTCTCCTCCGGCTTTGCTTTGGCAAAAACAATAGATTTACTTAAAAAAATCAACCCCGACCATCTCTCCGATCAGGCTCGTGACACATACCCGATTCTTTTTTCTTACTTAGAAACCCAAAGAAAGGGGCTTGCTTTCCCTTACTTTGAAGAACCTCTTTCATCTACAAGCGGTGTACATATTTCCCTTCCGGTTCTCTTAGCTGAGTTTCCGATCGACAACGAAGAAGATTTAAACCGTTATTTGTCTTTACTTTCTCTCATACCGCCCTACTTTGAAAGTTTAGCTGCTTTCGAAGAAGACAAGGCAAAAACAGGCATGTTTATGGCTTCCGAAGACGCAGACCTGGTAATTTCACAATGTGACTACTTTGCCTCTGAGCAAGGCGCACAGTTCTTTGAAGAATGCTTTGCAACCGTTTTGGATGACCTATTCCCGAACGACGAAAATTTGCGCAATCGTTATGCACAAAAACATATGGCTGTTATCCGCGAAAAGGTTCTTCCGGCTTACGAAAAACTGTCTGATGACATTCTCTTATTAAAAAAATCCGGAAAAGAACGATGTGGTCTATGCAGCTATGAGCACGGACAGGACTATTATGAGTATCTTCTTCAGCGTCAAATCGGTACGGATGCATCCACAGAGGAAATTGCCGGAAAACTCTACGTCCGTCTCGAGGATTTATATTTAGAGCTTGGAACCTTAACCGCAGAAACCTCTGCTTCGGGCCACAAATATATCGGTGAAACACTTTCTGCCGAGCAATGCCTTCCGGCGCTTCAAACCGAAATGAAGGAACTTTTCCCTTCGCCGGGTGGCTCCAATCCGGTAACAATCAAGGAAATCCCTGCTGCCCTTTCGGATTTTACTGCCCCGGCATATTATTTTACGCCGCGCATATCTGTATGCAGAAAAGGGGATACTTCTTCCCTTGAAAATATTATTTATGTCGGTGCTGATGCCCAAAGCGACAGCGCTTCCCTCTTTACAACTCTCGCGCATGAAGGATATCCGGGACATATGTACCAAAATGTGTATTTTCTTACCTCGCAGGGTGTTAATAGAAAAAATGTGCTCCGATACTGCATGGATTTTCCGGGTTACAGCGAAGGCTGGGCTCTTTATACAGAACTCCTTTCTTTCTCCTATGCTGACGGGGACACTACGTATTTGGAATTGCTCCGGATTTCAAGAGAAATCCAGCTATGTCTCCTTTGCATTCTCGACATCCGGATCCATGACGGCGGCGCAGGTATTGCCGATATTACTCCCTATCTTGCGCGCATCGGAATCCGTGAACCTTCGGTTGTAGAAAATGTATATTCGTATCTTATTAATGAACCGGGAACTTATTTGAAATATTATGGGGGATATTTGGAATTATTAGAATGTAAAGAACTGTACCGCAAGAAATGTATGTCGGAAAATGTGACTTACTCCGATTTGGATTTTCATAGGTTTTTTCTGGAACATGGGCCGGATACGTATGTGAATATAAAAAAGAAAATAGAGCAATAAATGAATTCTGGGTCTCAGAACCAATATTCTTTCCTGAGACCCAAAAAGCTAAACATAAATCGCTTTCACAAATGCTGTAATCTCTTTGCAGATTTTATCACTTTCAAAATAGTGAATATAGTGACCACAATCAAAACGTACCAGTTTTGCCTTCATTTGCTCTGCAAACTGCTCCTGGTGCTCAACCCAGTTTTTTGATGTCTGTTTTCCGTTTGACGTAAAAAGTAAGGTCGGACATTCGATATTTCCTGCACCATCCACAATCTCTGCATTTTTTAATACGGCATTTGCTTCATTTATATAGCAATCATTGAAGGAATTTCGGTTTCTCAAAAGCTTTTGCTGCTTTTTTTCATCGTTTGTAAAATGACACGGATTCCCGGCAGAAGTATTAAGCAGTTTGTGGATCTTCAGTTTTTTGGCAAGTTTCATAACTTTAAGCCTTTTGGCAACCTCTTCCTCATTCCAGCTTTTATAAGTGACCGGTGTTGCCATATCAAGACCAATCAGTCCGCACACATCATCCGGATATAACTGTTTCCACCGGATAGCTTCCAAACCACCCATGGAATGCGGTGCCAAAAGATACGGTCCCTCTTCGCCAAGCGTTTTTAACGCCTTTCTTTCCATGGAAACTATCGTATCAATATCACAATACCCTTCAAACAAATCCGAATATCCATATCCGAACTTTTCAATGACAATAATACGGAAATCCGGCAAAAGCTTATCGTACAGAATTTTAAAATCATAAACCGGTGCCACTGTTCCCGAACCTGACAAAAAAACAATCTTCGGACCGGTTTCGTTTCCCTGTCTATATATGTGCATATTGTGATTATTTATTTTTACAAGTTCACCGTTGGGGGTTAGGGTTATATTCTTTTCTTTACGCATATATACAAATCGCCACGATAATCGTAATTAACCACACGACGCCGCAAAGCAAAAACATAAGTCCCGTCGGTAAATATGTGATAAATCTTTTTTCTATGATTTCATTCGGATTATCCGGATTTACAAACAAAGTTCTCTGTTTTCCGAATTTCGGTCTCGCCGTTGTTTGTACCGTAGACGGACTGTAATACATCTCTCCGTTTACTTCGTATTCATAAACTCCCTGATGAAAAGTAACTTCTCGCCCCTCCGGACCGGTCATACTTCTGCCTCTGTGGCTTGCCATATCGACAACCGTTCCTGTAACTTCCAAGCTACAGCGGCTTCTTTTTTTCTTGTAAAATTTCAAAAGAATCAATCCTACGATAAGCAAAATAAGACCCATCGCAAATAAATACAAAATCAAAAACAAATTATCATCCATGTCAAGTCCTCCTTTGTGTCCTTTTAAAAAGCAGCCCTCTATGAGTTCTGCTCTTTAAAAAATATATTTAATTTTGATAATGATTTTTCAAGTACCTTTTTTTCATCTTCATCTAACTGCCCTACAATAGAATGTATCATATCCTCATGAAACTGCTGATGAGATTTAAAAGCCTTTTTCCCTTTTGCCGTCAAAGAAATCAGAACCACGCGGCGGTCTTCTTCACTGCGGACTCTTTCAACGAATCCTTTTTTTACAAGGGCATTCACGGAAATCGTAAGTGTACCCATTGTGACACCGAGCGCTTTGGCAACCGTTGACATGTTTTTGCTCTTTTCAACGCCTATCGCCTCGATGACATGCATATCATTTACCGTCACATCCTTGAATGGTCCTTTTCGGATTGCTTTTTCTTCAATTGTCATAATATCATGAAACAGCCCGACAAGCAGTTCATTGAGTGTTTGATTGATATCCATATGAGTTCCTCTTTTTCCTTCCTCTTGTAGTATATCGAATTTAGGCAAAAAAACCAAGTCTAATCTTCGCTTTCTTCTATCATACTCTCCAGATATCCTCTATCCCAAAGCAAAATTTTTAGTTTCCGCGCTGCTTCCACCGCCGGCGCTGTAAAATACTGGTTCGTAAGAACCGCCCCGACCATGCGATCATAGTATTCCCGACCTGCAAAAGCCTCCTGTACTGCTTTCACACCGACCGGGTCTGTATAACGCTTACACTGAATGGCATACGTAACGCCTTCTTTTTCTGCCAAAATATCCACGCCGAAATCGCCGCTCGCCTTCGTGATATTGACATCGATAAATCCTCTTTTTTCGAGCAGGCGTGCACAGAATTTTTCAAACTGGGCACCTTCCATCTCGTCCATGGGAAGCACTCTTTCTGTTTTCCACTTCTTTTTCATCATGTGCACAACAGGCAAAAGCACTACTGCAGTCCCCAAAACTGCTGCACATAAAATCCATGTTATTTCCAAATTCATTTTTCTCGTTTCCTTTACAAATAAACTTTTTTGTACTACTATTTCAAAGGATAAAACTTTGAAAGGGAAGATGCTTTATGGAAAATCTCATTTTCAGTTTAAATGTGACACTCCCCATCTTTTTAACCATCGTCATCGGCTATGTCCTGAAGCGGATAAAAATGCTGAATGATGGTTTTGTAAAAACACTGAATAAATTTAACTTTGATATTACCCTTCCGGCGCTTATTTTCATAGACCTTTATGAAGCCGACTTTTACGAAGTTTGGGATGCAAAATATTTCTTTTTTTGTTTTACGGTTACTCTTGTTTGTATCTTTGTCATTCTCGGTCTGACGCTTTTGTTTGGAAAAGACAAGTCTCTGACCGGTGAATTTGTGCAGGCTTCTTATCGCGGAAGTGCTGCAGTATTAGGTCTTGCACTGATACAAAACATATATGGTTCCTCAACCATTGCGCCTCTTATGATTATCGCAAGCGTTCCTCTTTACAACATGCTTGCAGTCATAATTCTTTCATTTACAAGAGACGGAGGCGGAAAAGCGGATAAACAGGCAATCATCAAATCATTTAAAGGCGTTATTACCAATCCTATTCTAATCGGTATCGCACTCGGAATGATGGCATCGCTTCTGCGACTTGAACTTCCGCTCATTGCCACTAGAACACTTTCCAACCTTGCGGTTCTTGCAACACCGCTCGCCCTGATCGGTCTCGGCGCCGGCTTTGAAGGAAAAGCTGCCATGAATTTAATCAAACCAATCCTTCTTGCTTCCACCATACGTCTTATCGTGCAATGTGCAGTTTTTCTTCCCATCGCCGTACATATCGGTTTTACCGGCGAAAAAATCATCGCACTTTTAGTAATGCTCGGAGCCCCTACTACACCAAGCTGTTATATTATGGCAAAAAATATGGGACATAAAGGGGACTTAACCTCGGGCGTTGTCGTGGCAACGACTCTGCTCAGCTCGCTGACATTGACATTTTGGCTGTTTCTTTTGAAAACCCACGGAATTATTTAATAACAAAAGCTGCACGGAAATTCCTGTGCAGCTTTTTATATACTATTTATTACTCATTTCGCAAAGCTCTGCAAGCATCTTCGGAAGATCTGTCTCCATGTTCTCATCCGTAAACTGGCAGGTTCCGACTGCTTTGTGTCCGCCGCCGTTGTATTTGAGCATCAGGCTTCCTACATTGACATCAGAAGTACGGTTCAAAATACTGTAGCCGACTGCTGCCGAACATCCCTTGCCGCCTTTTCCATTTACAATCCATACAGAAATATTCTGCTCCGGATACATAGAGTAAATCATGAAACGGTTTCCGGAATAAATCGGGTCCACGCCGCGAAGGTCGGAAATAATTACATTTCCTTCTACTCTTGTGTGCGCTGTCACCATCTCTTTGAATTTCTCTGTCTGTTCAAAGTAAACATCGATACGCTCTTTTACATCCGGAAGATTTAAAATCTCATCTGTTGTCATCGTTCTACAGGCGTCGATGAGTTTCTCCATCAGCTGATAGTTGCTGATTGTGAAATCTCTCCAACGTCCGAGTCCCGTACGAGGATCCATCAAAAATCCGATAAGTACCCATCCCTTAGGATTCTGAACATCGTCAATCGTAAGATTACCTGAATCAACCTTATCTACTGCTTCCATCATATCATCAAACTGCGGGAATTTTTCTTTTCCGCCGTAATATTCATAAATAATACGTGCACAAGAAGGTGTCACACGACTTTCGCCTTTGTATTTACCCTCGAGCTGCATTCTCTCATGCTCGCTGGAATGGTGGTCGAACCAAAGTCCGCATCCCTCTACATAAGGAACATTTGCAAGACAATCATCCTCTGTCACCTCAACAAGTCCATCCTGTAAATCCTTCGGATGTGCGAATTTCCAATGATCAATAATTCCTGCTTCCTTTAAAAGTGCACCACATGCTAATCCATCAAAATCCGAACGTGTAATTAATCTCATTGCTATTCTCCTTTTCTCCTTTGCGAAGCTTCTCTCTCCGCGCCCCAATATACAAACAATTATAGTAGAAAAAGGAATATTTTTCAACTATTTCTCATAGAGACGGTCAATAAGGATCTTCTCATGTAATTAAAGAACATTTTCCATTTACCGGTACAATCAGCCACACATCTTTTTTCTCTGATTTTTCTGTTTAAAATAACTTCAAAAGCAATAAAATTCAGCACAAGTGCTCCTACCCATGCAATCGCGTCAGCCCAGGCAGTCGCCGCAAATCCGATTTTGGACACAAAAAGTACAATCACCATAATACGCATAACCATTTCTACGACTCCTGAAATCATAGGAATCGTCGGTCGACCCATAGCCTGACACCCACTTCGGAATACAAAAAGGATATCCACTGCAAAAAGCATAAATCCACAAATCGGCAGATACTGCATAGCCAAAGCAATCGGTTCTTCTCCCGTAAGCATCATTCCGGCAAGAGTATGTGGTGTAAACACCATCACCGAACCTAAAGTCACATAGGAAATAAGCGCAATTCCCAGGCATACATGCAACCCCTCTCTGATTCGGGTATATTTCTCTGCGCCGTAATTCTGACCGGTAAAAGCAGACATGGTAAGTCCTGCCGCATACCCCGGTTGCATAAATAAATTAATATATTTGCTACAAGCCGCATAAGCCGACGTGTATGCCACTCCAAGCCCGTTGACGAAATATTGAACCACCATACATCCTAAAGAAGTAATAGAATTCATAAGAGCCATTGGAATTCCGTTGCGGAGAAGCTCCTTAACTAAGGAAATATCTTTGCCAAAATCAGCAGGTACTAACTTTATAATATCTATTTTTTTTAATTTTATCAGACATACCAAAGTAGAAATTATCTGTGCCAATACGGTAGCAACAGCAGCCCCGAACACTCCCCAGTGACACATAAAAATAAACACACAATTTAAAACGATATTGATAACTGTAGACACCATAATGGCAATAAACGGTGTTTTACTGTCCCCTAACGCCCTTAAAATGCAGGCACATAAATTGTAAGCAATTGTAGCTGCCAATCCTAAGAAAATCACATAACCGTAAATCAGGCTGTCTTTCATAATAACTTCTGACGTTTGCATTAAAACAAGAACCGGTTTCAAAATCAGAATACTTCCCACCGTCAAAACAGTTGCAATACCTACTGACAACTTTATGGAAGACGCCAACGTTTTTCTGAGTTCATTATAATTTCCCGCTCCATAATGCTGTGCCAACAAAATAGAAAAACCACTTGTTAGACCTGAAGAAAAGCCTACGATAAGAAACGAAATGGATGACATATTCCCGACTGCTGCCAAGGCATTGTCTCCAATTCCCTTCCCTACAATAATCGTATCCGCTATATTATAAACCTGCTGTAACATGTTCGTTAAAAAAATCGGAAAGAAGAATCTTAAAATCAAAGAGGAAACCTTTCCCTCTGTCATATTCACTGTCTGCTTCATCTGTCTTACCTCCAAAATGCTATTATGCATAAATGGAGAAACATCTTATATCATATTTTTGCTTTATATGATATATTTTTGATATTCAGAGGTTTTTTCATATCATTCTTTTTTATAAAAATCCGTGTAATATTGCCAGCCATCACCTTGCATCAGACCTTTTTCGGCATATAATTCGCACTTTTGCTTAATCCATGCTGCATCGCAGCAATCCTTTTCCTCATATCCTGCACTCTGCAGAGTTTTCGCCATAAAAAACGGATCGATTACACACCACTGACCTTCACCACCACCGAAATCCCAGTCAATTACTATTTTTTTGTTCTGAACTACCCTCATCCCAACACCATGACGAAGAAAGTGTCTGTCTCCGATTATAAATTCATACTTACTACTTTCAGAAAAATATTTATACAAATCCTTTTTGTCCGCTATTTTAATTTGCTCGGTGTCTTCGATGTATTTTACAAGTTCATCACATGCATCATTTACTAATTGATAATATGTTTTTAACGCTTCTGAAAATTTGATATCCATTGCCTTTTCTCCCCTTCCTCCCAACATTATATCGCATATTTCCATACAATAAAAGAAATTTGGCAGCGGTTTCCCACTGCCAAATGATTAATCTCCGTATGTATACGTTCCTGCCAAATGCCCGTATGCCACAATATTTCCGGTACTTCCGTCCGGTAAAACATCGAGTTCAAGGACATCTCTCATAAATCTTATATTCGAAGAATCTAAAGTTCCTCCGATCTTTTCCGGTGCTTGTTTGAGCGCAATTACATAAATCTCATATGTATGTGTTCCCCCCGGCGGATAAGGTCCGATATATTCACCTTCCGGAGCCCATCCCTGAGCAAGCTCAGTCTCAGTTACGTTATTTGATATCCAATGCATCCAGTCGCCTGCCATGGCATCTGTCATATATACAACATAGCATTCGGCGTCCGGAACTGCCTCCCACTTAAGCTGCGGAGAAACATTTTTACCATTTTGCGTATTTGTAATTACAGAATCCCACACGCCGTCATGTAAATCTTCCGATGTCAATTCAAAAGTTGCATAACCTTGATCTTTAATATGTACTACTGTCTTTTGACCTCTTTTCGGCTTCTTTGATTGCGTCTCAGCTTCCGGTGTTTCTTCCGAAACCTCCTTCGAAACTTCCTCCACAACCTCTTTCGGCTCTGTCGTTTCCGAAGCGCTGCTGCAACCCATCATTGCAAAAACCGATAAACACAACACACATGCTACTAAACTTAATTTTTTTAACATATAGAACTCTCCTTTTGTTTTGTAAATATACAATAACATTTACCTGTTCAAAAGAATAAGAACTATTTGCACAAAAAACAGTAATATTTGCACTTTACCAAAAACTTTCTCTGTAGTTTGAAGGTGTCACTCCGGTGTATTTTTTAAATACCTTAATAAAATAATTGGAATCTTCATATCCGACTCTGCCTGCGATTTCAGCTATCTGAAGTTCCGTCTCTGCAAGCATAACCTGTGCAAGATTGATTCTCATTTTTGTTAAATAATTAAGCCAGGTCATGGACGTTTCTTTGATAAACATCTTATTGAGTGTATTACGGTTTACGGAAAATTGCTTTGTGATATCTTCCTGCGTAATTTTTTCTTCAATATGTACACTCATATATTGAATAATATCACTGACAATTTCATTTCCCGTCATACCCTTTGTGTCTGTATAAATGCTGCACAAACTACCGATGGCTTCCGTATCATCATTTCTCTCTTTTACAATATTCAACGCCGATACTGCACAGGCATAACTGATAAAACTCAATAGCTCTATCATGTAAGATCTGCTTCGACACGGCCAATAGCCATCATTTTTTAATGTCAGCTGCTCATTCATCAGTTTTATAATCTTTGAAATCTTCTCATATGCGGACATTCCCGGCAAAAGAATATTACATGGCCTGTCCACTTCATTTTCAAAATTCTTGAGAAGCAAATAATCCTGATGGATTGTTTTTCCGAAATCTTTCTCGAATTCTCCGGCTCTGATTCTTTCCGGTGTAAACTCCTCACGAATCTCTGTCGGCTTAAAAAACACTGTTGTTGTTAATACGTCTTTTTCACATGAAAAGGAAACCTCTTCTTCCGTCAGTAAAAAGACTGCCGGTGCAGAAACCATCTTCTTTTTTCCCTCATATTCGAAAAAAATCGTTCCCCGATCCAAAGTAAAAATCTTGTATGTTTCTTTGTCATTAATTTCCTTCGGTATTCCCTCACACGAATAAACTAAAATATGAACAATCCGTTCTCCCCAAGGATTCATTCCTCTTGTACACAATTCCATAATTTTTCTCCCTTTTACACTATTTATCCCGAATAATATGCCTCCAGTTTCTGTCTGCTTTTTACAAAGACCTCCTGCATCTGCGGATCGAAATGATTTCCCATAGATTCCATCATAACTTCTGTCGCTTTTTCAAAACTCATCGGCTCTTTATAACAGCGCTTGCTTACAAGTGCATCATAGACATCTGCAACCGCCATAATTCTTGCCTCCAGCGGAATATCTTCTCCCTTTTTGTGATCCGGATAACCTGCTCCGTTCCACTTCTCATGATGATGTCTTGCCATATTTTTGGCGATTGTCACAAAGTGTTCGTCTTCGACATCCTTCAAAATGCTCTCCACCAATTCCCCGCTTTTCGGAGCATGTTCTTGCATAATTGCAAATTCTTCATCCGTAAGCCGTCCCGGTTTCGTCAAAATACTATCCCGGATTGCGATTTTCCCTAAATCGTGCATCGGCGCCGCTTTAATGACTGCTTTACAAAAACTGTCTTCCAAATCCAAAATGTGATTTTCCCGGATGGTATTTATGAGTATTTCTATGACATCACTCGTTCTCTTGATATGGCCTCCGGTATTTCCGTCACGGTTTTCCATCATATTTGCCATTCCGAAAAGAATGCTGTCCTGGATATTTAGAATATGCGCTGTCTTCTCTTCCACCTCACTGCGCAGATTCTCATTATAGGCAGATAAAAGCTGTGTATATTTGTATCTATCTGTCGCATTTTCTATCTCAAAAAGATAACCTACCGCAAGATCCGCATACCAAATTTGGTTGATATGCCCTTCAAAATGATTGTCTCCTCTGTCAAGTTCAAACAACGTATCATTTAATTTCTCAAATTCATCAAGTTCTGTCTGAAGAAACTGCAGACTTTCGCATCCTTTGACTGGGCGGTCAATTTTACATTTTGCCAATTCCGGTAATATTTTTATAGCCAATTCGTTTGCACCCAGGAAATTACGGTTTTTGTCAAACATAATATATCCGTAATCATCCTGTTTTCCGATAGAACTGACAATATTGTCTTCGAGATTATACATGGAAACCCGTCTGCTCAAATAAAGCAGTAGCCATCCGTCAACCACATAAATGAGGGGCATTGTTTCTAAATTCCTATTAACCATTCTTCCAATCAGGAAAATAAGAATCGTCAGCATTTCCATGCCCAATAATGCCCAAAGATTCTTACGGGAAAGCTGATTCTTTTTTTTCAGACTGTACACTAAAATACCGATTCCTATCAGTAAATAGCCATAAAGCAAAATATAAAAAAACAAATGTCCGATTCCGTATTCCGGAATCATTACCGTTGCACCGTCCTCTTGAATTATATTTACACTTTTATAATAAATATCACTATAACCAACAGAAAAAACCATGGTATACACTGCAAAGCTATAGAGCAAAAATAAATTTTCTATCCATTTTCTGACAGAAATATTACACATTTTAACAATAAGAAGGAGCATAATCGGCGGCATAAAGCATCCGCCCACATAATATATTTTTTTTGCAATAATTGCTTCGCTTATACTGTCTGCAGTTGCAAGAAAAAAATTTCCGACATTGCTGACCGTGATAATAGCAAGCAGTGCAAGAATATAGTAATTAATTTTTTTCTCTTGAAACAGCATGATAAAAACCAATAAATTTATCGATGCCAAAACAGACATAACCACATAATATGTAATCATTTGCTTCGCCTCCCTTTGCCTTCTCATATTATAACGTATATACACATATATTAAAAGAAAAAGGTCTTTTATGCTGAATTACCTTTGGGCTTTTATGATTTTAACCGGAATTATGTACGGCTGTTTCCATGGAACGATGGCAGAAATATCGGCTGCTGCCCTCGACAGTTCCAAAGAAGCCGTTACCCTTTGTATTACTATGCTCGGTGTCATATCTTTTTGGACGGGACTGATGCAAATCGCGCAAAAATCCGGGATTATCTCTTCTATGACAAACAAAATCCTGCCTTTCCTGCGTTTTCTTTTCCCTTCCCTGCGCGATGAAACACGTGCACTGGAATATATTTCAACAAACGTTATCGCCAACATCTTAGGACTTGGCTGGGCCTGCACTCCCGCAGGTTTAAAAGCCATGGAAGAAATGCGCCAGATACAGCTTCACCGCGGGAAAAATCCTGATATTGCATCCAACGAGATGTGCGGCTTTTTAATTCTGAATATTTCCTCGCTGCAGTTGATTCCTGTCAATATGATTGTTTACCGCAGCCAGTACGGAAGCGTCAATCCTGCTGCCATTATCGGTCCTGCTATTCTTGCAACTTTATTCTCTACATTGGTAGGTATTGTTTTTCTCAAAATTGCTGATAGGAGTGTCTTATGAACATTGCAAATGTACTTTCCAACTTTTCCAATATCATCATTCCTCTTGTCATTTTTTATATTGTTGCCACAGGCATTGCAAACAAAGTGAATGTATATGACGAGTTTCTTGAAGGCGCAAAAGACGGAATGAAAACTGTTGCAGGTATTATGCCGACTCTGATCGGGCTTATGATTGCTGTGGGTGTTCTCCGCGCCTCCGGGTTTTTAGATTTTTTGGGACAGTTCCTTGGCAAAGTGTTTACCGCTTTCTCTATTCCGGCGCCGATTATCCCGGTAATCCTTATAAAAATGTTCTCAAATTCTGCTGCCACCGGTCTTGTCCTTGATATTTTTAAAACCTATGGTCCGGACAGCAGCATCGGGTTTCTCACATCTCTTATTATGAGTTCTACAGAAACTATTTTCTACACCATGTCCGTCTATTTTCTGGCTGCAAAAGTCAAAAAAACCCGCTACACTCTTCCTGGGGCACTTATTGCAACCCTCGCAGGAATTGTAGCGAGTTTTTGGATTGTGGGATATTTTTTTTCTAACTAATATTTGCAGTATTTCATACAACCAATTTTTCTTTTGGCCCACCTGATTACTTTTTCTGCGTTTTAGTGGGTGAACTTTTTTTCGAGTAGGCCCACCTGTAATCAAAATAGTTCTTTCGGTGGGCCAAGAACTTCTAAAATTAATCCGTCCAGGTCAAAAATCCGGCTTTTATCATACATAAAAGCTTCGAAAAAGCTTGCTTTCCAAAAAATTCAACCTACCAAAAAATTATTTCTTGGAATTGGTGGGCCAATTGCATTGAGAAGGAGGCCCACCAAAATACTTTTTTCTATATTAGGTAGGCCAATAAGTCAAATATTGACAAATAAAAAAGGGACTTGAAACAAGTCCCTTAATAATTCTTACCACTCAACCACACATGCTCCCCAGGTCAGGCCTCCGCCAAACCCTGCAAGCACAATCTTGTCACCTTTTTTTAGCATTCCTTTGCGGTTTACTTCATCAAGAAGCACCGGAACGCTCGCTGCGGACATGTTTCCGCAATGATCCAAACTGATTGGGAATTTCTCCATATCTACTTTTAGTCGTTTTGAAACCGACTGTAAAATACGGATATTCGCCTGATGTAATACAAAATATTTGATATCTTCACAGGTAAGTCCCGCTTCATCAAGCACCTTTTCAATGCTCGCCGGAACGGTCGTTACTGCAAATTTATAAACTTCCTGACCATCCATGTGAATGTAATGAGGTCCGAGGTCTGTTTTTACATAAGGATTGTTGTTGGAACGGTTAATACCTGCAAGCACCATTCCCCTTGCTCCATCACTTCCGAGTGTAATGGATGCAAGTCCCTGACTCTCATCTTCTGTCGCACATACAACGGCCGCTCCTGCTCCGTCACCGAAAAGTACGCATGTACTTCTGTCATTCCAGTCCATAATCTTGGAAAGTGTCTCTGCACCGACAATCAATGCATTTTTATACACTCCCTGTTTGATATACATATCTGCCATCTGAAGGGCAAACAAAAAACCTGAACATGCAGCATTAATATCAAAAGCAACGGCTTTGTCTGCACCGATTGCCGCCTGTACTTCACAAGCCGCGGACGGTGTCATATGGTCTGCGCTTACCGTGGCTACAATAATTAAATCAATATCCTGTGCGTTTACACCTGCATCTGCAAGCGCCAGCTTTGCTGCTTCCGCAGACATGGAAGCAGTTGTTTCCTCTATTGCCAGTCTTCTTTCTCTAATCCCTGTTCTGGATGAAATCCACTCATCGGACGTATCCATAATCTTGGACAGATCATCGTTCGTCACGACATTCTTTGGCAGGAAATGTCCTGTTCCTGCAATTCTGGTTTTCATATATAAAACCTCCGTCTGTTTCTTTACTGCCCGCTTCCGATTGCAAATGTAAGTTCTGCCTGCGCCACAACTTTTCCGTCTACCGTAGCTTTGGCACTTCCCACGCCAATCGGGCCTTTCACCTTGATGATTTCCGTCTCAAGCATGAGAACATCACCCGGCACTACTTTTCCTTTAAATTTTGCTTCTTTGATCGCGGCAAAATACGCTGTTTTGCCTTTCCATTCCGGCTGACTTAAAATCGCAACCGCACCTACCTGTGCAAGCGCCTCAATAATCAGCACGCCCGGCATTACCGGCTCCTGCGGAAAATGTCCTGCAAAAAACGGCTCGTTATAGCTGACACATTTTTTGCCGACAGCGCGTTTTCCTTCTTCCATTTCCTCAATCGTATCGATGAGCAAAAATGGCTGTCTATGAGGAATAATTTCCATGATTTCTTTTGTTTTCATTACTGACATAATATGGCTCCCTTCTATTCAGAAAACTTTTTCACAAGGATACTTGCATTGTGTCCTCCGAAACCAAGGGAGTTAGACAATGCATACTCAATATCCATATTAACCGGTTCCATACAATAGTCAAGGTCACATTCTTCATCAGGGTTCTTAAGACCTACTGTTGCGTGAAGGTAACCTTCCTGAAGTTCTTTTACGCAAGTAACAAACTCAAGGGCTCCTGCTGCTCCGAGAAGATGTCCTACCATAGATTTTGTAGAGTTAATTTTCATCTCTTTCGCATGTTCACCGAACGCAAGCTTGATAGCTCTTGTCTCGAAAAGGTCATTGTGATGCGTACTTGTTCCGTGCGCATTGATGTAATATACGTCATCTGTGCTGATACCCGCATCTTTTACCGCATTTGTCATAGCTCTGGCTGCTCCCGAGCCGTCTTCCGCCGGAGAGGTAATGTGGTAAGCGTCCGAACTGCAACCATAGCCTACAACTTCTGCGTAAATCTTTGCACCGCGCGACTTTGCATGCTCATACTCTTCAAGAACAACAACAGCTGCTCCTTCACCCATAACAAATCCGCTTCTGTCTTTGTCGAATGGGATAGAACATTTTCCCGGGTCTTCGCATGTGCTCAGTGCTGTAAGGCCTGTAAATCCTGCCACACTGATCGGGCAGATTCCGCCTTCTGTTCCGCCTGCAAACATAACGTCCGCATCGCCGTACTGGATTGTTCTGTACGCTTCACCGATGCTGTTTGTTCCTGTTGCACAGGCTGTTACAATATCAATACTTTTTCCTTTTAAACCAAGCTGAATCGAAACGTTTCCTGCTGCCATGTTACCGATGAACATCGGAACCATGAGCGGATTGCATTTTGAAGGTCCGCGCTCTACCAGTTTTGTGTGCTCTCTTTCTACCGTCTGAAGAGAACCGACACCGGATCCTACGGAAACACCTACCATGTACGGATCTTCTTTTTCCATATCAAGTCCGGAATCTTCCATCGCCTCTTTGGCAGCTGCCACTGCATACTGGCTAAACAACTCCATTCTTTTTGCCGCCTTAAAATCCATGCGGTCTTTTGCCACGAAATCTTTTACTTCCGCTGCAAGTTTTGCTTTGTAATCTGTCGTATCAAAATGTGTAATCGGTGCAAAACCGAGCTTTTGCTCCTTTACACCTGCCCAAAACTCTTCTACTGAATTACCGATTGGTGTGATGGCACCCATTCCGGTTACTACTACTCGTCTGCT
The DNA here is from genome assembly GCA_045546735.1 of Lachnospiraceae bacterium. Lineage (GTDB taxonomy): Bacteria > Bacillota > Clostridia > Lachnospirales > Lachnospiraceae > SVFI01. Next base: position 11,396 of record JAZQDJ010000023.1, on the reverse strand, counting down.
CATTTTTTTACCTCCGTTTTCCCCTATTTACATTCCGCCGTCCACACCAAGGACCTGGCCTGTGATGTAAGACGCTTTATCACTTGCAAGAAAAGCAACTGTCTCTGCGATTTCTTCCGGTTTTCCTGCTCTTTTCATCGGAATCTGTGAAAGAACTGCTTCTTTTGCCATGTCACTCATTGCCTGTGTCATATCTGTATCGATATAACCCGGTGCAACTGCATTTACTGTCACATTGCGGCTGGCAAGCTCTTTTGCCATACTCTTTGTCATTCCGATAACGCCGGCTTTGGAAGCTGCGTAATTGACCTGACCTGCATTTCCGTATACACCCGTCACAGAAGACAAATTGATGATTCTTCCGTATTTCTGTTTCAGGAACGGACGATACATATGTTTCATTGTATTAAAAGTTCCTTTCAGATTCACATCAATGACCTGATCAAAATCATTCTCTGTCATCTTGATGACAAGGTTATCTCTCGTAATTCCTGCATTGTTTACAAGAATATCAATATGTCCGTAGGATTCAAGCGCATCCGTAATCATCTTTCCGCAAGCCTTAAAATCTGAAACCTGACACTGCACAGCCTCTGCATTTCTTCCCATCTCTTTAATGGCAGCAACTACTTCGTCCGCCTTTTCTTTGGATCCGTTATAATTCACGATGACATCCGCACCGTAAGAAGCAAGTGTCAAAGCAATCTGACGACCGATTCCTCTGCTGGCTCCTGTTACTAATGCAACTTTTCCTGTTAACATACTCCTGCTCCTTCCTGTACCGCTGCAATGTCATCCCATTTTTCTACGTTAAATACTTTGCATTCGCAGCCAAGTTCTTTTGTTATTTTTTTCATAAATCCGGATAAAGTTTTTCCCGGACCGATTTCAATAAATGTATCCACTCCGTCAGCAATCATTTTTTCTACTGTCTGCTGCCATTTTACGGAAGCGGAAACCTGTTTGGTAAGAAGACCTTTTACATCCGCAACATCTGTCACATAATCTGCTGTCACATTCGCAAGGTACGGAATCCGCATTTCTTTTACTTCCACATTTGCAAGCTCCTGCCCGAGTTTTTCTCCCGCGCTTTCAAGCATCGCTGAATGGAACGGTCCGCTGACATTTAATCTCAAGCATCTCTTTGCACCGGCTTCTTTTAAGCTTTCCATCGCCGCTTCCACAGCTGCCTCTTCACCGGTAATGACAATCTGTCCCGGACAGTTGTAATTTGCAATCGAAACAATTCCTTCTGTCTGCTCACAGATTTCTTCGATTTTGTCTGTCGCAAGGGCTAAAACCGCAGCCATTGCTCCGCCGCTCGGAACCGCCTCCTGCATGTAAAGACCTCTCTTGCGGACAAGACGGAAAATATCTTCATCGCTCATGACACCTGCTGCTGCAAGAGCTCCGTACTCTCCGAGGGAAAGTCCCGCTGTCACATCTGCCTTTACGCCTCTTGCCTCCAGTTCACGAAGCATCGCAACTTCTGTTGCAAGCATAGCAATCTGTGTATATTCTGTAATGTTAATCTGTTCATTTTCTTCAAAACAAAGTGCTTCTACATCCAGACCGGATGATGCAGATGCTTTTGCATAAATCTCTTTGCAAAGATCGCTGTTTTCACAAAAATCTTTTCCCATTCCTACGTACTGGGAACCCTGTCCCGGAAATATAAATGCTGTTTTTCCCATTTTTTTCTCCCTTTTCCTTCTTACCTTTAATACTTTGAACTTCAAACTATTTCTTCCTAAAAAAAGAAAGTCAGAAGTTTTCCGACTTCCTTTTTTTTATGTAAGGATTGTCAAAATTTTGACCCGAGAAGCTTTTCTGCCTCCGTCATAATCTCTTCCATAATCTCTTTACAAGACTGCTCTTTTTTTACAAGACCTGCGCTCTGTCCGGCCATGACAGTTCCGTCTATGACATCACCTTCCATCACAGCTTTTCGAAGCGATCCGAGCGTCATAAGTTCAAGTTCCTCTAATGAGGCTCCTTCTTTTTCCAATTTCAGATACTCTTTCGTCATCTTGTTACGGATACAACGAACCGGATGACTTGTACTCATACCGGTTACTTCCGAATCAATATCCTTGGCTCTAATAACTTTTTGTTTATAAGCATCAGAAGCAATACACTCTTTTGCAACAATAAACCTTGTACCTATCTGTACACCCTCTGCGCCAAGCATTTTCGATGCTGCAAAACCTCTGCCATCCGCAATGCCTCCGGCTGCAATTACCGGAATGCTGACTGCATCTACAATCTGCGGAACTAATGTCATCGTCGTGGATGAACCAATATGTCCGCCCGCCTCTGTGCCTTCTGCCACAACCGCATCTGCACCGCCTCTCTCCATAAGCTTGGCAAGCTCGACGCTCGCAACAACAGGAATTACAATAACTCCTGCCTCTTTCCACATAGGCATATACTTTGTCGGGTTTCCGGCTCCGGTCGTAACAACTTTAATGCCTTCTTCCACGATTACTTTTGCAACTTCATCTGCATAAGGACTCATAAGCATTACATTGACACCGAACGGTTTATCTGTTAGCTCTTTTCCCATGCGAATCTGCTCACGCACTACTTGCGCCGGAGCTGCTGCTGCCCCGATCAGACCCATTCCTCCGGCTTCGGATACTGCCGCTGCAAGATGATAATCTGCAACCCAGGCCATACCGCCTTGAAGTATCGGATATTCTATTCCTAAAAGCTTAGTAATCTTCGTTTTCAGATTAAGCCTCTACGCCTTTTGCTTTCATATATTCTACAACAGCACCAACTGTTGTGATTTTCTCTAAATCTTCAGAAGGAATTTCAATTCCGTATTCCTCTTCAAAAGCCATAACTAATTCAAATAAGTCTAATGAATCAGCACCTAAATCATCTTTGAAAGAAGATTCTTCTGTGATTTCTACTCCATCTAAATTTAACTGTTCTTTGATAATGTCAATTACTCTTTCTAACATTTCTCGTTCTCCTTTTTAATTCGTTAAATAGTTTGATAATCAAAGTATATTTGTTAAACCCCTGTTTGTCAACGCTTTTTATAAGGGTTTTTCAAAATACCACGATTGACTAGATTATAATATGCTTATTCTTTCTTGTAAATAGAAAGCATCATTTTTTTACATTTAAAAGATATTGATAAACATCTCTTTTCGTGATTCCGCGGTCTTTTGCCGCCCTTTTCATTGCTTCTTTATGGTCAAATCCCTGTTCTTCATACAGTTTTACATGATCTTCTATCGACATTTCTTCAAAACTTTTCTGCTTTTCCGCTTCGATTTCTTCAACGGACCGCCCTTCTAACACAAGAACATATTCCCCGCGCGGTTCATTACTTTCATAATAGACAAGCGCATCCGAAAGCGTTGTCGGCATTATCGTTTCAAACTTTTTTGTGAGCTCACGACATATCGTTATTCGGCGCTGACCGAGCGTTTCATATAAAGTAGCCAGTGTTTTCTTGAGGTGGTGCGGTGCTTCATATAACAAAATGGTTCTTTTTTCATTCTTAAGATCTTCCAGTACCTGCATACGTTCTTTTTTATCTGCCGGTAAAAATCCTTCAAAACAAAATCTTCTCGTATTCAGCCCGGAAAGTGTAAGCGCCGTAATACAAGCTACCGGTCCGGGAAGAGACGTTACGGTAATTCCCGCCTCCTGACACATTTTCACAAGAACTTCTCCCGGATCTGAAATCGCAGGCGTTCCTGCATCAGTAATCAGGGCAATATCCGCCCCCTCTTTCATCTTTTCTATTAATGTATACGCTTTTTCTACTTTATTATACTCATGATAACTGGTCATCGGCGTATGAATATCGAAATGATTGAGAAGTTTTATGCTGTTTCTTGTATCTTCCGCCGCAATCAAATCTACCTGTTTTAGAGTCTCAACAATACGCGGTGACATATCTGACAAGTTTCCGATTGGCGTGGCACAAAGATATAACATTCCCATGCGCAAATTCCTTTCTATTCCGGTTTTTCCCTTTTATCATAAACCGGAGGCTTATAAATATCATATATTTCGTCTGTATACTCACCTTTGTCACGATATACAATCAAAGGTTTTTCTACCGTCACACGGGGATTCCCGCCTTTTCTCGCTTCAATAAGTACCATATTCGGCTCTTTATCCACATACGGATGCACAAACCGGATACGTTTCGGTTCCAACTTATGTGCTGTCAAAGTTGTAATAATCTCTGCCAAGCGAAACGGTCTGTGTACCAAATAAAATGCTCCACCCTGCTTTAGCATATAAGAAGCCTCGCGCGCAATATCTTCAAATGTACAAAGGATTTCATGTCTGGCTATTGTTTTCGGAAGCGATGGATTTTGCAAACCGTGTCCGCCGATCATATATGGCGGATTACACGTTATAACGTCAAAAGAAGCAGCGCCGAGTAAGCTTCCTGCTTCTTTGATATCACCTGTTACAATCGAAATCTTGTCCTCCAGTTTGTTAAATGCAACACTTCTTCTTGCCATATCTGCACTTTCTTCCTGAATTTCAAGTCCTGTCAGATGGCTTGCACCCGTTTTAGCCTCAAGTAAAATCGGAATAATCCCTGTTCCTGTCCCAAGGTCGAGCACTTTACTTCCATCTTTTATTTTCGCGAATCCGGAAAGGAGTACTGCATCAATACCGAAACAGAATTTCTCCGGATTTTGAATAATCTGATATCCCTTTCGCCCCAAATCATCAAGCCTTTCATTCTCTAAAAGCTTAATCGTCATTGAGTTTGGATTTCCCTTCCTTTTTCTCCAGATTTTCAAGTTCTTTTAATTCTTTATCATCCGCTCCGTTATGTTTGTCTTTTTTACCATGACGTCTCTTAAAACGGAGCTGTTCCACTTTATATTCGTGGATTTCTTTTTCGTCACCTGTTTCAACCAATACTTTTACAAGTTGGCGAAGAACATTCACACTATGCACTTCTCCCTTAAGACCATCTTCAGTCGTTACATAGTCGCCGACATTCGGAAGCTTACGATTCAAATATTCGTATGTTTCTTGCTCATTCTTCAAACAACACATTAATCGTCCGCATACACCGGAAATTTTAGTCGGATTTAAAGAAAGATTCTGCTCTTTCGCCATTTTTATGGATACCGGTGCAAACTCATCAAGGAATGTATGGCAACAAAGCGGTCTTCCGCAAATACCGATACCTCCGACAATTTTTGTCTCATCTCTTACACCAATCTGACGAAGCTCAATACGTGTTTTAAACACTGCTGCCAAATCTTTTACAAGCTCACGGAAATCAACACGTCCGTCCGCCGTAAAATAGAATAATACCTTATTATTATCAAACGTATATTCTGCATCAATAAGCTTCATATCAAGATTATGTTTTTGTATTTTTTCGAGACAAACTTTAAGAGCTTCTTTCTCTTTCTCTCTGTTTTCCTTTTCCTGCTCGTCATCTTTCGGTGTCGCAATACGAAGAACCGGCTTCAAAGGCTGCATAACCTCGTCATCCGCCACTTCTTTAATACCACCGACAACGGTTCCGTATTCCACACCTCTGGCCGTCTCGACAATTACGTGATCGCTTTTCTTAATCTGCAAATTTTGCGGATTAAAATAATATATTTTTCCTGCTGTCCGGAATCTTACTCCAACAACTTTTATCATGTTAATTCTCCTTTATTGTAAGCAATAAAAGTTCCATCGTCAGATCAAAGTTAACATTCGCTCTGAGTCTGGCTTTTGCTTTTTCAAGTGCATCTAAAATAATTTCAATTCCTTCATAAGCACTTTGATTAGACACTTTTTTAATATACTGTATTTCATCTTTAAAAATCAAGTGATTCACATCATTTGTTGCTTTAAATAATAAAACATCCCGATACCAAACAGATAAAATATCAAGATAATCATTGATATCAATTTTGTAATCGTTAATCTTTTTAATTGCAGACATAATATCTGTAATTTCCATTTCACCAATATATTTCAAAAGACTGACTGCCTCTGTTTTAATATTGTCGAATTCTTCACTGGCTGCAAGCGCTTTCGCTTTACCGAGATTACCTCTCGCAAACGCCGTGCACACATCCGCCTTATAATCCGGAATATGTAATTCCTTCATCAAATATGTTTTAACAATATCATCCGGTACAGGCTTCATGTTTAATACAACACAACGGCTTTGAATCGTTGGCAACAACGCTTCCGGATTAGATGTAAGCAACATAATCACTGCATACGCCGGCGGCTCTTCCAATGTCTTTAAAAGCGCATTTTGCGCCTGCACCGTCATTTTTTCCGCCTCATTAATAATATAAATTTTCCATTTACTGCTGTACGGTTTGATAATAACATCATTATTTACACCGTTTCGGATGTCTTCCACACCTACCGTTGCAGGTTTCTCATGCATTACTTTTATAATATCAGGATGATTTCCGGATAATGCCTGCTTACAAGAATGGCATTCATTGCATGGTTCAACCCCGTCATTTTCACACTGAAGTGCCATGGCAAAAATTTTGGCAATAAATTCTTTTCCGCTGCTACGCTCGCCGTTAATAATATATGCATGCGAAATTTTCTCTGATTTTAATGCATTTTGAAAATGCTCGATAATTTGTTTTTGTCCGTAAATATCTGTAAAATTAGGCATATGCTTTCCCTCTTTATCGTAAAAATGTTTTTAGGTAAAAATATCAAGAATAAGACCCCTGATTTCTCCAATCATATTCAGAATGGCTATATGGTCTTTCTCGTCTTTTACAAGTTCCTGCGCAAGCGCATCAAGCGTATCATCTACTTGCTTAATAATACCATAAACCCTATGTCTTCCGCGCCGGTCAAGAAAATTTTCCCTGGAAAATTTGTGGCTTCTTGTCACAACTTCATTCATAAAGGATTTAATCAACGTACGATATTTTCTCATATCCCGGATGTCCATCTTTTTTGAAATCCGGTCGCCTTGTCTGGTAATCTCCTCCATCATGGCAGTCAATCTTACTTGTAAATCCTGTTCCTGTATATGGCTGGCGAGCATGAATTTAAAATTCCCGTCCGCCGGAGCCGTTTGATTCGTTTGTTCTACCTGTGTTACCGGTGTGGTTTGTGTAACTTTAATATCCACTTGCCCGCCTCCTCTCTTTTACATATAACTTTTCATATACTCTTCTATTTCTGACAAGCATGTTTCCAAATCTTCATTTACGAATTCTCTGTCTATACCTGCTTCTTTTTTCTTTTCAGAAGAAAAATCCTGTTCATCTGCCAAAAACCGTCGGCACATTTCCGAATATTTCGGTTGATCCTGTCCCTTCTCCCGGTCCAAGGCTCTCTGCAAACGAATTCCGTCATCCAAAGAAATCATAACCGGTATCACTTTATCTTCTCCATAATACTGTTTTGTCTTTAAAAAAGATTCGATTGTCCCGATGATAATATAATTCTTCTCTGCAAGATTTATATTTTCATCATCCGCAGTAAAATAATGCCATCTTCCCAAACATGTATTATATGTGCGAAGTTCAATGATTTTGCCGTCGGTTTGCATATCCCGCATATCTTCTTCAGTCACAAAATGATACTCGACACCTTCTTGTTCTCCCGCACGAATCGGCCGGGTAGTATAAAGAACAATATTCTCCAGCGCAAGGATTTCATTTTGTATAAGTTTTTTATAAATCGTATCTTTTCCGGACGAACTTTTGCCCATCAGATAAAAAATCTTTGCCATTTTACCTTTGTATTCCCTATTACTATACTTCGATGACACGGATCATATTTGTGTTACCGGAAACACCGAGTGGTACTCCGGCCGTAAGAACCGCCACATCTCCTTCTTTCAAGTATCCTGATTTCACTGCCAGACGCTCTGCATCTTCAAACAAATCATCTGCGGTCTCTTCTTTTTTCATCAGAAGAGGCTGCACGCCCCATGCCAAATTAAGCTGTCTGCAAACACGCGGATTTACACTACATCCGATAATCGGACATCCCGGTTTATATCTGGAAATCATATTTGCTGTAAATCCGGACATTGTGACTGTAATAATCGCCGCAGCATTTAAATCCATTGCAGTTGTACATGTTGCATGCGAAATAGCTGTCGTAATATCATACTCACCGTTTGTTACAATTTTCTGTAAGCGGCTCTTATAATCAATGTCTTCTTCTGTTCTTTCGGCAATTCTTGCCATTGTCTTTACTGCTTCTACCGGATATGCTCCTGCTGCACTTTCTCCGGAAAGCATAATCGCTGTTGTTCCGTCATAAATCGCATTCGCAACGTCTGCTGTCTCCGCTCTGGTCGGACGCGGATTTGTAATCATGGACTCCAACATTTGCGTTGCTGTGATAACATGTTTGCCTTGAGCAACCGCCTTCTTAATCATCATTTTCTGAAGACTCGGAACTTCCTCAAGCGGTACTTCTACACCCATGTCTCCTCTGGCTACCATAATACCGTCTGATACTTCCAATATAGCATCCAGATTTTCGATGCCTTGCATATTTTCAATCTTTGCAATTACCTGCGCTTTACTTCCAAACTCATCTAAAATCTTACGTACTTCCAGAATGTCTTCTTTGCTTCGAACAAATGACGCTGCCAAGAAATCATATCCCATCTGTGCACAGAATTTGATATCCTCATAATCCACCTCTGAAATAAAAGGCATGGAAAGCTGTGCTCCCGGTGCATTAATTCCTTTATGATTTGAAACCTTTCCACCGTTTACAACACGACAATGAATTTCTTCACCTTCTATTTTTTCCACAGTCATCTCAATCTTACCGTCATCAATAAGAATTGTGCTTCCGACAGCAATATCATTTTTCAAATTTTTATACGTAATAGCTGCTTTTTCTTTTGTTCCGAGCAGCTCCTGCGTTGTAAGAATAAAAAGCTGTCCGCTTTCAAGCTCAGCTTTTCCGCCCTCAAAATCACGAAGTCTGATTTCCGGTCCTTTTGTATCAAGCAAAGTCGCCACCGGAAGGTTTAATTCGTTACTTATTTTAATTACTTTTGCAAGTTTTTGTTTCTGTTCTTCATGTGTACCATGTGAGAAATTAAATCTGGCAACATTCATTCCTGCAAGCATCAACTCTCTGAGTATTTCTTCATTTTCACTTGCCGGTCCGATTGTACAAATAATTTTTGTTTTTCTCATTTTCTAATCCGCCTTTCTTAAATGTCTATCAAATTATTATCTCACTTTCACAAGGGGAATGCAACGTCTAATTCTTGACAACCCACAATGTCTCCAGCGTATAATCTTCCGGTCCCTGCACATTTAATCCCCGTTTGATATAACAAAGTATTTCTTCGCATTTTTCTTTTGAAATGATTTCTCCCGGAGTTAAAATCGGCGATCCCGGCGGATATAAGTAAATATATTCCCCACTGATTTTCCCTTCCCATTCACTTCTGCTGCATTTCTCTTTTTCCGCTTCTATAGCGGCTTTCAACGTCATTTCCGCCTGTGATGATACAGATACTATTGTTAATTCTTTTGACTCTTTTTTTTCAAGTTTCTTATCGATATCCAACAGCGCCTTCGCCAATCTGTCAAAACCTTCCTTTGTATCACATATACTTGTCATGGCAAGTACGTATTCTGCAGACACCATCTCCACTTGAAGCCCATACTTTTGCAACAAATCCTTAGCCAGCTCTTTGCCCCCATATCGGGTGTTTTTCTCATCTACCAGATTTTTCGCACATATATTTATTTTTCCAAAGTCGAATTTTGATTCCTTCGCTGTAACCACGGTCAAATTTTTCAATTCTTCTGCTTTATCATAAAAATCTACTAATCTTTTTACATAAGAAGAAAATGCCTGCTCACCCTGTTCTTGCAGAAAATGTAAACAACGGCTCATAGAACTCATCAAAACATAAGATGGGCTGCTTGTCTGAAAAATTGAAAGTTGTGCTGAAATTTTTTCTGCAGATACACGATTACTGCATACATGTAAAAGAGCAGTTTGCGTTAAACTCGGCAACGTTTTATGCATGCTCTGAATTACTATATCCGCTCCTTCCATAATTGCACTCCTCGGAAAAGCTTCATGGAATCCCAAATGTGCTCCATGTGCTTCATCTACAATTAAAATACCTCCTCTTTTATGCACTTCTTCTGCAATACCGGCGATATCTGAAACAACCCCCTCATATGTCGGAGAAGTAATAAATACTGCTTTGGCACAGCTTACATCCATTTCTTTCGCTATATCTTCCGGACTTATCTCTCCGGAAATAATAGTATTTTCAGCAAATTCCTCCGGATAAACATAATTTACCTGTAATCCTTTAAGATATGCTGCATTATAAGCCGCTCGATGGGAATTTCTCGCCATAACAAAAGAATCGCCGTCTTTCGTCACTGCACAAATGGATGCCAAAACGCCACTTGTACTGCCATTAATTAAAAAAAACGTTCTTTTTGCACCATAAAGACGTGCTGCAAATTCCTGTTCTTCCTTTAGTATTCCCTCCGCATGGTGCAGATTATCAAATCCCTCTATTTCTGTAATATCTATTCTCATTTCTTCTTCAAATATGCAGATTTCGGAATTTCTTTTATGTCCGGGCATATGAAATGCATATTCATTTGAATATGCAAGGTCATTTAATTTTTCATACAAAGTCTGTTTCATATTCTCACCTTTTCCTGTATCAGTATAGCACACAGCATATCAAACAAAAAGCACTTTCCATAGCAATATCTCCCTCATCACAGGGTTATATTTATATGGAAAGTGCACCTTCTCAATTCTTTTATTCAGCCTGTTCAACTTTTTTTAAAATATCCGGATTATTCTTCAGCCAAGTCTCTTTTTGCTCACCTAACACAATTTCTCCGTCTTCATTATAAGAAACTTCGTATTCGTAAACCTTACCGCCTTCTATATCATCTGTCTGATATAACACAAAGTACACAACATCACTATCTTTTTCATTAATAACAAATCCATACTTTTGTGTATATGTATCGCTGATAATATCATTTGAGAAATCAGTCGCCGACTCTGTCAATTTATTATTCTTGGTAAAATATTTCCACTCATAATTTTTTGACTCATCCGCTTTCAAAGTGGCTTCGATACGTGTTTTCGCCTCATTGGTAACTACCTTAATAGACGTTTCTCCCTCTGCAGAACATCCTTGCAAAAACATCATACATAAAACTAAAAGAACACTTAAGCAAGCAAATCTTTTTTTCATAACTATACCTTCTTTCTGTTTAGAAAAATAATACCTTCCATTTTATATTAGCGCTATGACTCATAAAAATCAATCGAAATAACTTTTTTAGTATTTTTTTCAACAAAAAACGGAAGAATTACTTCTTCCGTTAAATGAGCCACCGGGGACTCGAACCCCGGACAACTTGATTAAAAGTCAAGTG
>JAZQDJ010000022.1:0-17663 GCA_045546735.1 Lachnospiraceae bacterium | reverse complement strand
TCCTTCTATATGTCCGATATACATCCGGTCCACAACATTATACAGCAAATTCACTATCTGCGCTGTTATCGCCGGAAGTGCCAACTTAAATAACAACTTACCGACACTTTCCGTACCAAGTGCATCGGTTTCATTTTGATTTTTTATTTGTGACATAATATTCACCCTCTTCTTACTCATAACTTTTAGTATAGCACAAAAAAAAGCTCCTGACATCCGTCAGGGAGATTTCATAATGAAAACTTTATGAAGCGATGATATAACCGAGCACAAAAACAGCGGTTCCGTATCTGTCCGAAAATTCCAAAGATATCTTGGCATTTTTCATGAAATCTATCTGCCATCCGCTGACACTCCTCGGCGATGCGGCAGATAGTTTTAGAACAAATCATAATATCTATAGGTGTCTTGATATAAGCCCCTAGTGATGCGACAGATAGACCTAGAAAAAACACTGCATCTATATGTATTTTTCAGTAGCATTTTCGCCTAAAAATAGATTTCCTCTGCTTCCTATCTGTAAAAAATTTGCATTCAACATCGCAAAGACAATATTATGTAAACCGCAACAAGCATTTTACAAGAACTCGCACCTATATATCTTGCAAACATATCATTCCTATAGGAAACAGAGCAAAATTTTTACAGATATGAGAAACATTTATCATGAATTCTATAGGTAAGTGGCTAAACCCATCCATCCCCTCTTCATATAGTTCAAAGAAAAATGCAATATCTATAGGTAGTTTTCAGCCCCAAGCCATATAGCATCCGGTGCTGTGGCAGATAGAACTAAGAAAATAATAAAATCTATAGCCCCAACAAAATAAGAGGGAGTGTCAAAACACTCCCTCTGCCTTTAAACAATTTCCTATATACTTGCACGCGCTGCAATCTCATAAATTTCTGTCACAGCCGCCTTATCAAGCGCCACATAACCGCCTGTCTTGCCGTCACCGACACCAAACTTATCGACAAGTGCCGGGATATCCTCCTCTTTTGCACCGAGCTGCTCAAAGTTAATAGGCATTCCGATTGATACAAGGAAACGCCGGAATGCTTTGATTCCTTCCAGAGCCGTTGCCTTCGGATCCGCAAAATTCATTTCACAACCGAAAATTCTTGTTGCCATCTGTGCCATGCGCATCACATCGTGATTCTCTGCTACATATTCCATCCAAGCCGGCATAATTACCGCCAGGCCTGCACCGTGTGCACAGTCATAAAGTGCTGAAAGTTCATGTTCGATACCATGACTGTTCCAATCCTGTTCGCGGCCGACACCGACTATATTATTATGTGCTACCATACCTGCCCACATAATATTGGATCTTGCATCATAGTTGTTTGGATCTTCAATGACACGCGGAACCTCTTTGAGCATGGTGAGCACTACTGCCTCGCAAAGACGGTCTGTCACTTCCACTTCCGTTGTGTTTGTATAGTATCTTTCGAACACATGCGCAATAATATCCGTTGCTCCGCAAGCAGTTTGATACGCCGGCAATGTCTGCGTCAGCGCCGGATTCAAAATAGAGAATTTCGGGCGAATCTCGTCGGAACTTGCACCTCGCTTTAACATTCCGTCCTCATGTGTAATAACAGAATCCGGTGATCCTTCGCTTCCTGCTGCTGCGATAGTAAGAATGGTTCCGACCGGAAGAGCTTTTTCGGCAACTGCCTTTCCTGCATAAAAATCCCAGAAATCGCCGTCATAAACAGTTCCCATTGCGATTGCTTTTGCTGAATCGATGGTACTTCCGCCACCGACTGCAAGAATAAAATCAACATTTTCTTTTTTGCAAAGCTCTATACCTTCATACACAAGTCCGCTTCTCGGATTCGGCATAACACCGCCAAGTTCCACATACGGAATGTTGCTTGCGTCAAGCGATGCCATTACGCGGTCCAAAAGACCTGATTTTTTCACGCTTCCGCCGCCGTAATGTAAAAGCACTTTGCTTCCTCCGAAACGTTTTACAAGTGCTCCCGTCTCATTTTCTTTGTCTTTTCCGAACGCAAAAAACGTCGGACTGTAAAAATTAAAATTGTTCATAGTGTAACCCCTTTCTATTGAAATAAAAACTACGTATTCCCTACTTTCCCCACCGGCTCGTATAATTTCCGGTGCAGGATATAGTAAAACAGTACCACACCGATGGCACCTATGCAAGATGCACTCGGAACGGCAAGTCCGATTCCGTATAGTCCGAGTCCCTTGGAAAATCCGAGATACAATGCAACCGGAATTCTCACGATAAAAGAAGAAACCAGGTTTGTCACAAGAAGTACCCATCCGCGTCCGGTTCCGAGGAACATCGCATTCAGCGCGATAATTACCGGAACGAATACATATTCATAGCGGAACGCACTCATATAAATCAGACCCTGCTCCACCACATCCGGTTTTGCACCGAAGAAAAGCAAAATTTCTTTCGGGAAGAAATATGCAATGCTGTAAATTAATGCACTCATCAGCGTACACATCACAAAACAACACTGCAATACCTTTTTAGAGCGTTCCACTTTTCCCGCCCCGATATTCTGGGAAATAATTGCCGATGCCGAAGTATTAAATGCCACCTGCAAAAGCAGGGCAAAATTGTTGAACTTCTCAATAATACCGACCGACGCATTCGCCGCCACTCCGCCGATTTCATTAATCATCGCCGTCATAAACAAAAAGGAAAGATTTGTCGCCGCGTGTTGTACCCCGTTCGGTAATCCAACCTTCATCACTTCTTTAAACAATTCTTTGTCAAACTTAAAAGAGGACAACTTAAAGTCAAATACAAAATCATTCCGTTTTAAATAAAAGATGCAGCTGAACATTGCCACTGCCTGCGCAATTACTGTTGCAGCAGCAGCTCCCGTTGCACCCAAACGTAAAACTGCCACGAACAAAAGGTCAAGCACAATATTGACTACACATGCCACAATCACAAAATAAAGAGGTGTCTTCCCGTCTCCCATTCCTCGGATGACAGCACTGACCGCATTATAGCCAAACACAAATACGATACCAATCAGGCTGACAAGCAAATACCCCTGCGACTGCGCATACGCCTCCTGCGGCGTATTGAGTGCTCTTAACAACGGATGTGCAAACAAAAGTAAAGAAACTGTAACCATCATTGCCAAGCCAAACAACGAAAGGAACAAAGTGCTGATTGCCCTTTTGATTTTCTCCCGCTGTCCGGCTCCGAAATACTGTCCGACAATCACGCTGCCGCCCGCTGCAATCCCCGTCGCCAGGTTTGTAATGATAATAAGAACGCTGCTGCTCGTATTGACTCCCGCAACACTCTCCGTACCGCCGAAATACGACACAACAAGCAAATCTACTATGCTGTAAAGTGACTGTATTAAATTACTTACAAAAAAAGGCAACGCAAACAAAATCATCTGTTTCCATACATTACCTTTCGTCAAATCGGACTCTAATTTAGCCATAAAAAATCCTCCTGCAAGTCCAGTTATCTTATGCTAACATTCCCTCGCCGGAGGATATATCATTTTTTTGATTTTTATATAAAAAAAGTGACATTTCTATTCCCAATTCCGCACTGCATCCGAATAGTAATGAAGCAGTACCGGATGAGCCAGACTGTTAATCTCCACTTCCATATCCACCTCATCTTTACCAAACGCAAACAACGCCGGAATATTGTCTTCGCTCAAATATTTTGTCTCTATTGTCAGGTCATACTCCTTTGACAGTTCCTGCTTGGCCGCCATATGAAATCCCCAGTCGCCGAACGCCGGAACCTGCAGATGATATGAATCGACAAAAAATCCTTCACTCTCCAAAGTTTTTGCCACGCACCAGTATGCTTTCTTTGCATAGTACGGACTCGTAGACTGTACCGCGAGCACACCATCCTCCGTCAAATGATTTCCGCACAGGCGATAAAAAATATTTGTATAAAGCTTGTTGAGCGCATCATTGTTCGGATCCGGAAGATCAACCAAAATCACATCATACATATCCGCTGTCTCTTCCAGATAACGATACGCATCATCGACAACTACAGTAAGTCTCTCGCTGTCAAGCGCCCCTTCATTCAATGCCGACACCTGCGGATCTGTCCGGCAGATTTCAAGCATCTCCGCATCCAAATCGACAAGTGTAATTTCAGACTCAGGATACTTCAATATCTCACGGACCGCCAAACCGTCGCCGCCGCCGAGCACCAAAACCTTTTCTTTGCATGAAGCCTGCGCCATCGGAATATGGACAAGCGCCTCATGATAGCGATACTCATCCAATGAACAAAACTGGATATTTCCGTCGATAAACAGACGCAGGTCATCTTTGTGCTTTGTCATCACAATATGCTGATACTGCGTGTGCTCCGACAAAATGATATTGTCCCTGTAAAGTCCGCCCTCAATCACATCCGATATATTTTCGGAAAATACAGCGCCTATGAGCATACACACAAACAAGCCGACGGCTGCCGTTTTGTAAATCGCAGCATCTTTAATTCTCTTTGCATATTTAAATACAATCAAAATCGCCGCCAGCGCATTCATACTTCCGACCAGAAACGCCGTGGCAAAATAGCCAAGATGCGGCAAAAGCAAAAGAGGAAATGCAATCGAACCGACCAGTCCTCCGATATAGTCAAAACTGAAAATCGAAGAAATCGTCACACGCAGATTTTCCTCATCCTGCTCAATAATACGCGTCAGAATCGGAATTTCCGCACCGACAAACGTTCCGATTACGATAATCTCCGCATACATCACAAGCTGATACTGTTCCAGATAAAGGTTAGCCAAGAACAACACAAGTGAACTGATACCTCCGATCAGCCCGACTCCGATTTCAATCCCGACAAACCAATTGAACAGATCTTTTTTCATGTATTTTGAAAGGTACGATCCTAGTCCCATCGCACACATATACAGTCCTATTGTTACGGAATATTGCAAAGTGCTGTCGCCCACAAGATATGAGCTGACAGCACTGATAATGAGTTCGTAACAGATAGAACACCCTGAAATAATCAAGGTCGTCAACATCAGTAAACGATACTTTTTCATATTAAACAATCACTCCGCTGATTACGATAGCAAGCCCCACAAAGATACCGAACACCATAATACCTGCAGCTGTGTTCCCTTTTCCGATTTCTTCGTTGAGGTTATATTTTTTGTTAAAAATGCTCACTGCAAGATAACCGAGCATGAAGAACACAATACCGATAACAGCGTACGCCACACTGCTGATAATACCGGAAACAAGTGCCTCCTCTACTGCTGCCGCCGGAGCAGACATAATCGCCGAACGGAGAATTACACCCATACCGATAAACGAACCTGCAGATAACCAGCCGACTGCCTGATTGCCCTTCTGAATCTCTGTCGGGAAATGACACGGTACAATAAGGTCAATTAAAAAGTTACCTAAAAGCATCATCACGATACCGATCAACGAATAAATTGCCACTACTAAAATATCAAATAAAATTCCTTCCATCTTGAAATATCTCCTTTTCTCATTATTTACCGTAACTTGTTCCGCCGCCGGAAGAAGTTCTCGAACTCG
The DNA here is from genome assembly GCA_045546735.1 of Lachnospiraceae bacterium. Classification (GTDB taxonomy): domain Bacteria; phylum Bacillota; class Clostridia; order Lachnospirales; family Lachnospiraceae; genus SVFI01. Next base: position 12,109 of record JAZQDJ010000022.1, on the reverse strand, counting down.
TGCTCGACTGCCTTACCGAACCTGCGTATGAACTGTATGTATCATATGGATTACTATTGAGTGTCGAACCGGAATATCCGTCATACGGTGAATCGGTAGACCCCCAACTTGCATAATCCGAACTGTATCCTCTCGAATAATAATATCTTCTGTAATAATTTCTCGTACCTCTTCTGGAACGATATGGATCATCATCATTGTAATATGCATACTTACGGGTAGATATCTGTACAAGCGTCTCTCCATCCTCAGACGTATAAATCAGACAGTATTCTTTCTTTGTCAGAATCGCAACCGAGTCATCCCCGTCCTCTGTATTCTGCTGAACATCTTCTGTCTTTCCGTCAATCGCATTAATAATGTCTTTTGCCGCTGAATCCACACTGTAATATGTCATGTAAACATCCGCTTTTTCCTTTTCGCTGCCGGTAATCGACGTCTGATATGTATAATACGAAGTCTTATCAAGGTACTTGGAAATACTCGGTGTCAGACTTCCGCCGATGGCTCCTTTTAACACCGAAAAAACCATCATAATCGGAATCAGCAAAACAAGAAGTTTTGATATCTTCTTTGTGGAATCACTTGATGCATTATTACTCATCGTTCCGCCCGACATAAAACTGTTTGACTGATACGAATTATAAGAGTTGTATCCGCCGGATGACATTCCCTGTCCGCTCGCCGTCCGGATTACCTCATCCTCATCAAGATAGTATCCGGTCGAAACCTCCAAACCATCATCCCAGATTTCATGAGAAATAATCTTCTCCTCTGTCACATCTTCATACTCAATAAAGTTTGCCGTGTCACCGATTTCCACATCGACATTTCCCCATGCGCCGATTACCTCTTCCACGCCGCGATCCACTTCTTTATAACCATTCGTAGAAACTCCCGGATGTGCCACAGCCGATATCGAATACTCTTTGAATTCTTCATCATAGCTGAGCCATCTTTCCTGTCGCAGGGTATGTGAAAAGATTCTGTACTCCATCCACATGCAATTATCCATACGGTTTCGATAGGAAATAATACCGATGACTTCATAATCATCTCCGTCCACACGGAGTTTGTCACCTAATGCAAAATTCAATCGTAATCCCTCCTCTCCACATTTCTCTTGAATTCATTTGTCACTGCGCTCTTTGCGCCGAAAGCCTTCTTTAAACAATCTGCCAACTTTTGCGGAACCTCTTCCTCACAAGAAAAAACGTCCACAGCTGCATATCCATACTCCGGCCACGTATGTATCGAAAAATGAGACGTCGTAATGACTGCAATATACGTTACGCCGATCGGCTCAAATTTATGCGTGCACTCTTCCACGATTTGTGCACCGATTTCTTCTACCATTCTGCGTGCAATTACACGAATCTCTTCCATGTCATCCAGCAACTTTTCATCGCATCCGTATAAGTCCACAAACAGCTGACCTGCCATGGTGTCTCCTCCCTTTCGCACATTTGTGTATATCATACCATTTTTCCGTTGGTTTTTCCATATATTTAAGGCACGTGGCAGTTGCGAAATGCGGAGTATATTGTATGGTTTGTTTGCATGGTTTCTGCCGGGGTGCGCGGTTTGGGCCACAGTTTTCGCCGGGGTGCATGGGATTTGGGCGCGGTTTTCGCCGAATTGCAGATAGAAGGAGGACTTTTGAGAAAATCTATATGACAAATTTGAGAGGAAAAAAAGATAGAAAATTTGAAATCGAAGAATCTATCTGCTTGTTTCCAAAATTATGTAAACTAACCACCGGATGAAACTGGTAAAAAACGACTTAAAGGAACAGAAAATGCAGATAGGAAATCCTGAAACAGAAATTACAGACGAATTCAATTGAAAAAAAGTAGGATAGTACGCTAACAAAACATTGTTTCTATATGTAACACAAGCCAAAATGATTTACATAACACCTCGTAACGTCATCATCAGCAAAAAACTCTCCTAACTTCATCGTGGCCGCAACAAAAAAGAGAATCCAAACGGATTCTCTTTTACTTCGTAGCGAGAAAGGGACTTGAACCCCCGACACTGCGGGTATGAACCGCATGCTCTAGCCAACTGAGCTATCTCGCCAGGTATATCTATGGGACCTACAGGGCTCGAACCTGTGACCCTCTGCTTGTAAGGCAGATGCTCTCCCAGCTGAGCTAAGATCCCATAGTAATGCGGGCGTTTTTCAACCCGCTTTGCTAGTATACTATTAAATGCATGTGTTTGTCAACACTTTTTTTACATTCTTTCCGGAGCCTCAAAACCGAGCACCTCGATACAGTCTTCTAAAATACCGAGTGTCAATTTCAGAAGTGCAATATAGCCTGATTTCTTTACTTCATCCTCTTCCAAAAGAATCTTTGTTACGTGATAGAAGCGGTTAAAAGCGTTCGCCATTTCATAAATATAAGCGCACACTTTGTGCGGAGCAATATCTTCGTATGCACCTTTCATCATCGCATTAAAACGGCTGATGCAGAGCATAAGGTCTTTTTCATCTTTGCCGGACGGAACCTGCAAAGCTACTGTGTCCGTATTACCGCCTGCTGCCATATACTTATTTAAAATAGACTTGATACGCACCATTGTATAAAGAATGTATGGTCCCGTATCTCCCTCACTGGAAGTAAAGCGCTCAATATCAAAAACATAATCCTTGCTTGCCTGATTTGAAAGATCGCCGTATTTTATCGCTGCAAGCGCAACTATCTCGGCTGTCTTCTTTGCCTCTTCATCTACCTCGCGATTTTCCGTAATCTTTTCAAGCATTTTATCATTAATCTGGCTCACGAGCGACTCAAGACGCATCACACCGCCTTCACGTGTCTTAAATGCATGTCCGTCCTTTCCGTTCACGGTTCCGAAGCCGAGGAAAAACAGTTCTGTGTCATCTTTTACAATCTTTGTCTTGCGTGCACAGCGGAATACCTGTTCAAAATAAAGTCCCTGACGCTTGTCTACGACATAAATTACCTGATCCGGATCCATTTCGTCGCGGCGCTGCATAAGCGTTGCGAGGTCCGTTGTATTGTAAAGTGCTGCTCCGTCGGATTTTAAAATCATACAAGGAGGCATTTCTTTTGTATCTGTCTCTTCTTTGACATCTACAACAAGAGCACCGTCAGACTCGCGGATATAACCGCCGTCTTTCATGTACTGCACCATTCCCGGAATGATATCATGCACACTTGACTCACCGTTCCAAAGATCAAATTCCACATTCAGATTGCTGTAATTTTTCTTAAGGTCTGTCACTGAAACACTAATAATGTGATCCCAGAGAGCACGATAGCCGGCCACGCCGTCCTGAAGAAGTTTTGTTGCCTCAAGTGCCTTTGCCTTATAAGCCTCGTCTTCTTTTGATTTTCCGCTCGCGGTCGGATAAATCTCCTCGAGCTCGGAAATCGTAAACGGTGCTTCTTTCGGATATTCCCCTGTAAAATTCTCATCAAAATAAGGAAGCTCCGGCTTACGTTCGCGAAGTTCCGTAATAATAAGCCCCATCTGAAGTCCCCAGTCACCCATATGGATATCGCCGGTCACATCATGTCCCATATATTTGGCAATACGCTTTACACTCTCGCCGATAACTGCGGAACGTAAATGACCTACATGAAGCGGCTTTGCCACATTCGGTCCGCCGTAGTCAACGACAATCTTTTTCACCTTTTCCGGAGCCTCAAGCCCGTATTTTTCACTTTCTGCCATCTGCGTCAAATAAGATGCCAGATATTCCGGCGACAAATCAAGATTTAAAAATCCCGGCATAACTGCTTCCACTTTTGAGAATACTTTTGTTCCCTCAAGCGCTGCCACCACTTCGTTTGCAATCATAATCGGCGCTTTTTTGAACTGCTTTGCAAGTGCCATCGCACCGTTACACTGCAATTCACAAAGGTCCGGACGGTTTGACACATTCACCTTTCCGTATTCTGACGGATACCCCGCCTTTTCAAACGCCTGTTTCATCTCCTGCGAGATTAATTCGAGTATTTCTTTCATGTTTCTTCCTCACTTCTTGCTTTTTTCTGTTTTTCCCGCTCCTGCTTGGAATATATGCATCCGCAATAATCCTGGCGGTACAACTGATATTTCTTGGATAATTCAATCGATGTCAAATATCCGTTATTCTTTTTAAAATCAGAAAGAAGATATGGCACACCACAGCTCTCTCCGAGTTTTTGTCCTATTTCATTAAGTTTATCTGCTTTTTTGAGCGGACTGATGGTCAGCGTTGTCGTAAAATAGTCAAACGCTCCTTTTACCGCCTCTTCCGCTGTCTTTCTTAGGCGCAGCGCATAACAGGCAAAACACCTTTGGCCGCCTTCCGGCTCCTCCTCATGTCCTTTTGCTATTTCGCAAAACAACTCCGGTTCGTAATCACCTTCGATGACATGAATCGGGAAACGCTCCTTGCCGGACTTGCGTTCTTTATTAAGTTCTTCAATCAGTCTCTTTTGCTCCGCAACGCGTTTTTGATATTCTTCCTGCTCCGTGATATTCGGATTATAATAAAACACAGTAATCTCAAAACAGCGTGACAGATAAACAAGAACATAGCTGCTGCACGGTGCACAGCAACTATGTAATAACAATCTTTTCCCATACGTATCCGGGTTACTCAGCATCTGCTCGAGCATCTTCCGGTAATTCATCTTTTTTGACATTTTTTGCCTCACTGGCCCTGATTTTCTGCTCTTCTACGGATAAAATCTTACCCGATTCATCCGTGATGGTTTTCGACTTCTCTTCCACATTCGAAGAAACGTAGGTTTTCTTAAAGTTCTCTACTGCACTGGATGCATCGGCATTTTCCGCCTGCCTTTGGTCACGGCGCGCACGGGCTTCTACTTCATGTGCATAGAGCGTATCGTAATACGCCTTTCCTCCCGAACGTTTTCCGCAATATGTCTCGACAAATTCTTCGCTCTTTACCGGTCTGGAGTAGAAATATCCCTGGACGTAGCTACAACCGAGCCCTCGCAAGATTTCTACCTGCTCCGCCGTCTCCACACCTTCACAAAGAACACGGATACCAAGCCCTTTTGCCATCTCAATAATTTTACGCAAAATCAAGATACTCGCTTCACTTGTGATTACCTCACTGAAGAACTCACGGTCAATCTTGATCACGTCAAACGGAATGTCCTTGAGCATGTTCAAAGAAGAATATCCGCTACCGAAATCGTCCATAGAAATACAAAGTTCCATACGTTTGAGCTGGTTCATTGTATTAATCATCAGATTGCGTTCATCAAAGAACACCGTCTCTGTCACCTCAAGCTCAATAAAACCATTCGGAATACGGTATCTTTTCATAATTTTTGCCACCTGATTAATATAATCCGGGTTATGAATCAGGATACGGCTCTGATTCACGGAAATCGGGAAAATCATCCGGTTCTCATCAATCAATGTACGAAGTCTCTTACATACTTCCTCAAGCATATATAAGTCAAGTTTCTCAATGAAACCGTTTCTCTCAAACACAGGAATAAACTGATCCGGATAAACCATGCTTCCGTCTTCTTTAATCCAACGCACAAGTGCCTCGCCACCGTAAATACAATCATTTACGATATCCCATTTAGGCTGGATAAATACGCGGAATTCTCCTTTACGAAGAGATTCTTCCATCTCAGACTCAATTTTTTCCTCTACGTACATCTGCTTTACAATTTTGTCACTGTACGTGGCAACTAATACTTTTTCATCCCCGACAAGAGATTTACGTGCAGCATTTGCATGGTCAATAATAATGCTGATATCATTATCATCCTTACGAATCGGACATATACCTCTCTTCAAACGAATCGGGAACATAATACCGATTTCCCTCGCACGTCCGTTGATATTAACCATCATCTCTTCAAACTTCGCCTCAAATGACTGATCATTTCTGGCAAGAAGCACAAACTGGTCGGAATCCATTCGGCAGCAGAGTTCTCTGTCTTTAAAGAATTTCTGACTTTCGTCAATGATAATCGTCAAAAGTTCATCCGCTCTTACGTGTCCGTATGCCTCGTTGATATAACGGAAGTTGGCAACGTCAAATCTGGCAACCAAATACGGAATATTTACATTCTGCCAGATAACGTCCTCAGCAACACTGCGGAAATAATTATCGTTTTTTCCGCCGGTAATCTGATCACCGTAAGCCAAAAGTTCGATGGTATCATTCGCTTTTTTAGAAACCGCCCACATGTAAAACAACATACCGAGCGTAATCATAATAATCAAAAGACAGGTAAGCAGAGACTCAAATATAACCGGATTGATAATATCGCTTATCACCGTTTCCGGATAAATATAAACCACATAAACACCGGTCATCCCTGAAATGGCTGCAATCTCGATATAATCTGTCATTCCCGACCGGTTCACAATATACGTCTTCTGATAGGCTTCCTTTCCCAAGGCATCTTTTGCCGCAAGAACCCGGTTATCTGAGTACTTGTCTGCAGAAGCCTCTCTTAAATAGAAAAACAAATTACTGTTATCAAACGTAAACTGGTCTGCCGCCCTCGCATATATAATACCTTCCTCGTTTATCAGATAAACGTCTCCCTGTGTTTTCACATTATCAAACACAGAACTTGTCAGAAGCACACTCATATCTTGTGCGCCTACAAGCTGACCGACTTTCTGTCCCTTCATATAAACAGGTGCCACATAATATGCAATTCCTTTATTCAACCCATCTTCCGGCTGGAATTTAGCAAAACAACTTGCCTCTTTCAGCGCCAGAATATGTTCCATGGAATCACTGATTTTATGAACAATTACCTCATCCTGACGATAAAGTTGTCCTTTGTCTGACAGGTAATATACGGAACTGAAATCACTAAGCGCAGAATATTGCTGAAGCGACTCAAAAATATCATCATTATTCAATTTATCTTTGTCCGTCGTCATCAGTATCGCTGCCTGACTGATCAGGTCAAGCGTATTTTCAACATGGTCGGAAACAATTTTTTCCGTACTCTGTACATTCTTGTAGTTCTCTTCTGTTTTGACCATTTCGAAGATATTCTTAACATCTGCTATGTGCACAAGACAAACAGCCAGACAAACCGTCAAAACAAGAAGACCGAGAAGCAATATACCAACAATAGAACGTTCTTTTTTCTTTTTTCCTCGCGACTGTTTCATAGCTACCCCCACGGTACCTTTCTCAGCACGCACAAACCCGTGCGTATCAAATTATTATATCATAGAAAAATATTCCGTTCAATCCATTCAAAAAGAATTGTCATGTATCTCAAAATATATTAAACTGAAAAAAATACTATTTTTATTATACGTTTTTTTCCAAAAATAAACAATAGAGGAGACTACGAAATTGAACAGCGGATTATTAAATGTAAAAAATGAAATCACAAAAGTTCTGCGCGGAAAAGATGATTGTATTGACATGATACTCTGTTCCATGCTTGCAGGCGGACACATTCTTCTTGAAGATATCCCGGGAGTCGGAAAGACAACGCTTGCGGTTGCCCTTTCCCGTGCCATGTCTTTAGATTACAAGCGTATGCAGTTTACTCCGGACGTTCTTCCGAGTGACATTCTCGGTTTCTCTCTTCTCGACCAGAAATCCGGCGACTTTACATACCGCCCGGGTGCTATTTTTACCAACTTGTTTTTAGCGGATGAAATCAACCGAACTTCACCGAAAACACAGTCAGCACTCCTCGAAGTTATGGAGGAAGGCCGTGTCAGTGTCGATGGCATGACGCGTTTACTTGACAAACCTTTTTTTGTAATCGCAACGCAAAATCCAATCGGTGCGTCCGGAACACAAAAACTCCCTGACTCGCAACTTGACCGTTTTTATATCCGTCTTTCTCTCGGATATCCCGATCACAAATCCGCAATTGAAATCTTACAGGGAAAATCTTCACAGAACATGGACGAAGTACAGGCAGTCCTCGGCCGTGAGGAACTCCTTGATATGCAAGCGCGTACAGAGCAGGTTTTTGTAAAAGACGAAATCGCTGAATACATTGTTTCACTTATCGAAAAAACACGTGTGTCCGAATACCTTGCGCAAGGCATCAGCCCCCGCGGCAGCATTGCCCTTATGCGTATGGCAAAGGCACATGCTTTCTATATGGACCGCGATTATGTAACACCGGAAGATATTCACGCAGTCTTCCACAGCACATGCAATCACAGGCTTATTTTAAATACAAAAGCAAAAGCATCCGGATTCGATTCGGAAAAAGTACTTGATCAGGTATTTGCATCTGTTCCGATTCCTAAACTTTCTCTTTCCTAATTCGCACTGTGCAAAGGAGCTTTCCATGTTAAAACGGATTTTTCATGCAATTACGTATGCTCTATTATTTCTTTTAATTCTTATGTTGGCGGATTTCTATAAACAGCCTCTGTTCCTTTTTATGCTCATGCTGCTTATTGCACTTCCTCCAGCCTCTTATTTTGTGTGCAAATCTGTGTTTGCATCCATGCAGCCGTTCCTGGACACTTCCTCTCTTTACGGAATTTCCGGCGGAGAGATTGTTCTTTGCATTGGTTTACATAATCCTTCCGTTTTCCCGATTCCAAGCTGTACACTCAGCTATGAAATCACGTCTTCTTACTACCCTTGTGATGAGATTTTCAAATGTACCCTTCCGGCTTACAGCAAGCAGAAAGTTTCTTTTGACATGCCTGTCACATTCCAAAAAAGCGGATGTTACCGGATGAAATTAACGCATATCGAAATTTTTGATTATCTACATTTTTTCTGTTTTAAAAAAGACCTTTCCGTGATCAAAGAAATTGTCATTCATCCGAAACGCACAGACGATATTTCTTTTGACAGTGCTTCCTTCGGTGAGGGTTTTGACGAATTTGAAGAAAATGACGCAAAAGGACTTGTATCTTCTAATGTAACCGACATACGCGAATACATCCCCGGCGACCGTCTGCAGCGTATTCATTGGAAACTCAGTGCTAAAATCGACAAATTAATGGTAAAAGAAAATGAGCAGACTTCTTCCAACCAATTTACGATTCTCGTCGAGCTGTTTTTGCCCGACCCGGAATCCATTGTGCTGGAGCAAAGTCTTTCCCACGCTTATACAATCGCACACGAACTTTTACAACAGCAGGAAACCTTCTTTTTCTGCTATTACTGTAAATACGAAGAAGATTTTGCCAAACATCTGATCCGTTCTGAAGAAGACCTGGAGCAGGCACTGCTTAATTGCTTCTATCAAACACCTTACACAGAAGAAGATTTTGCCCTTGAACTTTTCGAAAAAACCGATATTCTCAAAGGCACTATTCTCCACATTTCCGGCAAAGGAGTAAAAGATATTGTTTCATAAAAAGAAAAAACAAAATCCTATAAAAGATGCGGCAACATACGGTTTTTCTTTTGCCCCGCAGCCCCTGACAGAATGCTCTGACAGGATTCTTTCGTGTGCAATGAAAGGGCTTTTCATTTTTGCTGCTGTTTATGGGTGCCTGGGCGGACTTATTTCAAGTTTTGATCTGCCTCATCACCCGCTTGCCCTGATTATCATTCTTTTTACCTTATCAATGGCTCTGGCTTTTCTTCATTACAGCCGGCTTATATTTAATATTTTTTATCCGGTCACTTTTATTTTATTTGTTTTTTCGATTATTACTTACCGCTATTATGTATACAGCGGTTTCCAGGCATTTCTGAATATTATACAGGAAAAATACAGCACCTATTTTGACCTTTCCATTTTGCGTGAAGCAAATGAATACTTTACCGACCGCTACATGACGATTACCATAGCTGCAGCTTTTATCGGTTTTGTTCTCATTTTGCTCCTCAATATAGCCATTTCGGAAAGCATGGATTTAGCGGCGGTCATTCTCGTTACCTTCCCTATTTTCCAGCTCGGAATCTACATCGGCGAAATGCCTGATTTCCCGTATTTGGTGCTACTGCTTTTCTCATATTTTATGGTCGGTATTATGTTGTGCAGCGGACATCACCTGCTGCCGTACCGCGACAAAGTTTTTACGGAATTTGCCTTCTTACACAAAAAGAATGTGAGAACCTTTCGGTATCATGCCAGCGGAAAAATGATGCTGCAACTGACCATTGTATTCTTTATCTTTTCGATATTTCTCGGTATCATTTGTATGCCGTTTTTATCCATGTCCACAAACACGCAGCAACCGTCTGCTTTGCGTAAGAAAGCGGATGAATATGTCAGTATTTTAACGCAAAACGGTCTTGCCGGATTTTTTAACCGCTATGAAGCATCCGGCGGTTTAAGCGAAGGGCGCCTCGGCGGTGTCAGCAGTGTCCGTCCTAACTACGAACCGGATCTTAATGTTACTTTTGTTCCATTTGCGTATGAAACACTGTATTTGAAAGCATATACCGGTCAAACGTATACAGGAAATCAATGGTTGCCGCCTTCTTACGACATCGAACATACCAAGCGGTACTTTGGTGTAAACTACGATAACTTTGAAGCATACACCGGTTTCTTGGAGGCCCGGCGCCTGGCACACTATACAGAAACAAATGCAGGCAAAGGTATGTACGGTAAAATCCGCATCAAAAATTTGGATGCCAATCCAAACTACCTATATTTGCCGTACTACTCCACCGGAGAGATGACTGCTTCCTACGATATCGTAAGAGGGCTTGTTCTGGGAAACTCAAAAACCGGAACTGTAAATACGATAACATATTATCCTCTGCGTTTTAATTATTGGGATATCGAGGCACAACCGGATGAACTGCTGGAAGACCTTGCACCGGATTCTCCGGAAGCAGAATACATCACTCACTACGATATCATCAATATTTCTTCCTACATCGATATGCCTCTCCAAACGCGGGCAGAATTAGAAGAAATCAAAAAAGAAATCGGCACTTGTGCAAATATGGATGACCAAATTACGGCCATTCAGGAATATCTGGAAGAAAATTATACATACAGCATGATGCCCGGAACCACTCCGAGAAATGCAGATTTTGCCGTGCATTTCCTCAAAAAACAAAACTCCGGCTACTGTGCTCATTTTGCCACTGCCGCTACGCTTTTGCTACGCAGTTACGGTATTCCGGCGCGCTACGTGGAAGGCTATGCCGTTTCCGTGGCCGATGTTGCAAAAGGTACCGCAATTAACGAGACATACGATGAATGGTTCCACGGCACTAACCCAATCGGTGAAACCGGTGTCGTTCAACTTGATGTCACCGACGCAAATGCCCACGCCTGGGTTGAAGTATATATGCAGGGAATCGGATGGGTTCCGCGCGAATTCACACCGCCGGATACTTCCGGCGACGTGGAAAACGAAAATGCATACTCTGATTTCTGGAGTCTTTTCTCCGGTATTTTCGGACAAACTCCGCCACCGGATCCTGTATCAGACATTGCTACGCCTCAAGATACAACATCCTATTTTGAGAAGTATTTCGGCAAGTCCTCTTTCCTTGCAAAACCGATTTTATTATTTGTAAGTGCCATTGCAACACTTATATTACTTCTGTTTTTATTCCGTCTGGCTACTGCAAGTACGCGGCGCTTTGCTGCCTATCGGCACGGAAACTACGCTCCGCTTCTTGCATACCGTTATCAGTGCATTTGCAAAGCACTACAGAAAAAAAATATCGCCATTGAAGAATTTATTCTTCCCTCTGATTTGCCGAAGGTTCCGCCTTCCCGCAAAGCAGACAAATGGCCATATACTCCTAAAGAATGCACTACGCAAATGGAACTGTTGGAAAAATGTTGCTATTCCCAGCACAGCATTTCCCGCAAAGAAGCCGACAATCTATTGAAATTCTTAAAAACATATGCGAAATACTTATAAAAGAAACCGGGCACCATGATTTGGTGTCCGGCTTCTTTTGTTTCTACCTTGGCTTCCGGCCCTGGCTACCTTAGCTGGTAAATTTACCGATTTTTATGAACTTTTTTATAAAAATCGGTGCAACACAAGCAAATTATCCCGATAAAACGAGTACTACTTAAAAATCGGAAACATGTAAATCCACCGCTCTACTGCGCAACAAAAAAGGGACTTTACAAAAGTCCCTATTCTTTCAAAAGCCCCCGTATCAGATAAATAATCTCACGGTTTACACTTTCTTCCGTAATTCCGA
>JAZQDJ010000021.1:0-6214 GCA_045546735.1 Lachnospiraceae bacterium | reverse complement strand
ATATCTATAGGAAAAGATGCTGAACATTTACAGATATATGAAAGCAGATATTTGATTTCTAGACGAAAACAGGAAAAAAAGAGTTAAAATGATATTGTGGAAGGGAAATAGATATGATAGTATCAGAGCATGCAAATTTCTTGCATGCTCTTTTTATGTTCATTGCCGTTCGGCAGAGAATTCCGCTGTGAAATTATGATTTCTTGAATGAAGCTCTTTTTCTGAGAGTCGGGTCCAGGATTTTCTTGCGGATACGGAGACTTTCAGGGGTTACTTCGAGAAGTTCATCGGTATCGATAAAGTCCAGTGCCTGCTCAAGAGAAAGAATACGTGGCGGTGAGAGGCGGAGAGCCTCGTCGGCGCCGGAGGAACGTGTGTTGGTCAGCTGCTTTTTCTTGCAGACATTGATTTCCACGTCTTCGGCTTTTCCGGTTTCACCGATTACCATTCCGGCGTAAACTTTTGTACCTGCGCCGATAAAGAGAGTTCCGCGTTCCTGCGCATTGTAAAGACCGTAGGTAATGGCTTCGCCGCCCTCAAAGGCGATAAGAGAACCCTGACTTCGATACATCATGTCACCTTTGTAAGGACCGTAGCCCTGAAAAGAAGTGTTGATAATACCGTTTCCTTTTGTGTCAGTCAAAAACTCACCGCGATAGCCGATGAGGCCGCGGGAAGGAATTGAGAATTCCAGTCTTGTATAACCGCCGCTTGTCTGGCTCATACCGAGGAGCTCACCTTTGCGGGTGGAAAGCTTCTGGATGACAGAACCCGAGAATTCTTCCGGGACATCGACATAAGCAGTTTCCATTGGCTCAAGGCGTTTTCCGTTTTCGTCTGTTTTATAAAGAACTTCTGCTTTGGATACGGCAAATTCATATCCTTCGCGGCGCATATTTTCAATGAGTACGGATAAATGCAATTCGCCGCGTCCGGAAACTTTGAAGGCTTCCGTTGTGTCTGTTTCTTCCACACGGAGAGAAACATCGGTATTAAGCTCTCTGAACAGGCGGTCACGCAGATGGCGGCTTGTTACATATTTTCCTTCTAATCCGGCAAGAGGAGAGTCGTTTACCATGAAGTGCATGGCAATCGTCGGCTCGGAAATTTTCTGGAACGGAATCGGATTAGGCTCTGCAGGAGAGCAGAGAGTGTCACCGATACGGATGTCCGTAATACCGGAAATAGCAACAATGGCTCCGATGCCGGCCTCTTTGACCTCCACCTTTTTCAGACCGTCAAATTCGTATAATTTGGAAACTTTTACTTTTTTCATCTGATCCGGATCGTGATGGTTTACGATGACAACCTCCTGGTTGACAGAGATAGTTCCGTTATCTACTTTTCCGACACCGATACGGCCGACATATTCATTGTAGTCGATTGTGCTGATTAAAAGCTGTGTTCCGGCGTCAGGGTCGCCTTCCGGTGCAGGAATATAGTCAAGGATAGTTTCAAACAAAGGAATCATATCTTTGCCCGGGGTATCCATGTCAAGAGATGCCGTTCCGGCTTTTGCGGATGCAAAAACAAACGGACAGTCAAGCTGCCATTCATCTGCTTCCAAATCAATAAACAATTCTAAAATCTCATCAATAACTTCCGCAGGTCTGGCCTCCGGACGGTCGATTTTATTTACACAGACGATAACAGGGAGCTTTAAATCAAGTGCTTTGCGCAGAACGAATTTTGTCTGCGGCATAGCACCTTCAAAGGCATCTACTACAAGGATGACACCGTTTACCATTTTCAGGACACGTTCTACTTCACCGCCGAAATCAGCATGTCCCGGAGTGTCGATGATGTTAATTTTGGTATCTTTATAGGAAACTGCGGTGTTTTTGGAAAGAATGGTAATTCCGCGCTCGCGTTCGATGTCATTTGAATCCATGACACGTTCTGCCACTTCGGCACCGGCACGGAATACACCGCTTTGTTTTAAAAGTTCGTCAACGAGCGTTGTTTTGCCGTGGTCAACATGGGCAATGATTGCTACGTTTCTGATATCGTTTCGTTTTGTTTTCATCAAATCGCCTCTTTTTTCTTTAAAATATTTCACGTTTTTTATACCCAAACGACATAAGTCTACCACAAATGTCGCAAAAAGCAACCATGCGTCGATGAAACAATGACATAAAAAGGAAATTTGCACATAAATTTATATAGCTGATAGAAAAAATTCTTGATGAAAGAAGGGAGAACAAAAAATGACAGATAAGGTAATTGAAAACAACCAGGTAGTGGTAATCGGAGAGATTGCGAGTGATTTTGTGTACAGCCACGAAATATTCGGGGAAGGATTTTACATGGTGGATTTGCTTGTGCCGAGACTCAGTGATTCGTCGGATTTGATTCCGCTTATGGTATCGGAAAGACTTCTTGACGTAACGCAGGATTATCGAGGAACGACGGTGATGGTAAGCGGGCAGTTCCGATCCTACAACCGCCATGAGGAACACAAAAACAGACTGATTTTATCGGTGTTTGTGCGCGAAGTGGAATTCCCGGAAGAAGAAATGGAAAATGAGAAAACAAACTATATTTTCCTGGACGGGTACATTTGCAAAGAACCTGTATATCGAAAAACACCGCTCGGAAGAGAAATAGCAGATATTTTGCTTGCCGTAAATCGTCCGTATGGGAAAAGTGATTACATTCCGTGCATCAGCTGGGGAAGAAATGCCAGATATTCGAGCAGCTTTCAAGTAGGTGAGCGATGCAGGATATGGGGAAGAATACAAAGCAGGGAATATGTGAAGAAGCTCTCTGAAGATGAGGCGGAAAAACGTGTTGCTTATGAAGTAAGCGTCAGCAAACTGGAACTTGTGGATGAAGAAGGGGAGTTGCAGATAGCGGAAAATTATGCTATGATGCCCAAGATATAGATTGTTTTTACATAAGAGGTGTAGAATGAAACAGGGAAAGATACATATTTTTACGGGAGACGGACACGGCAAGACTCCGGCAGCAATCGGAGAGGCCGTATATGCAGCCTGTAATGATAAGTCGGTTGTGATTATTCAGTTTTTAAAGGCAGATTCGCTGATGAATGCGGAATATCTGCGTCGTTTCGAACCGGAGATTAAGTTTTTCAGATTTGAAAAGGCGACAGAGGATTATGCCGATTTGGATGAACGCGGACGAGAAGAAGAAAAGATGAATATTATAAACGGACTCAATTTTGCCAAAAAAGTATTGTCTACAGGAGAATGCGATTTGTTGATTCTTGATGAGGTGCTTGGCCTTGTGGATATGGGAATCATTACGGTAGAAGAACTGAAAACGATTTTGGAAGCAAAGGACGAGGAGACGACAGTCATTATGACGGGAATACAGTTAAATGATGAGTTGTGCCTGATCGCCGATGAAGTTTCCAAAATTGAAACCGTTAATTTCAAAGTGTTTTAAGAAAAGAAACTCCGGTGGTCTGGCCGGAGTTTTTTGTTACCTATATTTACCGTAGGGGAAAAAGATTGACAGATAAAGCGAAGGGTGCTATGCTTGCAGTAGGTTCTGAAATATAGGCAGAGCTGTCAATAAGAAATAGATAGAGGTTGCGTTTTTTATCAGTACATTTTCGGATGCGGCAGAAGCAGATGATGGAAATAGAAAGGAAAAGACGCCGAAAGGAAACGGGGCTGCGACGTTTACCTTGGGCATACAGTTAAGAACTGTATGACTGTCATCAGTATTGATGGGGAGCTATCGGAACGGAATTTTGAAGTCGGCTCTTTCCATGTCGGCTTTTTCTTTATTTTAAAGGAGGAATGAAAATGTCAATTTTTACAGGAGCAGGTGTTGCGATTGTCACACCATTTCATGAAGACGGAAGCGTAAACTACGAAGCATTTGAAAAAATCATCGAGCAGCAGATTGCGGGCGGAACAGATGCGATTATCGTTTGCGGTACAACAGGAGAAGCTTCTACGCTTTCCCACGAGGAACATCTCGATGTTATCCGTTATTGTATTAAGGTAGTAAACAAACGAATTCCGGTTGTAGCAGGTACAGGTTCTAATTGCACAGAGACCGCCATCTACTTGTCGAAAGAAGCTGAGAAGGCAGGAGCTGACGGGCTTTTGGTTGTAACACCATACTACAATAAATGTACACAGAAAGGTCTCGCAGAGCATTTCACAATGATTGCTGAGGCAGTAAATATTCCGATTATTCTTTACAACATTCCGGGCAGAACCGGCGGCGTATTTATTCAGCCGGAGACAGTTGTAAAACTTTGTAAAGAAGTACCGAACATTGTCGGTGTAAAAGATGCGACAGGAAATATCTCAGGCGTAGCAAAACTTCTTTCGCTTGCAGACGGATGCGTGGACGTATACAGTGGAAACGACGATCAGATTGTTCCGATTCTTTCTCTCGGAGGAAAAGGAGTTATCTCTGTACTTTCTAACGTTGCACCGCAGCAGACACATGATATTTGTGCAAAATACTTTGAAGGTAATGTAGCAGAGAGCTGCAAAATTCAGCTGGATGCTATCGAACTGATTGATTCCCTTTTCTGTGAAGTAAATCCGATTCCGGTGAAAAAAGCGATGAACCTTCTCGGATTTGAAGCAGGTCCGATGAGAAGACCGCTGACAGAGATGGAGCCGCAGAATGCAGAAAGACTTGAGAAAGCTATGAAAGGCTTCGGTATTTTATAAGAAAAGATATTTGTAAGAATAACATATGACAGGCAGTTGTTAGTTTCTGCCTGTCATCTTCATATCGATAGGAAGATGAAAGGAGAACAGATATGACAAAAATTATTATGCATGGCTGTAACGGCCGTATGGGACAGAATATTACAAGACTGGTTGAGGCAGACCCGGCAATTGAAATTGTAGCAGGAGTGGATATGTTTGACGGTATTAAAAACACATATCCGGTATTTCAAAGCATTACAGAGTGTGATGTATCCGCAGATGTTGTGATTGACTTTTCAGCAGCTTCTACAGTAGACACACTTCTTGCTTACTGCGCAGAAAAACAGCTTCCGGTGGTGCTTTGTACGACAGGACTTACAGCGGAGCAGCTTGCAAACGTGGAGGAAATGTCAAAGAAAGTGGCAATCCTTAAATCTGCGAATATGTCTATGGGTATCAACCTCCTTCAGAAAGTATTAAAAGATATTTCGCCGATTCTTGCTGAGGCAGGATTTGATATTGAGATCGTGGAAAAACACCACAACCAGAAAAAAGATTCACCGAGCGGAACAGCACTTGCTCTCGGCGATTCCATTAATGAAGCTTTCGAAGAAAAATACGAATATGTATATGACAGAAGTGACCGTAACATGGCAAGACCGCAGAAAGAAATCGGTTTTTCTGCAGTCAGAGGCGGTACGATTGTCGGCGATCACGATGTCATCTTTGCGGGTGAGGATGAAGTGATTACATTATCCCACAGAGCATATTCAAGAGCTGTGTTCGGTAACGGAGCTATCCAGGCAGCAAAATTCCTTGCAGGAAAAGCGCCGGGCATGTACAGCATGAGTGATGTGATTAACGAAGGTTAATGTATACGTACAGCAAACAGGGGGACAACACATGGATGATATGGAATTAAGATATCTGCGTTCACTTGCAAAGCAGTATCCGAATATTGCAGCGGCCAGCACAGAGATTATCAACCTTCAGGCGATTTTAAATCTCCCGAAAGGGACCGAGCATTTTATGACAGACATTCACGGGGAATATGAGCAGTTTAATCATATTTTGAAAAACGGATCAGGTTCCGTGCGCAGAAAAATCGATGAGGAATTCGGAAATACTTTGAGCAATAAGGACAAAAAGAGCCTTGCAACACTTATTTATTATCCGAAGGAAAAACTTGAGATTGTACTGCAGGAAGAGGACAACATTGAAGACTGGTACAAGATCACTTTGTACCGCCTTGTGCAGATTACAAAGCATGTGTCTTCCAAGTATACGCGTTCTAAAGTGCGTAAGGCTTTACCGAAAGATTTTGCGTATATTATAGAAGAACTTATTACGGAAAAGGCCGAAGTACAGGATAAAGAAGGTTATTACAACGAGATTGTCAATACGATTATCCGAATCGGACGTGCTCCGGAGTTTATTGTGGCGCTTTCCAATTTAATTCAGCGTCTTGTTGTCGATCAGCTCCATATTGTCGGAGATATTTATGACAGAGGTCCGGGACCTCATATTATTCTAGATACGCTCCGCCACTATCACAATGTAGATGTGCAGTG
>JAZQDJ010000020.1:0-26939 GCA_045546735.1 Lachnospiraceae bacterium | reverse complement strand
TGTATAACACAACATCACTAACAAGGCAACTACAAAGATTGCCGCTAATGCCACAGTTGCAATAAGCAAATAACTCACTTTCCATAATAGACACTGCCCATGAAATCCATTCCAATCCACTACCAAGTATTTTTTCCAAATCATATAAAAGCCTGCAAAAAACAAGACAACACCTATGAAATACATAAAATAATTAATAGAATAAATACTTCCCGCAAAAAAGAAGCCACTATAAGATTCTCCTGTATCAGTCATAAATGCATACTGCACAAAAAATGAAATTGCACTGAGCGCTACCACTAAGAACCAGTGGAAAAATGTATAAACTAAATTTTTAATGGGACTTCTATCCATTATTCCGACTCTCCCTCACACAGAACCAATTATTTACTACTTAAGCAAGCAAACAAAAAATAATCCCCGCCAAAAGCATAATACCGCATCCGACACACACTAATACAATACCTGCTATCTGACTTACCACAACTACTTTTTCCACAAAAGCCTGTTTGGGTTTTTGTGGATTGTATAGCACCGGCAATTCACTGCCCACAGGCCACATATCTTCAGCCAACGCTCCAAAACTATGCATGGTGCCTACCCTTACAATATGTAACACGTCTTTATCCGAAACATACAAATAATCTTTATCCGATAAACCGGTGTCCTTTGACGTTACCATCTTCTTTTTAGTAACTCCTTTGTAATGCCTATACGCAATGTATCTCTCATCATCTACATAATACTCTACCAAAGGCGTAATATATGTGTTGCCACCTTTCAGATATTGGTGGTCTACAACCCTTCCATAAATGGTTTTATTACACTTCTTTTTCACACCTGACGCATGAAAGAAAAAGGGTAAACCAATCAACATAATTAGCACTCCTGCTCCTGCAACAGCAATGCAGGATATTGTCAAAGCGTTCATATTCAGTATCTCCTTTTCATTTTCTTATCTTCTAATCAACCGGTAAATCTTTTCTCATTGGCATGCCCATAATAAACGGTATGCGGCCGAAATTTTAAAACCCGATCCCAACTCTTTTTTAGAGCCGTATTCTCCTCATATGCCTCTACAAAATCAATAGGATCCAAATCTCCAACCAATGCAATCCCTTCATCCAGTATCAACGAAATACTATCATCACTATGGTCGGGGGTATGTATACATTCACCGTTTATCCCAATTTCTTTTAAGAAATTTCTTGTTTCCTCACAGGTCATAATGACAGCATGTTCCTCACAAATAGGAGTGTAATGCAATCGGGAATCCCGACGAAAAATTTCGTCCGAATAATGTACATGATCCCTTTGCACATCAAGTAAAATCAGCTGAATACCCTTTGTCATCAGTTCGCTGATTAAACCCATGTGATCCGGATGATAATGAGTTGCCATCACATATTTGATATCATCAAATGCAATATCCCGAGCCTTGATCTCCTTATAAAACAAAGGAAGCGTACCGGCCCAATCCGTGTCAAA
Organism: Lachnospiraceae bacterium; assembly: GCA_045546735.1. GTDB lineage: Bacteria > Bacillota > Clostridia > Lachnospirales > Lachnospiraceae > SVFI01. Next base: position 25,451 of record JAZQDJ010000020.1, on the reverse strand, counting down.
CAACAAGCCCTCGGAACCGTTTTTGATAAAAAACGTATTGGTATTTCCATATTTTAAAAGTTTTATCACAACATCACCATACCCATCCGTCATTTTTTATTCAACATATTCCCCCGATACTCGGCATCAAACTTTGAATACATGATTTTCTGGGAATGATACAAACTATAATATCCCGACAACATATAGCTGACTGCAACACCAATCAATATAAAATAAATTCCATCCATACCAAATATTTCAAAGCCCAGCAAGATTGATGTAATCGGGCTATTGGTAACACCGCAGAATATGGCAATCATGCCTACTGCCGCGCACATAGATGGCGAAATCCCAAGAAGTTGTGCAAGTAAACATCCGAATGTGGCACCTACAAAGAACGACGGAACAATTTCGCCACCCTTGAAGCCAACACCAAGAGTGATGGCAGTTAACAGGATTTTCAAGATAAAAGCTTCCGGATTTACCTCCCCGTGCATAGCCCTTTCTATAACCTCCATCCCGGCTCCCATATAATCCGTGGATCCGGTTAAAAATTGTATTGCCACAATTAATATACCAAATATAAAAATCCTTACGTATGCATTGGGTACCCATTTTTTCGTATACTTTGATGCTGCATGCATAGCGATACAAAACAATATACTGAGTGCTGCACATAAAATCGATATCAATACAATCTTACCGGTGTTTCGCATGGTAAACTCCGGCACATAAGAAATCAACATAGCCTCACTTCTGATTCCATAATACCTGGCAATCTCCACCGCTATTAAACTGGAGAACACACAGGGAACCAATGCCGCATAATACATAATGCCCACACTTACTACTTCCATGGCAAAAAAGGTGGCCGCAATGGGTGTGCCGAAAAGTGCTGAGAAACAAGCACTCATACCGCACATAACTGCCACATGCATATCTTTTTCATTGAGGCGGAAAAACTTACCGATACCATTACCAATACTTCCACCCATCTGAAGTGCTGCTCCTTCTCGTCCCGCAGAACCTCCGAACAAATGAGTAATAATACTACTGATAAAAATCAGTGGTGCAGTCCGGAATCTAAGTCTTTCCTCAGACCGGACTGCTGCTATCACACTGTTAGTTCCCTGATCATCAGCTCTTCCTGCTGCATGATATAACCATACAATCAAAAGGCCACCCAAGGGCAAACCCAAAATGACAAAAGGATGCACATTGCGGTATTCCGTCACATATTGTAAGCCGTAGTGAAACGCAGTACCAACCATACCTACAACTATGCCAATGATGCCCGCAATGACAATCCACTTAAAAAAGCCTAATAGCCTTTTACTTTGCTTTTCTATTTCTTCATAAACAACGCCTGATTTGTTGCTCACTTTTGAATTTCTCCTTATATTTCCACTTCTTGCATTCATTATAAAGGGTTCATAAGTTTTCCACAATGATAAAAGCTTACCAATAAGTAAAAAAGAACCCTGCAAGCGGTGATAAAACAATCATAATAACAGAAAAACTAAAGGATTCTATGGATGTAAGCGTAGCACGCTGCTCAGAAGGAAACATATCTTGCAACATGGCATTGGTACGCACCTGCAAAGCATCATCACCAATTGCCGCAATGAAACCACCCAATGTCATAATCAGGCAAACACCGGAGTGTTCAGCCAATAGCCCTGTCGCCACCAACAGCACGGAGAACATAAATATCCAGCGGTATCGAATCTTTTGCACTTTTAAAATCAATCTTGAGCCGACAATGCCACCCAATTCCATGAACAAAAAAGCAAATCCCAGCCACCACTGTGAAATACCGCATTTCGGAAGCTTTGCCTGTAAAAAGAACAGCAACAAAATATCCACGGCACCGACAAAAGAATTACATAGCATTAATCCCATACATCCGCGTACTTCTTTTATAAAAGAAAGACTTTCCTTAAAGTACCCGGTTAATTTTCTTCCTATTTTATTTCCGATATCTTTTTTCGAATCACCGATACAAACCTCGTATAGAGACGACAAAATCATAATCTGTATCACACCTGTAATAATACTTGTTCCATATGCGATCCGATAACCGATGGTAAGCGCAAAACCTGCACAAAGCGTAGATATACCACTACACAAACGGTAAATCATTAATTGATTGGATTCATATCTTTCAAACTCTTTTTCCATCTTGACCAGTTTAAGTGAATCATAAGCAAGCGCATCTCCCGAACCGGATGCAAAATTGTAGCTCAAAGCCCGAAACGCAATGGACAGGCATACCATAAAAAGGTTGTTGGAAAGAATCATAACAACGTCCGAAATCATTCCCATTATAGTGCTGACAAGGAGCATCCTCTTTCTTCCGAAAACATCTGCCAAAACACCGGATGGAATCTCAAAAATCAGACTTACGATATGAAATACCGTTTCCGCTATGCCAATTTCCACAAGGCTGTATCCCCTTGCTGCTAAAATCGCAACCCAGGCGCCGGTTAAAGATAAATTGCCCAGGATAGATGATGTATATAATTTTGATAATTGCTTCTTAATTTTAAACATAAAAAATCTCCTTAACTTCATTTTTTCAATCATGGTTAAGGAGATAATGCGCATTTTTATTTCATTTGTAAAAACATCTCATTTACATTTAATCTAGAGCATGTCATGACAAATCGGCCTAAAAAAGGGCGCACTATCCCCGTAAAGGGAAAAAATGTAACCTTTTATAAGTTGTAAATTAACCATTTTCCAAGACATAAAATCTACCTCTAACTTAATACTACACATCTTTTATATCATATCTTCCACATATATTCAAGTAACAATCATTCGTTTTGAATTCCCCTTGTTTTTTCCCTTATTAGAGGTCGTAACCAAGGGTAAAACGATATAACACAATACAAGATGTGACGGAAAGGGCACCTACAAAAAATTTAGTATTTTCAGGGTTTCCCACAATTTTTATAACAAGATATAACAGTTATTAAATCCCTTAAAACACCCCAAGTGAGAATTCAAAGTTTCCGTCCCCTACAAATTGGTATTTGTGTTATTGAAACCAAATAGGACCAACAATAAATATTCCCCAAAAGAAAAAAGTAATAGCAACAAATGCTTCAGAAATCAACCAGTAAATTATTCTGGATTTTCTTATTGTGAGAGGACGAATATAATAAATCAGTATGACTATTATCTGCAAAAGGATAAATAAGATAGTTTCTTCTACTGCCGGAGATACCAAAAAGTCAGCAGCACCCTTAGCGCTTCCTTTCCCTATAAGCCAAAGGTTTGCAATTAAAAAAGCTGCAAATGAAAGAATCAGTTTAACACTCAGTTTTCTCATATTACTCATCTCCATAAATTCAAATCTTCATGTACTTTCAAACTCAATAAAATCCTTAAAATCTTTGGATAGCATAATAACATACAATCCTATGTTCCGTATCATTACAAAGAACACCAACCCGCCTTGTTCCTGTCCCTGTCGGACTATAAAGCATAATCGAATACTCATTAATATCATCTTCTATGATTCTTTCAAAAGGTAAACCATAAGGAAATTCATCTAAGATATAATCCGGAGTATCCTTATTTACATCAGAAACCTTCATACCATACCAATGCGCATAACCATATGCCAATTGTTCTTCATATCCTAAACACTCCCTTATAGCAATCGCACACTCTCTACGGATTTCCGATTCCGATTCTACAAGGAATCCATTCTACCGGTTCTCCTTTTCGCTGAATCTGCTTTGCAAAATCCTGTACGGTTTCAAAATCATTCTCCAGCAAACAATATTTGTTAAATTTCGGCATTTCCAATTCTTCGTGCAGACTGTTGCACAAAAAGGTATGAAATCCACTTAGGTCCCAACCCAAAATATCATAGCCGAGCAGCTGATTTTCGTCCGTGACACCGGAAAAGAAATCATTCATTCCACTTGAATTTTCACTAAGCTCTTCTGTCAATATTGTGTAGTATTCCTCGGTTGTCGATACACTTACGATTACACACTTGTCCGCATCAAAATATTTCTCTCGAATTCTTTTCGCATCCTCAATATTTGTAAAACGACCGTCAATTGCCAGACAGCTTTCAAACATAGAATGTATATCATTTTGCAGCATGCGCGCTTTTTCTTCACTGATACCCCATTTTTTATGATATTCCATTCGTTCCTTTTTTCTGTTATTGGTAAAAAAACAATAGCTGAGTTCCGGATGTATACCGTCGAAACAATCACTCACAGTAATCATTTCATCGCTATTTATTCCCAGAAAATCAGGAATACTTATTTTTTCACAAATATAATATCCAATAATCTTGTACATTCTCTCCCCCTGTCGTCACAAAAAAGACGGGAATATCTTCCCGTCTGCATAACTCTTTCCGTACTACTTATCATCGTTTCTGTTTTTCGCGTCGATGATACTGCCCACAGCAACGCCCAAAGAAATACCGAAGCACATACCGATAGACATATTGTCAAAAAACAGACTTCCGAATGCCATACCAAGGCTCACGCCCAAGCACATGCAAATAGGCAACCACATTACTTGAGACTCTTCACCCTTTTCTTCTTTATTCTCTTCATTTTCCACTTTTCTTTCATCTTCCATTTTTATCTTTCCCCCTGACTTCAATTTCGTCTAATAATATCGCCCTTACTTCACACTCCACATGCCATCCTGACAAACAAGTTCCACAGAAGTTGTCGGCGGGAACTCACCGCCTGTCGTTTTCTCCGCACACAAATCAAGGCGAAGTGTACCATTTCCGGAAGGCGCCGCACCTATATTGTTCGGAAAGCCCGGTGCAAACTGCTCACCGCCATTTGCCGAAATGTATAATATTTCATTTAAATCATTGATATCTGCATCAATTGTATATACATATGTATCCTGCAAAAGATCTGAAAGTGTATTACCTACCACATAAAGACTGACAACTAAATCATCTAACCCATCGCCTGTCACATCACCCATACTATATCCGATAGCCAATTCCGGATCTGAAACCATATCATAAAAATACATGCTTTCATACATTGTATAATCAATCTGTTTTTGTTCACCCATAATTGTGTATTTGATAATCGGATAAGTTGTAAGTTCAACAGAAATATCTTCGAAAACAACCGGGACAGGTTCCGGCACAGGTTCTTCCGCAACCGGTTCCTCTGTTTCCTCTTGACTCGGCACTTCCTGCGTCACAGCCTCTTCCTCTATTTCGGCCTCTGTTTCTGTAACAGCCTCTTCCACCACTATTTCTTCCTGTACACTCTCTTGCACCATCTCATCTGCTGCCGGCACTTCTTCTTTTGCACCGCAAGCAGACATTCCGATTGCAATAAGCATAAACATTCCAATCAAGAATCGTTTTTTCATATTTTATCATCCTTTTCTGATATAACAAACATACCCCAAACATTTCTGTCCGGGGTATTGATTGTCTTTTTATTTTGCAGAAAGTGCTCCTGCGATATCTTCGATCATATCAAGTACAGCCGCTCTGGAAGCATCTGCATAATTTTCCGGTGCAAATTTCTCTTTGTACGCATCACTCTGGTAAGCGGCGATAATTCCTCTTGAGGAATTTACAATAGCTCCGAGACCATCTTTATTAAAGAAATGTACAAGATCTTTTCCTTTTCCGCCCTGTGCACCGTAGCCGGGTACAAGAATATATGCCTTCGGCATAATATCACGAAGCACTTTTCCCATCTCCGGGTAAGTCGCTCCGACAACAGCACCTACATAGCTGTAAGCATCTCCCATGTGGTCTGCGCCCCATGCGTCTACCTGCTGTCCGACCCACTCATAAAGAGGTTTGCCGTCAATCAGGCGGTCCTGGAACTCGCCGCTGCTCGGATTGGATGTCTTAACAAGAACAAAAATACCTTTCTTTTCTTCCTTACATACATCAATAAACGGTTTTACACCGTCACTTCCGAGATACGGATTTACTGTGACAAAATCTTCATCAAAACCATAGAAAGAATTGCTTCCAACCTGTACTTTTCCGAGATGTCCTGTCGCATAAGCAGCAGATGTCGAACCGATATCACCACGTTTGATATCACCTATTACTACAAGGCCTTTTTCTTTACAGTATTTCACAGTTTTATCAAAAGCCACAAGTCCCGGAATTCCGGACTGCTCATACATGGCAATCTGAGGTTTTACAGCCGGAACCAAATCATAAATTGCATCGACAATGCCTTTATTATACTGCCAAATTGCCTCTGCAGCGCCTTCTAAAGTCTCACCGTACTCAGCAAACGCCTTCTTTGTAATATGTTCCGGAATGAATTTCATCATCGGGTCAAGTCCTACAACAATCGGTGCATTTGTTTTCTGAATTCCCGCAACAAGTTTATTAATCATGATTTATATCTCCTAACGCTTTTTTTATATCTTTTAAAACATTCGGATTGTCAATATAGACCGGAAGTTCTTCTTCCGTAATCCACTCAAATCCACTATACTCCTCGCTGAGCATAAGAGAACCTTCATCCAATGAAAGCCTGCACAGATACGTGATACCGACACACTGAATATCTCCTATCATCTGTGACCATGTATATAAAGGCCTTTCAATTTCACCGTCAACACCGACAGCTTCATGAACAGCCCGAAGTACTGCCTGCTCCGGACTTTCGCCCTTCTCAAGTTCGCAATCCACAAACTCCCATACATAAGGCTCCACAATGCGGTCATCTACCCAACGCTTGAGCACTAAATATTTGTCATCCTGTTTGATAATGCCTTTTACTCGTATAAATAAATCGTGCATCGTTTTCTCCTATACCAATACCTGTGTAAGACTGTCTGCATATTTCTTGATATTAGACGCATTGACATATTTTTTGTGCGAATCACCGTCAACAACAACCAACGTCGGAGCCTGCATTACGCTGTAACGCATAGCAAGTTCCATGTTCTCTTCTGCATCAATCATCACATAAGGAACATCTTTTAAGTATTCCTTGGCAAGTTTACAATTCGGACAAGTCTTCGTTGTAAATAAATATTTTACATTCTCAGGTGCGCTCACAGAAACCGTCACATCCTGATCATAATCGGAAAGTTTTACAACACTCGTTACCGGTTTTTTCATAGAAGATTTTTCGATGTTGTACTCTGTACGGTTCTGGTATTCCTGTAATTTACCGTCATTCCAGTTCTGTACCGGTCTGTAATATCCTGTAATACGGCTGTACACCTCTGTCGGTTTTCCGCAGTGCGGACAAACCTTCACCTCGCCTGCAAGATAACCATGTTCTTTACAGATAGAATATGTCGGTGACAATGTGTAATACGGAAGTTTATAATTATCTGCGATTGTTTTTACAAGGTTCGCTGCGGCTTTCCAATCCGGAAGTTTCTCCCCGATAAATCCGTGGAATACAGTACCTGACGTATAAAGCGTCTGCAGCTCATCCTGAATATCAAGCGCATCAAAAATATCTGTTGTATAGTCCACAGGAAGATGCGATGAGTTTGTATAGTACGGTGTATCACCGACATGTCCTGCAGTCTTAATGCCCGGCCATCTCTTACGGTCATGTTTTGCAAGACGGTAAGAAGTACTTTCTGCCGGCGTTGCCTCAAGGTTGTAAAGATCGCCGTACTGCTCCTGATAATCAGAAAGACGGTTACGCATATGATTGAGGACTTCTTTTGTAAATTCCTGTGTTTTCTTTTCTGTCATGTCAGCACGGAGCCAATTCGCATTCAATCCCACCTCGTTCATACCGAGAAGACCGATGGTTGAGAAATGATTGTCAAACTGTCCGAGATAACGTTTTGTATATGGATATAATCCTTCATCCAAAAGTTTGGAAATAACGCCTCGTTTAATCTTTAAAGATCTCGCTGCGATATCCATCATCTTGTTCAGGCGGCGGTAAAAGTCGTCTTTGCTTGATGAAAGATAAGCAATTCTAGGCATATTAATCGTAACTACGCCGATACTTCCCGTACTTTCTCCCGAACCGAAGAAACCACCCGTCTTTTTACGAAGTTCGCGAAGATCAAGACGCAGACGGCAGCACATAGAACGAACGTCCGAAGGCTCCATATCTGAGTTAATATAGTTTGAAAAATACGGTGTTCCGTATTTTGCTGTCATTTCAAATAATAAGCGGTTATTCTCTGTGTCGGACCAATCAAAATCACTTGTGATGGAATAGGTAGGAATCGGATACTGGAATCCGCGTCCGTTTGCATCACCTTCAATCATCGTCTCGATGAAAGCCTTGTTGATCATATCCATTTCCGCTTTACAGTCTTTATATTTAAAATCCATTTCCTGTCCGCCGACAATCGCAGGAAGTTCTGCAAGGTCATTCGGAACGGTCCAGTCAAGTGTCACATTTGAGAACGGAGCCTGTGTACCCCAGCGGCTCGGTGTATTTACGCCGTAAATGAAAGCCTCAATACATTTTTTTACTTCCGGATATGTAAGATTATCCACCTTAACAAACGGTGCCAGATATGTGTCAAAAGACGAAAATGCCTGCGCACCTGCCCACTCATTCTGCATAATACCGAGGAAGTTTACCATCTGGTTGCAAAGCACTGACAAATGTGCTGCCGGTGCAGACGTAATCTTACCTGTGATTCCGCCGAGACCTTCTTTAATCAGCTGTTTTAAACTCCATCCTGCGCAATATCCTGTAAGCATGGAAAGGTCATGAATATGGATATCCGCATTACGGTGAGCTGTTGCAATTTCCTCATCATAAATTTCAGAAAGCCAATAATTTGCCGTAACTGCGCCGGAGTTACTCAAAATAAGTCCGCCGACAGAATACGTCACTGTGGAATTCTCTTTTACACGCCAGTCCTCAACCTTTACATAGCCGTTAACCACATCTTTATAATCAAGAATCGTAGACTTCATCGTACGAAGTTTCTCTCTCTGCTTTCTGTAAAGAATATAAGCTTTCGCCACCTCTGCATATCCTGTCTGCTCCAAAACACGCTCTACGCTGTCCTGAACATCCTCGATATGAATACTCTCATCCTTTACCTTACTCTGAAAATCTGCTGTCACGCGCAGTGCAAGAAGATCAACGATATCATTTGTATACTGCATGTCTGTCGCAACAAATGCTTTCATAATCGCATCGTTAATTCTCTTCAAATCAAATTCTGCTGTGCTTCCGTCTCTTTTAATTACGTTTAACATGTAATCGCCCTTTCTCCCAAATAATACATAGTCCCCTTTCAGCCTTCCTTTTCATTTTGCAAGATTCCCTGCATTTTTCTAAAACTTTGTCGATCCACTGTTTACATAATGTGATTATCGTCAACCAAAGTATCAGGAACGCCGATTAAATTCATTGTAGCACCCGCCCTATATAAAGTCAATATAAATACTAAGAAAAAACACTATATCTTATGTTAACACTTTTATGTAAACACAAGATATAGTGTCCGGTATTTTCTTCCATTTTGCAGGTTTTTCCTGCATTTTTGAGGTTTTTGCGCGTTTTTTTCTTCTATCTGGTTCTCAAGAACTCGTATTCCCGCACCGCCTGCTCATCATCCGGATAGCTTTCTAAGTATCCGTTCATAAGCGCAGAAGCTTTCTCAAATTCGCCCAAATATTCATATGCAACAATCTGATTAAATCTAAGTTGCTGGATACAATCATTGTTTTCGGTAATTGAAAGTCCGCTGTCAAACGCATTTAATGCTGCTTCATATTCGCCGACCTCAAGTTTACATAATCCAAGTTGATTGTACATGGCCGGATTGTCTCCGTTCTGTTCTAAAAACATTTTATAAACACCTGCGGCATAATTGCTGTTTCCGAGTTGCTCATATGTTTTTCCGAGCATCAAAACCGTTTCTGCATCCTCACGTTTTCCATCGCTTTTTGCTTGTTCCAAACAGTTTTTTGCATTTTCGTAATCTTCCAAATAATAGTAAACAGATCCTTTTTCGTAATCTGTCATAGAATCTTCATGATTGTTTAATGCAGCGGAAAGATACGCCTTTCCTTCTTCCACACGGCCGTGGTCTGCATATACATGATAAATACGGATTGCCATCGCCGTATCGCCTTTTGTGCGCCCGAGCGCTGTGTCAAGATCGCTGACGGCACTTTCATAGTCGCCGTTTTCCATCTTAATCAAGCCGCGCAGATAGTAAACTTCTGCCTGCTTTTCACGCACACCTGCTATTGCATTTAAAGTTTCCAGCGCTGCTGCATTATCACCGTTTTTATACTGCGCCGTCGCAAGATAATAATTAATATCTACTTCCGTGTCCGTCACAAACATTCCTGCATGCGACAATGCTTTTTCAAAAGACTCTACCGCCTTCTCATACTCTGTCATTCCCAAATAGCAAAGGCCCTGTCCGCGATATGCAAGTTCCAAATCTTCCTGCTCGACAATCGCCTGCTCAAACAATGGCAGGGCACTGTTGTAATCCAGTTTTTCAATCGCCTGCATTCCCTCGTTAATTTTTGTATTTTCTTTGGCACATCCGCCCAAAACCATGCTTGCGGCAAGTAATGCCCCGGCCAATAAAATGATTATTCTTTTCTTTGGTACCATAGTTTCCTCCGGGTAACTTTCTCAGAATATTATAACGGCTTAAAATCTGAAGCCGGATGCTTACACAACGGACAAATAAAATCCTCCGGCAACACATCGCCTTCATAAATATATCCGCACACCGTACAAATAAACCCTTTTTTCTTCTCCGTGTTTTGCGGAGCCGGTTTTATATTTTTATGATAAAAACTATAAGTCACGGAAGGATCATCCGAAAGCACCAACGCCTGTGTTACCTCGGCAAAAAATACCGTGTGCGTCGGAAAATCCGTCTCGGAAATCACCTTGGCAGAAAGGTATGCATTTGTCTCATTCAGCAAATACGCAATTCCGTTAGCCGAACGCGAAAACTCAATACCAATCATTTTTTCAACGTCTCTTCCGCTCTGAAAACCAAAGTGCTTGAATGTGTCAAACTGTGCCTTCTCGGAAAGTACGGAAAGATTGAATGCTCCTGTTTTCTTAATCATATCGTGTGTATAATTATTTTTATTTACCGCAATCATAATGCAATTCGGACTTGTCGTAACCTGCATCGCAGTATTGATAATACAACCGTTATCTTTCATCCCGTCCCTTGCAGTCAGGACAAAGAGTCCGTAAGATAAGTTATTCATCGGATTTTTTCCCATAATGTAATCCTCCTGTTTGCTTTTTTATAGCATACCTTGATTTAAAATCAGTGTCAATTTATTCAGAATAAAATTTGACAGAACCGGTGATGCTCGTTATATGAAAAAAAGACTGCTTATCTTCCTTATTTCCGTAGTATTGTTCTGTTTTCAATATGGTATCTTCCCGCTTTCCGCCGGTTCTCACGCTGCGCCGCGTATTATTGCACATCGCGGTGACAGCCTCCATGCGCCGGAAAATACCATTCCTGCCATTCTCTCTGCCATAAAAAATAATGCAGACTGCATTGAACTGGATGTCCGCTGTACCTCTGACCGGATTCCTGTCATTTTTCATGACTCTAATCTAAAGCGCATGACCGGAATTGACCGCTCCGTCTCCGAGTTACATTGCCGGGACTTTCTTTCTCTCACCTTATCTACGGAAAAATCCGATTACCCTACGGTAACTCCATGTACACTGGAAGAAGTTTTAATGCTCTGTCAAAAATACCCGCAGCTTCATCTGCACTTGGAACTGAAAACTGACAACGACGAAGAAAAAGTCGTATCTCTGTTACAGAAATACGACTCTGTCTGTTCTTATGAAATTTCCTCTAAAAATCTTTACACCCTAAAAAAAGTCAAACTGCAAAATCCGGAACTAAAAACTTTTCTTTTACTCTCTTCCTACAAAGATATTGCTCAATATATGTTTCAGGAACCTAAGGACATCGACGGAATCAGTGTTAACGCTTCCTATGTGACCGCCACTCTTTCTGCCACGGCCCGCAAACGCGGTCACATCCTTTATGCCTGGACAGTGAATAACCGTTTTCATATGCAAAGATTATATTATTTAGGCGTCGATGGTATTATTACTGACAATCCGTCTTTGCTTCATAAAATGCTTTCATGAAATCTGTCATATATGTCAGGTCATCTGTTCCCATCGTCTCAAATGCCGAATGCATGGCAAGCTGAGGAATTCCTATATCTGCCGCTGGAACTGACACGCTTGTCAGCGCAATGTTCCCGAGTGTAGAACCACCTGCCACATCCGAGCGGTTATGATAGGTCTGATACGGAATTTTTCCCTGTTCACAAATCGCTTTCACAAGCGCCCCCGAATATGCACTTGTCGTATATTTTTGTCCCCCGTGATATTTAATCACAATCCCTTTATTTAATACCGGGCGATTGGTCGGATCCGTTTTTTCTGTATAATTCGGATGAAGTGCATGCGCATTGTCTGCACTTATTAAAAAGCTTGCCGCCAAAAGTCTGTCTATATTTTGTCTGAAATCCCCTGCAATTCTCCGGAGCACAGAAAGCAAAAAGTCGGATGCTGCCCCTTGCATTGTCTGGCTTCCCACCTCTTCATTATCAAATACTGCCAGCACCGAAACCTTATCTTCCGGGTCACTCGAAAGTAACGCCTGTAAGCCGCAGTAAACACACGCCAGATCATCCAGACGAGGACCCCCGAGAAGTTCTCCGTTCATTCCCATGCAAACAGGTTCTGACACCGGATACAAATACAAATCGGTTCCGAGAATATCTGCCGCCTTTACTCCCGCTTCTTTTGCCACCGCTTTCTTAAGCGCCTCTTTATCTGTCCTTGTTCCGGCCAAAGGAAGCATGTGAAGCTGCGTATTTAACTCATTATCTTTCTCTCCGCGTTTCATATGCACCGCAAGCGAAGGAATAATAAAAAGAGGTTTCTTCATATCAACAAGCTTTGTTTCGAGCGCTATTCCTTCCGTACGGACAACCACTCTGCCTGCCACGGAAAGCGGACGATCAAGCCAACTTTCTTTTATCATACCCCCATAATTTTCTACATTTAGCTTCAGGTAACTATTTTCTGATACAATACAAGGATTTTCCTTTAATTTAAATGAAGGGGAATCACTGTGGGCACAGACAAAATGGAACCCGTTAAGCGACTGTTCTTTCCCGCTTGGAATGCAAAATGCAATCAGAGAAGAGTCATTACGCACAACATATTTTTTATCTCCGGCACCGATTTTCCATTCATCTGCTTCATAAATCCGCTCATATCCGGCCTCATCCAGTCTCTTGGCCGTCTCAGCTACAGCCTGATATGCCGTTGTACTTTCTTTTATAAAATTCATAAAATCCTGCTTCATTTATATACGCTCACTTTCTTTTCTGATTTTTTCTATATCTGCTTCTTTTGGCAAACCTTTTATAAACGCACATGCACTCCCGCAAAATACCGCCTGTTCAAAAGCTTCCTTATCCGTTTTTCCACTATATTTCCCGGCCAAAAATCCTGCAATCATGGAATCCCCTGCACCGGTGGAATTAACAACCTGTCCTTTCGGTGCTTCCATCCGCCAAGTTTCTCCGCCTGCGCCGATTAATACAGCACCTTTTTCTGCCATAGAAACAATAACATTTTCTGCACCTTCCTGTTGCAGTTTTTTCGCATAGAAAACAGCCTCATCCTGCGTGTGAATCCCGATTCCATACATCTGCCCGAGTTCATGGTGATTGGGCTTAATCAAAAACGGCCGGTACTTTAACACTTTTTCCAGCAATTTTTTCTCAGCATCAACAATTACTCTCACACCCGTTCCGTTTAACTGCCTGCATATATCTTCGTAAATCGTATCCGGAACTCCCGGCGGAATACTGCCGGACAAAATAATTGTGTCACCTGCTGCTAACTTCTCTATCTTCTTTTTCAGTTTCTCTATATCTTTCGGACAAACCTTCGGACCGCAGCCGTTTATTTCCGTTTCCTCTTTGTCGGATACACTGTTTATTTTCATATTAATCCGGGAATTACCCTCAGACAACTTGATAAAATCAGTACAAATCCCCTGTGCTGCAAGCATCCGCTCAATCTGTTCTCCTGTAAATCCTGCAATAAATCCGAGTGCTGTACTCTGGACCCCGAGATGATTCAGCACCATGGAAACATTATTCCCTTTTCCGCCCGGCAAAAACACTTCTTCCGAAAGCCGGTTCAACTTACCCGCCGCAAACTCCGGTGCACTTGCCACATAATCGATGGACGGATTTAACGTTACTGTATAAATCATTTTCTTCTCCTCGCTTGAACGCTTTCCATAAAAAGTATATAATTCTTTTGATTGCGATGCAAGATAAAACCAAAGGAGCTACATTATGTCTTTCCCATTACCACAGGATTTTATGATTCGTATGCAGGAAATGCTCGGCGATGAGTATGATGCCTTTCTGCAAAGTTATGAAAATACAAATTATCAGGCACTTCGTGTAAACCGCCTCAAAGGAACTGTCGAAGACTTCTTTTCCACTTCCTTTTTGAGTAATGAACTTACTCCGGTTACATGGACATGTGACGGTTTTTATTACCCGCAGACAACCCGTCCGGGAAAACATCCATATCACGAAGCCGGTGTTTACTATATCCAGGAGCCGAGCGCCATGATGCCTGCTGCCCTTCTTAATCCGCAGCCGGGCGAACGTATTCTCGACCTTTGTGCTGCACCGGGCGGAAAAAGCACACAAATTGCATCTGCCATGCAGCAACAAGGGATTTTAGTAAGTAATGAAATCCACCCTGCACGCGCCAAAACTTTATCTGAAAACATGGAACGAATGGGTGTACGGAACGCAATTGTCACGAATGAATCCCCTCAGACATTGGCGCCGAAATTCCCTTCTTACTTCGACCGCATCGTTGTGGATGCACCGTGTTCAGGCGAAGGGATGTTCCGCAAAAATGAAGAAGCCGTCTCACAGTGGAGTCGTGAAAATGTTCAAATTTGTGCCGACCGCCAGGATGACATCTTAGACTGCGCCAACCTTATGCTGCGACCGGGCGGAACACTCGTTTATTCCACCTGTACATTTGCCACACTTGAAAACGAAGGAAGTATATCCCGTTTTCTGCAAAGGCATCCTGATTACGAAGTTTTGGAACAAAAACGGCTCTGGCCGCACAAAATAAAAGGCGAAGGCCATTTTGTTGCTGTACTGAAAAGAAACAACCCATCCGACAGCACAATTCGTGTTTCCGGTGTTATGCCCGGAAACAGTGGGTTCATCTTAAAAGACGGAAAACTTGAAATTTCCTCGAGCACACAAAAAAAGAAAAACAAAGGTTCCGGTAATAGCAATGATGAGTTTGCAGCCTTACAGGATTTCCTGGACACAGCACTCCGCCTGCCTCTTTCCGGTAAAATCGAACGTTTCGGTGATCAGATTTACTTATTGCCTTCAGACGCTCCTCCCCTTGCAGGTTTGCGCGTACTGCGGGCAGGACTTCACCTCGGAACAATACTGAAAAACCGCTTTGAACCATCCCACGCACTGGCTCTTACACTTCATGCAGAGGATACCCTTAAAAAAGTTATGTTAACCTCTTCTTCAGAAGCCGACTTCCGAAGAGCCTGCGAGTATATTAACGGTCAAACCTTCCCTTGTGACGGTGACAAAGGATGGTATCTGGTTTGTCTCGACGGTTATAGTCTCGGCTGGGGTAAGTTAGCCGGAGGTATCATGAAAAATCATTATCCGAAAGGTCTTCGAAAATCTCTATAACAACAATAAAAAGGTGTCAATGACTGACACCTTTTCTTTTATTCCGCTTTTATTGCCCAACGCATCTTCGTTGACTTTGCACGTGGGTTCATCGCACATTCCTGCGCCGAAGGACGAATCACATCGTCCGACACTTCCGAGTAAACACCCTGTTTTTTCAATTGTTTAAATGATTTTTTCACCAAACGGTCTTCCCCTGAGTGAAAGGTCAATATCGCTGCCCTTCCTCCCGGTGCAAGCGCATCCGGTAATTTATCCAAAAATGCATAGAGAACTTCAAATTCACTGTTCACATCAATACGCAATGCCTGAAAGGTTCTCTGGCACGATTTTTTGACAGCCTCTTTTCTCTCTTTTTCAGGAACTTTTATGAGTGCTTTTTCAATCAGTTCGCGCAGGCGCGTTGTCGTATCCACCTTTTTGCCGGAACGTATTTCTCTCATTACCACCGCTGCAATTTCATGTGCGTACGGCTCATCGGAATTCTCTATCATCATCCATGCAAATTCCTCTTCCGTCACTTCTAAAAGACGCTCTGCAGCACTCGTCCCCTCCTGCGGATTCAGTCTCAAATCTAAAGGTCCGTCAATTTTGTAAGAAAAACCTCTCTCCGGATTGTCAATCTGCATCGAAGATACACCGAGATCCGCCAGAATAAAATCAAACGGCCCGTGCTCCTTTGCCACCTCATCGATATTGGCAAAGTTTGTCTTAATCACTGTGAGCACATCTTCTCCGAATCCCTGTTCACGCAGACGTTTTGTTGTCTTTTCAATTTCAATCGGATCGACATCAAGCCCGTAAACGTGTCCGTCGCCTTCCAGACATTTAAGCATTTCCTTCGTATGCCCGCCGTAGCCGAGCGTTGCGTCAAGGCCTTTTTGTCCCGGCTGTATCTGAAGAAAATCAAGAATTTCATTTACACAAATAGAAATATGCATTCCTGCCGGTGTACTTCCTTTTCGGATGACTTTCTCAATCGTATCGGCGTATTTTTCCGGATTATGTTCTTTATATTTTTCGTGAAAACTGCGCGGGTGCGTTCCTTTATAGCGCACCCGGCGCTTATGTGGCTGATTTTGATTTTCCATAGCTGACTCTTTCTTTTAATATTCTTTCTTCTCCACTATTTTGACAGAAGATACATAAGAAATCAAGAGTCCTGCGATTGCGACAGCAAATAAAGCAATTCCTACTCCCATAGGACCAATCTGTTCCAGCGTTTTTACCAGATTATTCATCTGACCTTCTCTTCCCTCTGCAAGCTTTGAACTGATTACTCCGAGAACTGCAATTACACCTGCTACAATAAAGAGCACCACTCTTGCTTTTTCTGCGCCGAACTTAAGCTGGAGCGGAAGAATTACTTCCCACATAATCAGGGCCACCGGGAAAATCATCAGAACTGAAAGTGTCACTCTTCCGATGGTTCCGACACTTTCATTTGTCATCAGTGCCATGTATGCAACATTAACTAAGACTGCAAAAAGCCAACTTGCCACAGCTACCATTAGTCCAAGCACATATTTTTCACGCACATATGTTTTGCGGTCAACCGGAAGCGAAAACAAAAACGCCATTCCGTTATCATAATCATCATATGAAACTGTACTTACCGTCATAAACAGTAAAATAATCATTGTGTAGCTTACAATAAATCCTGCATCCATCTCAAGCATCGGGAAAAATAATATAATTGCAAGTACGATAAACAACGTTGATTTCTGTCTTGTTAATAATTTTAAATCTTTGATTAATAAACCTTTCATTCCTCTATTCCCCCTGAATCATTAATGTAAATACATCATCGATATTTCCTTTTTCAATCGCCGCTTCCGGATAATTCTCTGCGTAGAAGGCTTTCTCTTTCGTCAAACATACATATCCGTTATTGTCTTTCTTTGTCTTGACAATGTATTCTTTTTCTACTTTTTCATACTGGGCATCCGTAAGCTTTAATACACCGTAATTTGCCAGCAATATATCTGTTTCTTCATGCATCATGATTTTTCCGTTGTCAATCATGTAAAGGTCGTCACAAAGCATTTCAAGGTCGCTCGAAATATGTGAACTGATTAAGATGCTTCTGTTATCTTCTACCATATATTCGCGGAGAAGATCTAAAATCTCATTTCGCGCCATTACATCAAGTCCGCTTGTCGGCTCATCCATAATCAACAGCTCTGCTTTATGTGAAACTGCTACAAGAACTTTAAGCTTTGCAGCCATACCTGTTGAGAAGTCCTTGATTTGTTTCTTCATCGGAAGTTCCATCTTCTCACACTGCTCTTTGAAAAACTCTTCTTCAAATTCTGTATACATGCTGCGGAGCACCGGGATAATATCTGCAATGGTAAGCCATCCGCTGAAACTTGCATCGGAAAGTACAACACCGAGTTTCTCTTTTTCTTTGTTTGTCAATGTTGCTGCAGGCTTACCGTCAAGTAAGATTTCTCCGCCTTCAATTCTTACCAAACCGAGAATCGATTTAAATGTTGTACTTTTTCCTGCTCCGTTCTTTCCTACTAAACCTGTAATCTGTCCCGGAAGCACCTCGATTGATACATCCAGTCCGAATTTCCCGTATGTTTTCTGAATTCCTTTTACCTGTAATTCCATTTATGATTCCTCCATTATAATCTGAAACAATTCCGTGATTTCCTCATCACTCATGCCGCAGCTTCTGCCCTTCCGGATGGCCCCTTCCAAATCAGCTTCCACTTCTTTTTTCTTTTCTTCCAACATAATTTCCTGATTGGCACTTGTGACAAATGTCCCCTTTCCGTGAACTGTCGTCACAAATCCTTCGCGCTCGAGTTCGTCATAGGCTTTCTTGACCGTCAGTGCACTGACCCGAAGGTCTTTGGCCAAAGCTCTTACCGAAGGAAGCATATCTCCTTCTTTTCTTTCACCACTCATAATCTGCGCTTTAATTTGTCCCACCATCTGTTCATAGATTGGTGTCATCGATGAATTATTAATTATGATTCCCATGGGTTAGCCTCCTTTGTTGTAAACACTATATAACAGTTTATAACTGTTGTCAACTGTTTTATGGTGTTTATTTGTTTTTTCTTTGAGGCGGGCGCGTCCGGACACAAACCAGACGGTGGGAGCTTGCTCACAACCGGCTGGTTTTGCGGGCGGACGGATGCGGCGAATGCCGCACATCGAGCGGGCTTTGCACGCGAGATGACGCACGGCGAAAATGTTGGCGGCGGCTATTCGAGCGGGCTTTGCACGCGAGATGACGCACGGCACTTTTCCTATATATTTCAGTTTTTCTTTTATATATATCTGTAAATTTCCAAAGACTTTTCGCCTATATTTTCCATTTTCACCAATTATATCTGTAATTTCGAATTAAAATTTAGCTTCTAAGTTTACATAATTTATATATCAAAACAATTTCTCAGCATTTTGCATATATATTCTGCAACAAATTAATATCTATATTAAAATCCTCTCAAAAACTTCGTCTATATTCCATACAAATATTAGTACCTATCTGTAACCATCCCCTATTCATGTAATAAACTTCCCCTATTTCCTAAGCAAACTACTCATCTATCTGTAAATGTACTGCTTTCACACTTCAATCACAACCCAAATACACATAACAAGCAAAAAAATTCCGCAAGCTGCAAAAGCTTGCGGAACCTATGATTACTTCCTAAACTTAATTCTATAAATAATACATATGACGCACGGAACCCCTGCTACAAGCATCAAAGTTCCTGCTGCCAACCTCGCCTTTTCTATCTGCTCCGATGTCGGCTCCATTTCTAAAGACCCGGTCAAAAACCAAATCAAACTAATCACAAAACAAGGAAGTAAAATTCCAATCCCTACATTACATATCCGGCGAATCTTCTTATGTGCATCCATTCATCTACTCCTCTTGAAACATCGGTGTTGACAAATATCTGTCCCCTGAATCCGGAAGTAAAACAACAATATTCTTTCCTTTATTTTCCGGACGCTTTGCAAGTTGCGCTGCTGCATAAAGTGCTGCTCCCGACGAAATACCGACAAGCACACCCTCCGTGCACGCAAGCATTCTTCCTTGTGCAAATGCATCTTCTGATGAAACTGTAATAACCTCATCGTAAATAGAAGTATTCAAAAGTGACGGTATAAATCCGGCACCAATCCCCTGAAGTCCGTGCGGACCTGCATTGCCTCCGGAAAGAACCGGAGAATCTGCCGGTTCCACTGCCACAACTTTAACCGATGAATTTTTGCTCTTTAAATACTCTCCGACACCTGTAATCGTGCCACCTGTTCCGACACCTGCTACAAAAATGTCTACTTTTCCTTCTGATTGTTCCCAAATTTCCGGTCCTGTTGTTTCTCTGTGAGCCATCGCATTTGCCGGATTATCAAACTGACCGAGAATCATCGCCCCCGGAATCTCTGCTGCCAATTCCTCTGCCTTTACGATGGCACCGCTCATACCTTTCGCACCTTCCGTGAGCACGAGCTCCGCTCCGTACGCACGAAGCAACGTTCTACGTTCCACACTCATTGTTTCCGGAAGTGTTAAAATTGCACGATACCCTTTCGCAGCTGCCACAACAGCAAGACCGATTCCCGTATTTCCGCTCGTTGGCTCAATAATTGTCGCTCCCGGCTTTAACCTGCCGCTTTTTTCAGCATCCTCAATCATATAAAGAGCAGCTCTGTCTTTTACAGAACCTGCAGGATTTAGATATTCAAGTTTGGCAAGAATAACTGCATCCATAATATTTTCACGTTCCTGATAATGATGTAACTGCATCAATGGCGTATTTCCGATGATTTCTGATGCACTGTGAACAATCTTTTTCATAGTTACCTCCTACTTACCAAAATCATACAGCCCACACATACAGTATGGGCTGTTACGCAATCTTTTATTTATATTTCTCGGCCTGTTCTTTAATCAATGCCATATCATCAAAATAATTAATTTTCATTGCTTCGCGTACTTCAGCAAGTGTCTGTGCTGCCACCGTCTCTGCTTTCTCGCTTCCCTTCTTAAGAATCTCATACACGGCAGGAATATCTTTTTCCCATTTTGCGCGACGCTCACGGATTGGTGCCAACTCTGACTGCATTACTTTGTTCAAGAAAAGTTTCACCGGCATATCTCCGAGGCCACCTCGTGTATAATGTTCTTTTAATTCCTGAAGATTCTGATACTCCGGCCAAAACTCAGCAAAATGCTCATCCTTACAAAATGCATCAAGATAAGTAAATACCGTATTGCCTTCCAAATGTCCCGGATCCTCTTTTCTGATATGCTGAGGGTCTGTAAACATGGATTTTACTTTTCTCAGTACTTCGTCCTCGCTGTCAGAAAGATAGATGCAGTTTCCGAGAGACTTACTCATTTTTGCACTTCCGTCTGTACCCGGCAATCTTAAGCACGCTTTGTTGTCCGGAAGCATAATCTTCGGCTCCACAAGCGTCTCGCCATATACATTGTTGAATTTATGCACAATTTCTTTTGTCTGCTCAATCATAGGCATCTGGTCTTCGCCAACCGGAACAACCGTTGCCTTAAATGCAGTAATGTCTGCTGCCTGACTGATCGGATATGTAAAGAATCCTACCGGAATACTTGTCTCAAAATTACGCATCTGAATCTCGGATTTTACTGTAGGATTACGCTGAAGTCTGGAGACCGTCACGAGATTCATATAGTAGAACGAAAGCTCTGTCAGCTGGGGAACCATCGACTGAATAAAAATCGTAGACACCTCAGGATCAAGTCCACACGCCAAGTAGTCAAGAGCAACTTCCACAATATTCTGTCTTACCTTTTCCGGATTATCCGCATTGTCAGTAAGTGCCTGTGCATCTGCAATCATAATAAAAATATCATCAAACTCGCCGGTATTCTGTAATTCCACACGTCTCTTTAAAGAACCTACATAGTGACCGATATGCAGCTTCCCGGTCGGTCTGTCGCCTGTTAAAATAATTTTGCTCATATTTTCTGCTCCATCTCTATAATTTTACTCAAAAACATTCTAAAAACAAATTACGTTTTTGTCAACTTATTCATAATATAATCGGTCTTTCGCAACAACCGTTCCGATTCCCCCTGAAACCTCGACAATAGTCACTGCACAGTTCTTTGGTACTCCGCCCCGCCAGATATCATCTTTATCCTCATAAAACTGCGTCAAAAGACATCTGCTTGCAGCCCCGTGCGTCGAAATCAAAATATTTTTATGCTCATATTCCGGATTTTGAACAAGACTCTGAAAAAACAAACCCGTTCTCCTACACACATCATCGAACGTCTCTCCCCCCGGCGGACAAATGCAATGCAACGGATCCTCATAAAACAATCTCCGAAAATCGGCCGGAAGTACTTCACTGTCCAGAATGCACTCTCCTTCCCAATCACCGAAGGAAATTTCAATCATCCTATTATCTGTCAAAATCGGTATATTCCGTCCCTCTGTCAAAAGCCGGGCTGTCTGCACTGCTCTTGTAAGCGGACTGGATATCACAAGATCTATCGGCTCATCTTTCATACCGATGCCTGTCTCTCTTGCCAGACGTATCCCCTCTTCCGCAAGCGGAATATCCGTCTGTCCCTGCAAGCGTTTTACTTTATTCCACTCCGTCTCACCATGACGGATGATATACAGTCTCATTTCCACCAAGCTCCTTCTTCTGCCTCCGAATCAAGTACAACATTTACGTCTTCTCCGAGATCTGTTCCCTGTGAAATAGAATTCTCCCCGCACCAAACCGTCTCAAGCTTCGGCAGCATTTGCAACGGGCGTAAATCTGTAATATAGTTATCTGTTATATCAAGTTTTTTAAGTTGTGGCAAACTCTCTGCAAATATAACCTCTGTCAGTTTATTCCCCTGCAAATGCAACTCCTCCAAATTCGGAAATTTATTTACAAAAGCAATCTGATCTGCCATCGCAACCTCATCATAATCCAAATAGGTTACAATTCCGTCCTGATACACCTGGATTTTTTCCCACAAACGGACACGGTTCATATAAAGACGCTTTAGACTTTCATTTTCCGGTATCCGTTCGAAATCAAGTCCGAAACTACAATCGTTCATATTAAGTTCCTCAAGTCCCGGAATCGCAAAGACATCTTCCACATTTCCGTAAACTGTCATAGAACTGATATCAAGTTTCTTCAAATTTGTAAGCGCACATAAAGAATTAAGATGACTCAAGTCACCGTAAATTCTTCCGATTGTAAGTTCCTTAAGATTGGTCAGATTCTCAAAAACTCCGAAATCACTGCTGTCACCGCCGGACAAATACAATTTTTCCAATGTCGGAAGCTGTGCTAAAAACTGCAAACTATCCGCGCCGCTGACAGAAAGTTCTGTAAGGCTTTTCCAACCCGAGACATCAGGCATCTCGCCGTATGTACACAAATCCAAGTGCACTGTCTCTAAAGAAGTCAACGTGCCAAGCACACTGTAATCTTTTACATCATAATTATCTTCAAGTTCCAAATACGTAAGAGTTGTCTTTCCGGAAAGCGGTGACAAATCAATAACAATGGAATCTTTCAGCGAAAACTCCCTAAGTTCACTCATCCGGGTAAGAAATGAGATGTCTTTTATCTGCTCCGACTCTAAATGCAACACTTCAAGTTTGGTTAAACTGTGAAGTGCACCGAAATCCGTAATCTCATCTCCACCCTCTATAATCAGCGTTTTGAGATTTTTTAAAGACGCAACTGCTCTGATATCATTCGCATCATAATAGTCTGTTTCAAAATACTCCAAATTTTCAAAAGCATTAATTCCTGCCATCGTATAATTTCTGTGACAAATAAATTTCTTTAACTTCTCCGGAGACGGCAGATTTACCGCCAATTCCTCCGGCGAATTCTCGCTTTCCAACTCCTCAAGCTGTGAAAATATCCCCAAAATCATCTCAGGCATTTCACCGTACTGCAGATATATTCCTTTCAAGTTCGGAAAATTACCCAAATCCATATAATCTTTATATAAATCACCGGATATTTGTAACACCTCTGCCGGTCCGTCGTTTAAACGATACTCTGCGCATTCCATACCATCTTGTGCATAGATCTTAATATATGTAAGTTCCTCCAACTGCTTCGCAGTAACATTCTCACTTGAAGTTCCATAAACCTTTGCAACAAACTCTTTAAAGAACGAAGACCGGAACGTTTCCTTTTTTACAGCCACCGCGGTTGTTTCTGTCTGCGTTTTGTCGCCTGAAAAAGCAGCTATTAAAATAATAGAGACAAGCAACACCAAAATAGCAAGCACTGCAAGTGCCGCCAGCGCACCGGCCGATGACTTTTGCTGTGCCTGATGAATATGAATTACCTTTTCCGGTTGTCCCTCATCAATCAAGAACTCTGTCTCACAATGTGGACATCTTGCTACATCCTCGTCAATTCTATTTACTTTCCCGCCGCAATTCGGGCATATAAGTTGTACTAATTCAATCATCTTTTTTCCTTTGTATGTTTGTTTTTATTCTTTCCTATTCTATCAGCGACAACTATCATTAGGCAACTATATTTGTGTATTTAAATAATGATTTCTCTCTCTCACCAATTTTTCTGTTGTCTCATCATCCAGTTCAGCCATTCTCTGCGCCTGCTTTTTGGGAATCCCTTCCGAAAGCATATTTAAAAAAACTGTAGCTCTCCCTTCTTCTCTTCCTTCTTCTCTTCCTTCTTCTCTTCCTTCTTCTCTTCCTTCCTCTCTTCCTTCTATTCTCCCCTCTTCTCTTCCCGCTTCTCTTTCCTCTTCTCTCATCTGCTCACGCAATAATCTCTCGTATTTCTTCTTATCATACTCAAACAATATCATTCTGAGTGCCTCCTTTCTTTGTTTCCGGAAAAATTCAGACAAAATCCCTTCCTCAATACATTCATCTATCGCCTTTTCTGCCGCTTCCGTAAGCGGATATTCCCTTTCATATAACCGCACTTTCTCCACATATGCCGTGTATTCTCCGAGCGCATTACATTTTTCTTTTAATTTCTCATTATATCCCGGATTGATATTCAGTTGCAGCACCTTCAGTTCCAAATTCGGTTCCTCTTCCGTCATCCGGATATATAAATCCGAAAGTCTCAATATTTTGCGCTCCGGCTGACTTGCCTTCCCGTTATATAAGGTTACAAAAAACGGCGGCACTATTTTCTTCGGCTTGGATAAATACATATCTTCATCCCCGTACAATTTCTCATACTGCCTTGCTACATAAAACAAGTCGCGAAGCGGCATATTCGGATTTACCGTTGACTGATGTTCTATCATCCAAAGGCTTGTATCCACCAAAAATGATATGTCATTTTTCATATCCAGATACAGCGCGTTTTCGAGCGTGGTAACCTGCAAATCCTCCGGATTTTCATAATTTCTGCCACTGATTGCATTATAAAGCAAAAGTGCCTCCTTCTTATCGGAAAACACCATGGCAAAAACGGAACTTTTATAGTCCCGGCGCACCTTTCTCCCAAACGGGAAAATCTTCTTCTTTGTTTCTTTCATTTAACCTCCGATCCGGCAGAAAAAATAAAAGAACGCATCAAAACGCATACCCTTTTACCTCTCTGCCCTTATTAAAATAGTTTTGAAAATAAAAGCATTTGAGATCTCACATGTTCAGATATGATACAGACGGCTGCTGCCACAGATTTCAGATATGCTTTTGATATAATCATTATAATGACACAAAAAAGAAATTTCCACCGTATTTTT
>JAZQDJ010000019.1:0-2228 GCA_045546735.1 Lachnospiraceae bacterium | reverse complement strand
GTCTACAAACAGGATGGATTTGCAGTTCTTCGGTTCCAGATACAAATATTCCTCGATGATATCCGGCAGTATCGCTTCCGCACGTTTCTTGTTGCCGCGCACCTCAAGGTTTGTGGAAACCCATTTGCGCTGCGGTTTTCCAAGTATATCTTTGTAACAGAGTACCGCGTATAATTTTCCGTGTTTTTCCTGAATACTTCCGGTCATGTTATGTCTCCTTTTCTTTGTCTGTTGTAGCCGATTGCAAAAGTCAAAAAAGCCAATCGGCGGAACGCTTTTTTAACAAAATAACAACTGATTTTTCTCCGTTTTTGCTGTATAATTTAAGTACCACCAAAAACGACACAACAAAAACAGGAGAAAAAATCATGCGAAATAGAGTGGTGCAAATGTCATTGGAAGACATCTACAACGGGGTGTTCGAATCCATGGAGAGTCAAAAGAGTGAACTTGTGACACTCCTTGAAGAACACATCAATATGGACGAACTGATTCCATACAGCTTCCGCCGCGCTTTTTACAGCGGGAAGGGCAGAAATCATATTCATCATCTGGATAGCTATCTGTGGTTTGCTATTCTCAAAAAACTGTTTGGCTTATCACGGAACACCCAGATGCTCACGATCCTGAAATGCAGCAAAGAGCTTCGTGATCTTTGCGGTTTTGACAAAGTACCGGATGCATCGCAGATCACAAGATTTTATCAGAATTACTGCGAACACATCGAAAACATGTTTGTACATATGGTTGAGATCACTGAGCCGATCTGCCGGAAGATCAATGAGAAAAAAGCAGGTTATCTCATCTACGATACAACCGGTATTGAAGCAAAGGTTGCCGAAAACAATCCAAAGTTTTTCAACACCAAGCTGAAAGAGGCAAAAAAGTTCGCAAAGAACAATGACGGTTACAATCCTTACACAGGTGTCTATTCCATACTCCCGTCGGAATCAAAAACCAATCCCGAAATCCGTCAGCAGTATATCAACGGCCATTTTTGTTATGCATCCAAGGCTGCTGTTGTAACCAACGGACTCGGTATTGTCAGACACATCTCTATGTTTGATTACCAATTCCGGAAAAAGCATCCCGAAACTGTTACGAAACGGACAGATGATCCCAATACAGACAAGGAAATCGGTGATTCTGTTGCGCTCCGTCCTGTACTTTTGGATTTCTTTTCTTCTCATGCAAAATTCTTTTCGGCAAACAAGGATATGAAATTTCCCACCTTTATTGCCGATTCTGCGTGTGATTCCTATGATAATTACACGATGCTCAAAAACGAATTCGGTTTTGAGAGAGCTGTAATTCCGATGAATCCAAGAAACTCCAAGTCTTCCAATGCTTGTTTTGACGGTCACGGAACACCGATCTGCCCGCAGAACGGCGAGAAATTTCAGTTCCTCGGCCAATCCGGCGGTAAGAACCGATCACTTCGTTTTAAGTGGGTATGTCCAAAATCAATCAAGATTCCCAAATCCGGTTCCCGGGTCTGCACCTGTGATAACCCTTGCACCGATTCCTCTTACGGCAAATGCGTTTATACTTATCCCGATAAGGATTTCCGTCTTTATCCGGGCATCCCAAGAAATACGGAACATTGGGATAATCTTTATAAGCACAGAGTTGGTGTGGAACGAACCATTCATCTGCTCAAGGATACCTTTGCTTTGGCGGATAATCGCAGTTATTGTGTTTCCTCTCTAAAAGCGGATCTCTTTTTGTCCGCTATTGTTCAGCTTCTCGGTGTAATTCTTGCTGATAAGATCAATAACCTCCGCCTTTTCAAGAGTATTCGCAAACTCTTTGCTTAACCTTTTTCTCTCATATTTTTTGAGACGCTATTGTCGTCTCTTGTTTTTGCGTCCGAATGTTTCTTTTTCTGCTTCGGGCGTTTTTCTTTTTGCTTTGTATTGTGCGTGATTGCTCTTGCTTGGGATTTTTGCAATTGCCTATATTTTTTATTTTTGTTTAATTGTTTGACGGTGAGCAGAGTCATTTGATGGCACAAGGCTCATTCCCGATCCCAAACAAGCGTCCCGTTCTCCTCTTTTATCGGAACAAAAATCGGCGTTTCATACCGATCACCGACAGGAGAATTGGGCGCGTGAATGGACAGGTACATCTGCCCGTCCGTGTCGGAAAAGAGCATCCCGTGACCACCCTCATATTCCCCGGTCATGTTCTTGGAAAACAGTAGCTGATCGTCATGCGACCATTTTCCG
>JAZQDJ010000018.1:0-17515 GCA_045546735.1 Lachnospiraceae bacterium | reverse complement strand
CTCATTCATCACTACCTGTGTCTCTGATACTTTTGCTCCGCAATTGATTAAGTAAGCAATCGTATCCGGTTCCGGTCCGTAATTCATACTGTGTGCAAGTTTATTAATTATACGCTTGTTGAACAGACGCATTCCCGATGTCGGATCTTTAATCTTTTTACCCGTTGTAAGGATAATACAAAACTCAATCAGTCTGCTGCCGAGCATACGCGCGGTAATCGGTTTTTTCTCCGTCACAAAACGCGAGCCGATTACAACATCCAAATCTTCCTCTTCCATCTTACGGATCATATCCGCAATGTAATCCGGATTGTGCTGACCGTCGCCGTCATACTGAATCGCACAGTCATATCCCTTGATATGAGCATATTTCATTCCGGTTTGGAATGCTCCCGCAAGTCCGGTATTCACTTTCAAGTCTACAAGGTTGTACCCGTTCTTTCTGCAGATGGCAGCTGTATCGTCTTTTGATCCGTCATTGATGACTACGTAGTCATACTGAGGATATTCTTTTTTTAGTTTTTCCACAACGTTCTCGATATTTTCCGCCTCATTGTAAGCCGGAATAATAATCAAACATTTCATCCTGCTAACCTCATCTTTTTATAAATTGCATCAACACTCTCATAATACGGCAAAAATCCACGGTCCACGCAAATGTTACGTGGTTTTGGACAAGTGCCCTGTGGCCTTCTTTCAGGGATTTTAAATAGCTTCCGAAACCGCCGGTACTCGTCGATTCCTCCCCGTGGAACATATGCACCAAAACTTCATCCATATAAGAAAGTTTTACTTTTTTATCTTTTAATATACGAATCATGAACTCATAATCTGCGGCAATTTTGTAATCTGTTTTATATAAACCGTAAGTTTCGTATACTTCTTTTTTCAAATAAAGCGTCGGATGCCCCGGCATCCAACCTGTGCGGATGCTTCCCTGCCCCATACGCCAGCGACGGATTATTTTTTCTCCGGACACATAATTGATATTGCCGTGTACGCCGTCCGTGCCCTCTTTTTCTATCACGGAAACCATGCGGCTGACGACACCTTCATCCGCAAACTCATCACACATAAGTCCTACGATATCACCTGTCGCCATGCGGATTCCTTTGTTGAGAGCATCATAAAGCCCTCCGTCCGGTTCACTGACATAAGTCACTTTCTCTCCGTATTGTTCCTGCAGCCGTGCAAGAAATTCCTTTGTTCCGTCTGTCGAACCACCGTCCACAATGATATATTCTAAATTTTCATAATCCTGTTTCAAGACCTGCCCTGCACATTTTTCCAAATGTGAGAGGTCATTGTAGGTCATGGTAATCACTGAGACCTTTTGCATGCTTTTCTCTCCATCGAATTTTGACCATAATTGTATTCATTATACTACATATCGCTGTCAATTGCAAAAATTGCCTGTTTTTTTGCCACTTCTTGATAAAGCAAAATGTAATCCTTGTAACGGGCTGTTCTGTCAAAAGCAAGTGCCCTGGCTCTGCACGCCTGCATCGCAAACGGTTTCTGCTCGCACACAAAACGCACTCTGTCCGCCAAAAAAACGAAATCTCCCTTCGGAACAACAATTCCGCATGCGTCGGTAAGCGATTCTGCGCTTCCGCCTGTCGCATATGTCACAACAGGAGTTCCGCACGCAAGCGCCTCCAAATTTGTTGTCGGGAAATTGTCTTCCATCGTCGCATTCACATAAACATCCGCCTCGCGGTAAAGCTGTGCAAGTTCCCCGACATTTGCCGTGCGGGTAATCGGTATCAGCTTTCCGTTTTTATATTTCTTTTTCAACTGCTTTGCCTTGCGTTTATCGACTCCGACAAGCTTAATCACATAATTGTCCGGAAGACGCTCTGCCAGCTGTTCAAAATATTTTAATCCTTTGCGCTCTTCCCAGCGGTTTGCTACGCCGAGAATCGTGTATGGATGCTGTATTCCATGGGACTCCGCCAAAGCGGTTGGTTCCCCTTTTTTCTCTCCCGGCGAAAACACATCGAGATTGATTCCGTTCGGAATCACCTTCACCGGATACTCTTTTAAAAACGACTTTTTCACAAGATCTGCAAGCCACTGACTCGGTGTCACAATCGTCAAATTCTTCACACCGGTATATGCCTCTCTTTTCGCTTTATAATTCCACTCTGTATTATCTTTAAAAAGTGCATACGGATACACCTTTGCATGCACCTTGCAATGGTCACATCCGCCGAGACTCCATTTCTTGCAATCAATATAATCAAAATATGCACAATGTCCCGTAAACGGCCAACAATCATGCAAAGTCCAGACAACCGGAATATCTGCCTCTTTTAAGTATGCAAACAAAAGTTCCGTCTGCAGATAAAACCCATGAATGTTATGCAGGTGAATGACATTCGGCTTTACCTGTTTCAGCCATTCGATAAACTCCTTCGTCACTTTCTCGGAGCCAAATCCCGATTTGCCCTGAAAGAAATTCTTCATCACATGACAACCGAAGTCCCAATTATTTCCGATTTTATACCCGCTTAAACGCGCGTCAAGTTTTCCGCGACCGACGGCGATATAGGGTTCATGACCGCTTTTTTGTAACGTATCATATAAATCCACACAAATTCTTCCGACACTTCCGACACCGGAAACTGTGTTTACCTGTACGATTTTCATAAAAATCTCCCATTTTTGTCTCTCTTTTGATATACTGTTGAAAGAGAGTTTTTTTACTGCTCTCAAATAAAAAAGAAAGCAGGACATACTATGTTAATAATACAACCGATAGGTGGTTTGTGCAATAGAATGCGCGCCATAAATTCTGCTATGGTGCTGGCAAAAAAGCAGAACAAAAAGCTGAAAGTGATTTGGAATGTCAATGCGGAACTCGGCTGTCCTTTCGAGGAATTATTCGAGCCGACAGATGTTTTTACGGTAATGAACATCCGTTCCAAATGGAATCCGATAAAGCTCTTTTATCAGTTTACCCGCAAACGTATCGGAAATGACGACATCCGCTCAAACCGCGACGCCCACGGACTGACAGAAGAATTTGCGGCAACTTTGAATTGTCCGCTTTATATTGCAACGGAAGAACATTTCTTTGAATGCCATGACTATTCCGCTTTTGTCCCGACTGCTGAAATCGCCGCACGAATCGATGCTTTGACCGCATCCTTCGGACCACACAATGTCGGCGTTCACATCCGCAGGACAGACAATAAGCCTGCAATCGGCAAAAGCTCCACACAGGCTTTTATCGACTCTATGGAAAAGGAGATTTCTCTTTTCCCTGACACGAAATTTTATCTTGCTACCGACGATCTTTCCGAGGAAGCAAATTTGCGCAAACTTTTTCCGGACCGCATCATTTCCAACGAAACTCGCGACCTTTCCCGCGACAGCATCTCCGGCATTAAAGATGCACTTCTCGACCTTATGTGCCTTGCAAAGACAGACAAGATTATCGGAAGCTATTTTTCGTCTTTTACCGACATTGCCGCAGATTGGAACGGTATTCCAAAATGTGTGGCCGGGGAAGAGGAATAAATTTTCCCTGACATTTGATGCAAGTGCTTATTGGCCCCCGGGCAAGTTCCTTTGAAAATATGTGATATCTTGCCCAGACCTTTCTGTTTTCACTTGCAGAAAATCATAACCCTTGGGCAAGTTATAAGACATTTCCTCTCATTCTTACCCATAAAATTCACCTCAACATATCAGAATTAATGATTTCTTGATTTCTTTTGGGCAAGTTCCTTTGAAAAACAATAAAAACTTGCCCATTTTTCTATTTTATATCTATCCCCGTTTCCATGGTACTGGGTACTTTTTTCACTTTTTGACCAATTCTTGCCCAGTGCCGGTTCCGGAAGTCCATCAAATAAAAAACTCCTTCACAACTTTTGACATTGTGAAGGAGTTTTCTTATTTCGTTACACGTTTGAAATGTGCTACCGCTTTATATTTTTTTACTGCTGAAGTGCTGATTTATACTCAACACCGTCGATGCTTACGCTGCGGTCGTTCTGCACAACTGCGATAAATGTTTTACCAGGGTTGAATTCAACCTGTGTTAAATCATCATAATAATATCTTGTCGGGCTGTAGTCATTGTTTTTACCCCATTTGATATGAACGGCTTTACCATTTGTGATATAGTAACCATCCTGCGAGTCGTCATGACAACGGAAAGAAAGATATCCTTTGCTGTCACGCACTTCGTAGTGTGCAAACTGAATAATAATATTTTCAAATGTCAGCTGTTCACCTGTTGTACCGTCACACTGCGGTGCTTCATAAAGATTCTTTTTGTAAAGTCCTGTTGACTCATCGTATGTCAAAGAAGACTTTGTATATGGGAATGCTTTTGCAAGGCTGATTTCCTTTGCATCAAAGCTTCCTGCTGCACTTGCACCGTCAAGGTTGTTCTCTGCAGCTGTTGCATAAATAAAGTGCTCTGCACGGAAATTCTCAAAATTGTGTTTCAAACTATATTCGAGATTCTTACATTCAGCCACCAGCTTTTCTCCGTTTGTATATGCATTATGCGGAACTACTTTATCAGAAGTACGGTAAAATGCATTACATCCCGGTGCTGAAGATGTTGAGTTAACCGCACAACCTGTAATGTTGTAAACATCTTCACGGTTTGTCATATCAGCAAGGTAGTACGGACCGCCAAAGTGAACAAGAATCGGATCCCATTCCAAAGCCCAGTATACATAGTAATCACGGCAACTACGCACATTACCGAGTGTCTCTATATCGTGCCAATCCTCAATGATTGCCATCTGACGGGACATATCTCCCTCTTCCATACACTCATATAAAACACCGGCCTCACCGATACCGTACTGCGGCTGAGCTGCTTTATCTGTCGGGAGCATAATTGCAAGCGGACGCTGTGTCCACACTTTTTCATCAATAATTTCACCTGTCAAAGAACTTCTCTTCATTCCGTCCGGAATGACATCCTCCGCTACAGGTTCCTGGTCTGTAACAATCTCTTCCACTACAGGTTCGTAGTCCGAAACCTCTTCTTCAACAACAGGAGCTTCCTGCACAGGTTCCTCTGTTTGACCGCAACCGGAAAGTATACATGCTGCGGATAATGCAACAAGTAAGAATAATTTCATCTTTTTCATCTGTTTTCACCTTCATTTTCTTTCTTGATTCTAACGTCCCCTGTCGGTACACGTTCTTAGTATTTTATCATACAAACTGTCGCTTTGTCGACACCTACATTAATATTGAATCAAAAGAGCATAATAATGTTCGCTCTGCGCAACAATTTCTCTCTCTTGATAAAAAGTCCCATACGTTTCATAAACATCCTTGCCCACAAAAACAATTCCAGTCTCCCCTGTCATAGTACTGCGGAGCATAACCCCCATGTAACCGTTCTCCACACATTGGAAATCACCGTAAGCCTGCGCCACAAAAACATCCTGCTGGCTCCACGAAGACTGAATACCCCCGTCTTCGTCCAGGCCGTAATCCACAAAGGCCTCACATCCGTTATACTCTTTTTGCGCCGCAACTTCTTTTACCAGTTCCTGGAACTCATTCGGTCCCTGCGCTTCAATTGTATCATACACACTTCCCGTAAAATAGAGAAGCACAAATACAACCGCACCCGCAAAAACACCACGAAGAATCGGAAGTACCTGCCTGTTTTTCAGTATTCTTGCAGTTACAATTCCCGCCGCCAAAAGAAGCGGTATCAAAACCGGATACATGTACCAGAGAAGTTTGTTTGTCACAAGTGAAAATGCAACAAACGGAATCACAACCCAAAGCATCCATCCAATATATTTTTCCCTGTTTTTCCATGCAAAAGATTTGCTGTACAAAAATAAACCGATCAAGCAAATCACAAACGCACAAAGATACGGCGTTACCGTTCCGGAGGAAGCTCCCAGAAAATATTCTGCATAATAAGTAAACGGTGCGATATTATTCTGCAATGTTCCGTCCGTACGTCCGAGTACGTCGGTCTCCCACATTTTTTGAAAAAATGCGGTTCCGTCTATCATAGCCCGGGGAACTGCCCAAAGCAAAAGCGGTACCATAATCGACGCAAGGAAAAGCATCCAATTCTTCATACTCAGTTTCTTAATTTCTCCTGTCAAAAGCAAATACAAACCACCAATGGCCGCAATCACTCCCGCATGAAAACTTTTGGTCAAAAAAGCAAGTGAAAAGAACAGACCGCACAAATATAAATTCTGTTTTTTCTCCGGAATCTGCATCATACAAATCATAGCCAGCGTAAACAAAAGTACAAACAAACTGTCCGCATCACCCGCACGGATCATGTGCGCCTGAAACGCTGTTGTATTCACAGCAAGAAATGCTGTTGCAAAAAGCGACTCCGCATCGCCGTACTTCTTTTTGACAAAAAGACCTGTCGCAATCGCAAGCATAACATAGCATAAAGCTGAATAGAAACGGAGCGCAAAAACGCCGTTTCCGAAAATTGCCATTCCGAGCATAATGCACCACATAGAAAGCGGCGGCTTTAAATTGTAGTAATCCGCCTGTCGCATATACGTATTCTGGAACAAACTCCCGCCGTTTGCCATCTCGTACGCATTGACACCGTGCCTTGCCTCATCCCACGGATCCACATATTTTACATCCAACTTATAAAATGATAAAAACGCAATGAGCGCAATCAAAAGAACAAAACAAACCGGATAAATCATTTTCATTCTTTTTTTCATACGTATCACCTCCATGCGGTATCAACTTCTAAAATACATTCTTACGACAATCCAGATAGCAAAATACATGTGACGTTTCATAAAAAACAAAAACAATTTTTCCGCAAGCGACAACCGCGGCATATCATAGATACGCAAAGCCTCTTTGACATCCGGCTGCGTAAGAACCTCTTTCATTTCTTTTCTAAGTTCCCTGTAAGGAACGTTTTTCTGTTTGTAAACAATACTCTTCGTGTGCAAAACAAGAAGAGAAACATAATCATTCCAAATCTGCGGTTTTAAGTCATAAATCTGTTTTGCATCCGAAATACGGCAAAGATTTTCTCTCATAATACGGATTTTGGAAGGATAATTTTTGTCATGGCGCATCGTCATGGACGCCCCGTTCATATAGTAATAATACGGAAAATAGTCACGCACAATTTCCACACGCTGCGCATCGAGAAACATACAGAGCGAAAACTGGTAGTCTTCACCGATGCTCACTTCATCCGCACACATATCCAAATTCTTTTTCACAAGACTGCTTTTTACAATCTTGGTTACACGGTTCGGCTGCAGACGTCTTCCGAAAAAACTGCCGTCATTAATCAGCGTCGGATATACAATGCTTTCCAAATCGTCTTTTTTCAAACTGTCCGTCGAAAACTCCATCTGTTCCGTCCATCTGCGTCCGGGATCCTCTTCATAAAGATGCGTCAGGCCACAGCAAACAATATCCGCATCCGTCTTTGCCGCCCGCTCATACAGACGCTCATACATATCTTTTTCAATATAATCATCACTGTCCACATACCCGATATATGCTCCGGATGCCTCCAGCGAACCTCTTTTCCAAGCAGAAGTAAGTCCGCCGTTTGCTTTGTGAATGACCTTAACACGCGCATCCTTTGCGGCATAAGCGTCGCACATGGCAGGCGATTCGTCGCTGCTGCCGTCATCTACAAGCACAATCTCTATATCCTGCAACGTTTGTGCAAAAATACTTTGCATACACTTGTCGAGATATGCCTGCATATTGTAAACAGGAATCACTATGCTGACTTTCGCCATCTTTAGTTCCCCACTTTCGTTATCAACTTATAAATGCCCGGCGATATCAAAAACAACCGGTATCCTACTCTTGTTACGAATCTAAGGAACCCTTTTTCCTGTTCCTGTCCGTTTTTATTTCTGAAAAGCGCTTTTTTTACATATCCCTTCAGTCGTTTTGCCTCTTTCCTCTCGCGGGGACACGATTTGACAAGCGGATAATAATACTTGATGGCACCATCCGCACGCGCACGTACCGCAGCATTCGCCGCCTCTGTCTCATGCTTTTCATCAAGAAACGTAATCCTGTCATCCATCGCATCAAACCACTGCAACCGGCGCACGCTGAATTTTGCACGCGTAATACTGTCAGGCATACTGAAATATGCGTACATCGGCATATCTACGTATACACCCTTTTCTATTTTGTCAAAAATCCGATATGTCGTCGCCTCATCCTCGTGGATCTTCCCTTTCGGGAATCTTACATGTTTCCAGAGCGACGCTTTGTACAACTTGTTCCACGCAACAATAAAATATGTCGCATCCGGACAAACGGCATCATACAAATTGAGCTGCATTTGCCTGCGGTCATATTCTTTGCAATCCGCCTCACCGTCGCGGTAGGCCTTAAGCACAGCATCAAAATCCGGTCCCTCTTCCGGCAAAAGTGCTTCCGTCACCTCATACCTGCAAAGTGCCACCTGGGCATCCGTTCTGAGCAGTTCATTGTAAAGAGCTTCAATAAAAAACGGTGCAAAATAATCATCGCTGTCCAAAAACGCAATGTAATCACCACCGGCAATATCCAGCCCTGCATTCCGGGCATCTGATAATCCGCCGTTCTCTTTATGAACCACGCGCACGCGCGCCTCCTTTGACGCATACTCATCACAAATCGCAGGGCATCCGTCCGGCGATCCGTCATCTACCAATATAATCTCAAGATTCCTGTAGGTCTGTTTCAAAACAGAATCCACAGCTCTTCTCAGATATTTTTCAACCCCATATACCGGAATAATAACCGAAATCAGTGGCTTCATACCTATCTTCCTCTTCTGACTGCTTTCACAACCCATGTCCGGAGCATCACCATGCACATCGTCGCTGCAATCAAATTCCTCTTCAAAAAGAAGTAAATAATTTTATAGTCAAGCTTCTCCGGACGAATCACCTTCGCCTCTCCTCCTGCAAGGAAAGTGCGCGTTGCATCCGCATAACTTTTCACCGTCTGTCTTTTTTCCTTGTGACTTGCCTTTGCAAATCCCGTCATCTCTACCTCGTCCAAAAACGTGGTTATTACCTTTGTATCAAGAAATGACATCTGCTCCCCGTCTTCCATTCCGAGAGCCCGGAAAAATTCTTTTGACTTTTCACACAGATAAAGTGCAGTTTCCACTTTGTCATCACGTTTCTTTGTCGAGAGGGTTGTTCCCCTGTCATCCTGTATGTATTCACATACACAGTCGCCGATGACGGAAATCTTCTCAGCCGAAAGAATATACTGCATATTAAAAAGCAAATCTTCTCCGAGCGTACGGTCGGTCGGGAACTGTGCCGTCATTTTTTCAGTACGGAACAGTTTATTCCAAGGCATATTTAAAAAACCGCCCTCATAGAGTGCTTTCATCTCCTGCGCCGCTTCGGAACGCACAAAAGTCCCGGAAATTCCCGGCTTCTTTTCTATTTTGTCCCCAAAATATAAATGGTGAAAACCGGCAATCACCAAATCGCTTCCGTCACGCTCAAGCGCCTCCACCATCGGAGAAATAGAATGCTCCTCCACAAAATCGTCACTGTCCAAGAAGCGGATATACTCTCCCTTGGCCTCGCCAATTCCGCGGTTTCGCGCCTTGGACACCCCCTGATTTACCTGGTTAATCACACGGATTCTTTGATCCGTCTGCGCCAGTTTGTCCGCCAAAATTCCGGAACCGTCCGGAGGTCCGTCCACAATAAGCAATATTTCAATATCTTCATAATCCTGTTTCAGCAGACTGTTTACACATCTTTCCAGCGTCTGCTCGCTTTTATATACAGGTACAATTACACTGACCATACAATCCTCTTTTATACGTTCATCTTTGTTATTACAAGTGCATAAATCATCATAAAGTTGAGTGCCGTCATAACCCCGAACATAATTCTGCTGCGGTTATGCCGCACCATGCGGCTCTCCCATTTTCCGTTCAGGAAACATACCGCAAACGGTAAGAACATCGGAATGAAATATCTGCCCTGTACACCGCGGATTTCATCTGCACCGACCGTCGTGTAACTTGCATACATAGATGTCCACACAATCGCAGAAGTTCCCAGAATCATAATCAAAATAAGCGCAATATATTTCCAGCCGATTCCCCTTCTGCTTTCCCCCTTTGCGGCGGTGAGCATCAGCCAAAGCCCGATCAGAAGCACAACATACGTCGCAATTGTCGGCGCTGTCCCCAGATACCCGTACTGGAAGAAATTCGAACCGCCAAACAGATAATCCGCAAGCATTCCGAACATGGAACGCAGCAAAAGAACCGTATACGTTCCCGGATTTCCGAAAATATAGGCAATCTGCCCCGTCACGCTTGTTCCGAGATTTCTCTTATCGCCCGCATAGCTGAAATTGCTTACCAAATGATAATCACTGCCCGCTGTCGGTGTCGGGAAGAAAATATTGTAAATCATAAGTCCTGCCACAATAAGCACTGCTGTTTTGAACACAAATTCCTGCAAGCGGTTATGGAACTTATTTTTCCCGTAAAATAGCATCAGAAGCGCCATCACAATATAAATCGGTTTCGACTGACATCCTATGGCAAATGAAATGAGTATGATCAGCGTATTCTGCCATGTCAGCTTCCGTTCCGGCTCCAATATTTCATTTAGGACAAGCACCATTCCGAGCAGCAAAAAGCTCGTAAGTACTGCATCATACGTAAGTGCTGCTGCCAGGAAAACATTATTCGGTAAAAGTGCAATCATGGAAACAATACTTTTATATTTTGATGCCAGACGAATTGCAAAAAATACGACAAAAATATAAAACAAAAGATTACCGAATTTAGCAAGAGCTACTGTCTCGGAAAATCCCAAATTCAAAGTTCTTCCGATCCAAAAGCCGATTGCCATCGGATAATACACCCTCGTCTCCGAGCGCACAAAACGGCTCTGGCTTCCGATATCCGCCCAGCTGAAATCATTATTTTTATTTAAATACGCTTCTATAAGATGTCTTTCTTCCGGATTATTAAAGTGCGGAAGAAGGTTTCCTGCCATCTGGAGAGCGGATTCCGTAAATTCAATTGTTGTTCCGAAGGACAACTTATACGCTGATTTTGCATGCACATATTCATCATAGCTGACCTGATTTGTTCCGATACCGAAAATCAGTAAACTGCCGAGCATCAGACATGCTGCTGCAAAAATCCACTCCTGCCTTTCTCTGAGCACCTCTTTTTCCATAACAAGAATCACAGCAAAAAGACCAATCAATATAAAGAACGCAATACGCATCGCATTCGGCTTAAAACTGTTTGAAATCGTAAGTTTCATATCTTCCTGGACAATTTCTTCCTGTGAAAGAATGGATATCTCCATATAATCCGCATACTCTGAAACATTGGCAATACCTGCACCAATCTTTGCTTCAATCGTACAATAAATATTGTCATTGGTTTCTTTACCATCCCTATAAGTAACTACGCTGTATCCCGCGCTTTGCTCAAGCGGAACGCGCAAATCCATCTTGTGGATATAATACGGATTTTTGAGATCAACGCTGATTACCGTCTTTTTCACCTTGCGATACATGGTTCCGTTCTTTTCCACAAGCGTTTCATCTTCCGGCTCCACATATTCTTCCCCGTTGTACTCCGCGAGCATCTTCTGATTGTCACGCTCCACCTCGATGCTGCGAATCTCATCTTCTGTCAGCTGAGCCAGCTCATCTGTCACAGAAAAACGAATCATTTCATCACTGCCGTCCATCACGAACGAAATCGGTTTCTCCTTATATCTCAAGGCGTTGAATTGAAAAAATACACATTCAATCAAAAAGGCCACCGTCACAACCACAATAAGGGCAAGGAGATAACTAAGTACATGTCTGATTTTTGACTTACTCTGCATGTTCTGCACCCTCCTTCTTCCGTCTTGGGTAATTTACAGCCATCGACGCTGCCAGAAAAATAAAGGTCAGCAATCTGCAATCATATAAAAACGGATACGTATCATGCGTATAAATATGATTGCACTTTAGTGAAACTTCTGTATCTTCCTCGCCTTCCGGACGATTTTCCGCAATCGTTGTCGTTCCTTCTATCTGCGCATGATTTGCCATCAGCGCCGGATATGCCTCCGGATCCTCCTCATCCGCATCTAAAAGAAAGACAATCCGGATGTCGCCGACACATTTTTCATAATTTTCAAACGGAAGATACACATACTGTAAATCATCGCCTGCTGCCACTTCGTACATATTGTTGCAGATGCACTCATCGCCGATATACACCGAATAAATCAAATTCGTGTGCGTAAGCTCATACCCTCTTTTATTGATTCCTACCTGAATACCACGGAGCGGAAGCCCCTTTGTGTTCATTTCGTATTCAATCGGTGTCTGCAAAGAAAGAGGAAGTAACACCTCTGTGTCGTCTTCCTCTTCTGCCATATTGATTACAAATGTATCAAGAACTGTATTCGGAAAGATATAACTACCAATAAACCCTGCTAAACATAACAGGGTTAAAATTGGTAATACAATATTTGCTTTCCATTTTTTAAGTTTCATTTTTTTCATGATAAAACTCCGAACTAGTTCGCACCGACACCAAGTCTGTTCAGTGCTGAGAAAATTGCTCTCACGGAAGCACGGGTGATATTGCTGCTTACGCCTACGCCGTAAGTAACGGTTCCGTCATCCGCATCGAGAAGATGGATATATGCAGCCGCCTGTGAGCTTGCACCGCTCTGAAGTGCATGTTCTTCGTAGTCAAGCACTTTGATACGTACACCTGTCTGCTCCATAATACCACGTTGCACCGCATCGATCGGACCGTTTCCGACAGCCTCGAACGTCTTCTCTGTGCCATGGTCTGTATAAACAACCGTAACCTTTGTATCGAACGGTGAATCCGTTGCATCGCTCATATCGTCCACACGAAGTTTTCTGAAATGCAGCGGCTCTTTCTGATCGAGATACTGCTCGCGGAACTGCTCCATAATTTCTTCCGGAGAAACCTCTCCCTGTTTTTCAGAAATATTCTGAATAACTTTTGCAAACTCTTTGTGCATTCCTTTCGGAAGTTTGAATCCGAAATACGTATCCATAACGAATGCCACTCCGCCTTTTCCGGACTGGGAATTGATACGCACAATCGGTTCATATTCTCTTCCGATATCCGCCGGATCAATCGGAAGATACGGCACCTGCCAAATCTCACTTCCGCGTTCTTTCAAGGCAGATACACCTTTGTTGATCGCATCCTGATGAGAGCCGGAGAATGCAGTAAACACAAGTTTTCCTGCATATGGATGACGCGGGTGAATCGGAATCTTACAGCATCTCTCATAAAGTTCAATACTCTCATTGACATGCTCAATGTTAAGTTCCGGATTGATTCCCTGCGAGAACATATTGTAAGCAATATTTAAAATATCCACATTACCTGTACGCTCTCCGTTACCGAACAGTGTACCTTCCACACGGTCAGCACCGGCTAACAATGCAAGCTCAGCCGCTGCAACACCAGTTCCTCTGTCATTATGTGGATGAACAGATAAAATAATACTCTCTCTGTCCTCAAAATGCTTATTCATCCATTCAATCTGGTCTGCATATACGTTTGGTGTATTCATCTCCACGGTAGATGGAAGATTGATAATAATCGGATTCTCTTTTGTTGCCCCCCAAGTCTTCTGTACTGCCGTACAAATACGAAGTGCAAAATCAAGTTCTGTTCCCGTAAAGCTCTCCGGAGAATACTCTAAAATAATTTTACCCGGGAATTTTTCAGCGCGCTCTTTTACCATCTGCGTACCTTTCACGGCAATGTCAATAATCTCGTCCTGATCCATATGGAACACAACGTCTCTTTGCAACGTAGAAGTAGAATTGTAAATATGAACCACTGCCTGTTTACAACCTTCGATAGATTCGAATGTACGGTCAATCAATTCCTCTCTGCACTGTGTCAAAACCTGTACTACCACATCATCCGGAATTAATTTGCGGTCCACAAGCTGACGCAGATAATCGAACTCAATCTGACTTGCCGCCGGAAAACCGATTTCAATTTCTTTAAACCCGAGTTTTATCAGATGCTGGAACATCTCGATTTTTTCCTCAACAACCATCGGATCGATAAGTGCCTGGTTACCGTCACGAAGATCGACGCTACACCAAATCGGTGCTTTCACAATCTCTTTATTCGGCCACTCTCTCTCCGGGTAATCAATCACCGGATTTTTACGATATCTTTGATAATTCAACATTCTTTTTTCCTTCTTTCTTTATGTCTTTGTATCAT
Source organism: Lachnospiraceae bacterium (assembly GCA_045546735.1). Lineage (GTDB taxonomy): Bacteria > Bacillota > Clostridia > Lachnospirales > Lachnospiraceae > SVFI01. The sequence continues at coordinate 3,258 of JAZQDJ010000018.1, read as the reverse complement.
CTAACCGAAAAAACAGCCCATCGTTAGATGGGCTGCCAAAATCATTCTCCGAGTCCGTTTTCGATGGCTGCAACAAGAGCCGCAAGCGCCTCTTCTTCATCCTCACCTTCACAGACAAATTCTATTTCATCGCCACATTTAACACACGCGCCAAGAACGCTTAACACACTCTTAGCATTTGCCGTATTGTCCCTAAAAGAAAATGTAATCAGGGATTTAAACTGCATTGCTTCCTTGCATAGGTTGCCAGCCGGTCTTAGATGTAGCCCTGTTGGATTTTTAATAGTAACTTTCTGGCTTACCATTGTATCATAACCTCCATTACACGTTTCGTTATTACCCCTAAAAAACAGTGTACCATATTTGCCATATTTTCACAAGTTAGAACATGACATCCTGTATCAGATTTGCCAGTTTTTTCGCCTCTGCTTCAATCTGCGTCTGATCTTTTCCCTCAATCATAACACGCACAAGCGGCTCTGTTCCGCTCGGACGAATCAAAACGCGCCCCTCACCTGCAAACTTTGCAGTAATTTCCTCAATTGCCTTTGCGATTTCCGGATATTCCATATATCGGTCTTTTTTGTGATTTGCAACTTTTGCATTGACAAGTGCCTGCGGAAGCACTTCCATAATGGATGCAAGTTCCGAAAGCGGTTTTCCTGTCTCTACCATAACCTGTAACAAGTGAAGCGCACTTAAAAGTCCGTCTCCTGTTGTATTTTCGTCAAGGAAAATAATATGACCTGACTGTTCTCCTCCCAGGTTGGAACCTATTTCACGCATGCGCTCAAGTACATATCTGTCGCCGACTTTCGTCTGCTCCATCTTAATCCCGTTTTTCTCTCCCATAAGGAAAAATCCGAGGTTACTCATAACGGTTGCCACGATCGTGTCATCTTTAAGAGTTCCTTTATTTTTCATGTGATTACCGATGATTGCCATAATCTGATCACCGTCCACACTGTTTCCCTGCTCATCCACAGCAAGCATACGGTCTGCATCACCATCAAAAGCCAAACCCACCTGCGCTTTTTCCACAAGAACACGTCCTCTGAGCTCCTCCATATGTGTCGAGCCACAGTTTGCATTAATATTACTTCCGTCCGGATTGTTGTGAATTGCAATCACATTAGCCCCCAGTTCCTTAAGCGCTTCCACAGAAGTATAGAACGCTGCACCTTCCGCACAATCTACAACAATCTTCATTCCGGAAAGATCCATCGGAATCGACTGAATGGCATGATTAATATATTCTTCACGCGCATCGGTACGGTATTTTACTTTTCCGACCTGACGTCCTGTCGGGAATTTCACACCGTCCATTCCGCTTTTAATCACTTCTTCGATTTCATCTTCCATCTCGTCCGGAAGCTTATATCCGTTTCCGTCAAAAAACTTGATTCCGTTAAATTCAACCGGATTATGTGATGCCGAAATAACTACGCCCGCATCTACTTTATATTTTCTTGTAAGGTACGCAACCGCCGGAGTAGGAAGAACTCCGACATAAACCGCATTTGCACCGACAGAGCATACGCCTGCCATCAGCGCATTTGCCAACATATCTCCCGAAATTCTCGTGTCGCACCCAACCATAATTGTCGGTTTATGCTCTTTTTCCTTGGTTAGAACATACGCGCCTGCCTGCCCAAGCTGCATCGCAAGCATCGGAGTTAATTCTGCGTTCGCAACACCGCGAACTCCGTCTGTACCAAACATTCTGCCCATCATCATTTCCTCACTTTTTTATTTTTCTGTCAGTTCTACAAGAACTGTAAGCTCCCCTGCTGATTTCGTAATTCCTTCCGGTACATTTACCACAAGAGGAACACGATATCTCCCCTCTTTTATCCTATCCATGCTATTTGCACTCATGTAAGCCTTCCAGTCAACAGATAACTTGACATCATTCACCTTCATTGCTTCCATCTGACTTGCAAAACCTTCTACGCGTATCGTAACCGTATCATCGCTGTCAATAATCTCCGTCGCAAACCCGCCCGGAAGTCCCTGCATCTTCACTGCATTCGTGTGTATCTCAAAATCTTTTGTTGTGATTTCTTCAATCGGAACAGAAACCGAAACCATACGGTCATTTTCTGCATTTGCAAGTGTAATTCCATCCGGAAGATATCTTGTCAAATCAACTTCGATCTCCAAATCTTTGTCTGCACCATCCACCTTAACCGCTGCGGAAGTGATATCAACATAATTCAGATAAGACAATGCGGATGCTTTTCCCGCGATTACAACTGTATCTTTGTTTGCTTTCACTTCTCCGCTGATTCCGTAGCCTTCTTTCGGAACACCGCTTGTAGAGAAGCGTAACGGAAGCTCTTTCGTTGCCAAAATCTGCACGGACATTGCTACCGTCGAAATATTCTTAATCAAATTTGTATCTGTAATCTGCTTATCATTTTTGTCATACAGTTTCAAATCAACAGAAGTGTTTACATCGCTGTTCAAACCGGCCACACTTACTTCTGCCGTCACTTTCTTGATTTCTGCTACTGCTGATTGAGCTCCGGAAATACGAACAATATTTTCAGCTGTACCTACGGTTCCCACAACATAACCTTCCTCCGGATCGCCTGTAACAATCGGCGTAACAACAAACTGCTTACGGAGCATCTCCTCAATATTAACAGAAGCATACTCGCTCTTAGACTTCATACTATCAATCTGTCCGCTGTATTTGTTACATTCCACGCGGATTGGTACACGCCCTGTCTGTTCATCATAATCTTCAAGGTCAACAACCGCCTTAAAATTGTCCTCACTCAAGTAATCCTGTATAGAACGTTTTGCACTCACCATAATGGAAACGGTGGGTTCACTTGTCAGCTCATATACCATTCCGTTTGTCGTAATATTCTCCGTGTTTGTTACAACAACCGGAATGTCCGCATAACTTGTATTGATTACCGGATCCGAAACATTGATAACCGCAATCCATATAGCAACAGCAATTACAACTGCTAGTAGTTTCAGGCCGAAGTTGTTAAAAATTCTATACTTCTTCATTTTTACCCCTTCCCTTCCATGACAGTTTCTTTTTCTTTTTATCTTCTGTTGCTTTATTCTGGAATTTCACAAGCTGTTTTCTGAGCTCATCCTGATCAATATTACGGGTCAAATTTCCTCCGTACGCCATAGAAACACGCCCTGTCTCTTCAGAAACAATAATCGTAAGAGAATCCGTCACCTCTGAAATACCGATACCTGCGCGGTGTCTTGTTCCGAGTTCTTTTGAAA
>JAZQDJ010000017.1:0-1585 GCA_045546735.1 Lachnospiraceae bacterium | reverse complement strand
CATATCTTCCACATTCATAGCAATCCGCCCGGAGAATGATACCGTTCTTTGTTTCTGTGGCATTGACCGGTACAAAGGTATCACAATATCTGCAGCGTACCATATTATCAATGGAGCGTTTTTTCAGCATCCCCAATTCAGCCCATTTTTCCGGATTGATCCGATTTATTTCAAGGCTGGGATAATCAAGATCCATCACGTCCGGAGAATAGCCGAAGTCCAGCAGTTTTCCAAAAGAGGTTTGGTTGCACATCGATTTCATGCTCCTGTATAAAAAGTTCACCGATTTTTCTCAAATCATCTGCATTGCTTTTCAGCGTACAGCTGTTTCTTGTCAATTCAATCGCCATGCGTCGCTTGTTTCCGTTCAGTTCAATTTCCAACATGATGCGGATAAAACGCACGGAAACCAAAGATAAGGCAATATTTTCCCTATCCAAATCGTGTTCCATTACCGAATAAATCTCATCGTCACGGATAACTTCATCCAATGTCATGCGATGTGTCCGGCGTTTTCCTGCTCCACTGTGATGAAACTCCAAACAAGTGATCCATGCACGGGTTATACCAATTTGCGGCATTGCGTGAGGAATATTTTTGCGGTATTTGAGGTGGTCGATATCAAATGCACTTTTGAGAATCTGCTTATCCACCAAATCATACCCCAATACCGCATCACAGAAGATTTTCTGCAAAACGATTGCGATGTTTTTCCCACCCAGATTGTAGGTATCCAGCGTTCCGAAGTGCTCATCATAGGCAAAAACCATATTTATGACTCTGGTTTCATTGCGTTGCACCAGTTCTTCTGAGTCTTCGCTCCATGCCTCATAACTGTTGGCATAATCGCTCAAATATACAAAGAAGTAATGCAGATCATTGTTACGTTTCTGATACTCGATCATATATTTTTTACCTCGAACCTGCTTTTGCCAGAAAAATGCCGAGATTTGCCGTCCGAGCTCCAAACATGCCGCTTTATCTGTTGCCGGGGTACGTTTGGGCAGATTCGGACATCTGCACCAGTGACGGCTGGGAAGATTATCAACTTGCATAAAAGCACAGTTCTTTTCCCACAGATCCCGATGGTTCAGATAAATATAGAACGCCCGGTCATATTTGCTTTTAAGTTCAGAAAACTCTGCTCCGATTTCAATTTCCTGTTGCTGGGCATCGTCCAGAACCCGGAGCATTATGTTGTCATTTCCGGCGAAATTGAAAACATTACGCATCACCACCTCAACCTTGCGAAGGATTTTTTCCGGCAAAGTCCGGAATGCGTCCTGAATTTCATAGAGTTTGTCTTTGTCGAAGTCCAAACATTCAAGACATTTTTGTTCCGCAAAAAATGCTTTGAGAATCTGTCTTGAGGTTTGGCGGATCACTGTCATCGGATTATATGCTCTCATGTGTCGCTCCTTTCTCATCGTTATGTGTCTTTTCTGTTTGAGATTTTTATGTTCTGAGTATAAATTATCACGGGGTATGGGGAATATTCCGCCCCATACCTAAAAAAAGTAAAAAATTTTTCAATTTTTTTTGAAAGGCAGATATGATAGTAAGTGAATACCGTTTGAAACGGATG
>JAZQDJ010000016.1:0-22229 GCA_045546735.1 Lachnospiraceae bacterium | reverse complement strand
AGATTCTCTTCCTGAAGAATCTTGCGGAGTGCTCCCTGTGTGCTCTCCCAGTAATTCTCATCCCCGAGATATTTTTCTTTATTTTCCGGATCCCATTTTGAAAGACGATATGTCACGTCATTCTGAAGTCCGAGTGTATTTAATATATAATTTGCAAGATGCAGACAGTTTGCAAGTTCTTCCTCTGCCTGATCCGGACGAATGACATTGTGTCCTTCGGAAATCGTAAACTGACGGACACGAGTCAGACCATGCATTTCTCCGGATTCCTCATTACGGAACAATGTTGAAGTCTCTCCCATACGGTATGGTAAATCGCGGTAAGATTTCTGTGAGTTTTTATATACATAGTACTGGAACGGACATGTCATCGGACGAAGGGCAAATACTTCTTTGTCCACTTCTTCATCTCCAAGCACAAACATTCCGTCTTTGTAGTGATCCCAATGTCCTGAAATCTTGTAAAGATCACTCTTTGCCATAAGCGGTGTCTTTGTGCGGACATAGCCCCACTCTTTATCTTCAAGATCTTCAATCCATCTCTGCATTTTCATGATCATTTTTACACCCTTCGGCAAAATGAGCGGAAGTCCCTGCCCTACAACATCAACAGTTGCAAACAATTCCATCTCACGTCCGAGTCTGTTGTGATCACGTTTCTTAATATCCTCAAGATGCTCAAGGTAAGCAGCCAAATCTTCTTTGTTGTTAAATGCTGTTCCGTAAATACGTTGAAGCTGCGCATTGTCAGATTTTCCTCTCCAATATGCCATAGAAGAAGAAATCAGTTTGAATGCTTTGATTCCTTTTGTACGCATAAGATGCGGTCCTGCACAAAGGTCTACAAAGTCTCCCTGGCTGTAGAAAGAAATAATGCTGTCTTCCGGAAGGTCTTTAATAAGCTCAACCTTATACGGCTCACTTTTTTCTTCCATGTACTTGATCGCTTCCTCCCTCGGAAGTGTAAACTTCTCAAGTTTGTTTCCTTCTTTGATGATTTTCTTCATCTCTTTTTCAAGATTGTCCAAATCTTCTCTTGAGAACGGAGCATGTTCAAAATCATAATAATATCCTTCATCGATCGACGGTCCGATTGCAAGTTTTGCTTCCGGGAACAGTCTCTTTACTGCCTCTGCAAGCACATGCGAACATGTATGGCGCATTGTGCGCAGTCCCTGCTCATCGTTTCCTGTCAAGATGCTGAGCTCGCAGTCTTTATCTACAACTGTACGCAAATCCACAACTTCTCCGTTCACTTCTCCTGCGCAGGCTGCTCTCGCAAGTCCCTCGCTGATATCAAGGGCAATGTCATACACGCTCATTGCCTGTGCGTATTCTTTTACGCTTCCGTCTTTTAATGTAATCTTCATCTGTCTGTCACTCCTCTTCTTCCTCACATTCGCAGCATCCGATGCATTCACATTCTTCGCAATCTTCCTCTGCGCTTACATAGTTATTGCTTGCATTATTACTTCCGATGGTCATCTTCACACCATGGGTCCAAGGCGCTTTCTTAAGACCATACAAAACACCGACCACAAATACAAGAAGTACAACGAGCCAAAAATCCACTTTGGTCATAGTCACTTCCCCGTCAAAAAGCTGCTCTTTCTTTTCTTCTAAAAATTCTTTCATTTTGTTTCCTCCTTTTCTTGTTTTTTGAAACTGTTGCATGAAATTTATGGAAATAAAAAATCCCATGCACACTCCTGTGCATGGGACGTAATATACGCGGTTCCACCCTGCTTGCCCGTGCGCTGTATAACGGCTTATCGGACCACTCATTGATGATAACGGAATCACCGGACCGGATTAGGGCCACTCAGAGTTAGTTTTCGTCTGTTTCTGTAAGGAAGTGCTTCCAGCACTGCTTTCGCAGGCACTTCTCTCTGGCATTTTCCGCAGATTACTCGTCTCTTCCACGTGTTATTTCTATATTATGCCCGGAAATTAGTTTTTACCGCAGCATTTTTTGTATTTCTTGCCTGATCCGCATGGACACGGATCGTTAGGATAGATTCTCTCTTCCTTTACAATTGTTGTAGATCTCTTCTGCTCTTTATAAAGTTCTTTACGTTTTTCCTCATCAAAGATCTTGTCCCACTGCGGAAGTCCATATAACCAATCAGCCTCTGCAGCAACCATATTTTTATAAAGAAGTTCTTTATCAAATTTCAAAGATACTTCTGTTTCTTCTGTCATCTCTTCGATTGGATTCGGCTCAACAAGGGAATCATTAATACCGTCAAGGAATCCTGTCATCGTCATAACATCTACATCAAATTGTTTACAAAGATCTTTCACCGGACCTTTTACTTCTTCATCCGGATTCTCAAGAAGTTTTGCATACATCTCTTTCTCTAAACGGAAATATTTCTGCCATAACTTCTGCAGATCTCCTTTATTTGCCTTTTCAGAATAGGCCATACCACGCCATTTTTCTAATAACTGCATTTTACCATACTCCTTACTCATTTGCTTCCGTGCCCTCACTACGAACACATCTTAAGACAGTATATAACATTTCTGTCTATTTTTCAAAACATTTTTTATTATTTTTCTTTTTTATAATTAATATACACATCATCCTGCGAACTTCTGCCCTTTGCATCTATCTTTGCGACGCTGATTCTGTACGTATCCTCTTCTACAGGGTCCAATTCAATTACCATCTGTGTATTGCCGATTTCCGTCACATAACTTACCCAGATTTCATTTTTCCAACAGTCAATCTTCATGTATTCATAATATTCCGTACTTGTGTCAAACTTCTCGTGTGTGACATATTTTCCAAGTTGGAAATCATAATACTTTGTCTGTGCACGGGCCGATTTTTCCTCATCGGTAAGCGTATCGTCCGCATTTGCATAATTGTTTGTATAAAGATCCTTTTGCCACTCGGAAAGCTCCACCAACATTTCAAACTGACCGGCCACTTCTTTTTTCAAAAACTTCTTATAAAAACTGTCGATCATAATATCTTTGCCAACCTGCGTAAGTCCCGGTCCGAGAATAAGAATTCCGAGAAAGGCAATCGCCGCAACAAAAAGCATGTATTTTCTTCTGACTTTTTTCTCATAGTCACGTTTAAATGCTTTTTTCCCGATATTACGTGCCAGATTCATATCCGAATTCAGTTCTTCGTAATTTACATCCTCCGGACAAAGCGCTTTCTTAAACTCCTCCATCGTGGCATAACGGTCAAAATCGTATACTGCCACACCTTTCATAATAGCTTCGCTCTGGAACTGCATGACTCTCGTCATCATGTCTGACGGCGCACTCGCCGACGCCTCTTCATTTACTCTGTCATAGTATACCGGCAAAGCCTCGCCCGTCACATAGCGGTAAAATACTGCTGCCACTTCAAAAATATCTGTCTTTGGACCGCGCGTTGCCTCCGGAACATAAAGTTCCACCGGCGCATACGCATCTTTACGGACATCAATTCCGGAAAACTGCGACGCAGCCACATCTTCCATCGGCATAGAACAACCGACCAAAACAACCTTACGCTCTTTTGTCAGCAAGATGTTTTCCGGATACACAGCCCCGTGAAAAATATCATTTGTATGCAGTTTCGTCAACACATCCATCACCGGAGCCATGTACTGCATCAAATCTTCCGGCAAAAATTTAGCACTGTGTCTTTTCCATAAATGTTCTTCCAGTGTTTGTCCTTCCACATATTCCTCAATGACATACACCGTCTCTCTCTCTTCCAGATAAGTTAATACATTTGCAATGCCTTCCACAGGATATAAACGGATTAATTTTTTTGCCTTGCGGATCATATGCTCTTTCATTGTCTGAAACAGTTCTTCGTCCGAGAGTTTTTTGCACTCCACATTGTGGTCATGGTCAACATCTCTTTGTAAAATATTCTGCGGAAACAGCTCGCGTATCACAACAACCCGTTTGCGGAACATATCGTATCCTTTATATGTGACTGTCAGTCCGTTCTCACCGAGCAGCTCATCTACACGGTATTTACGGTCTCCCAGTGTCATCCCTGCCTGTAAATAATTTTTTGGAATTGCTTTTTTTCTCATTTTTACATTCACTTCCTTTTTCACCTTCGTCCTAGTATAACATTGTACGAAAACGCTTGTCAAAAATATTGTGACCGATTACACTGTAAATATAAAATACGAACCAAAGAAAGGAACTCTTTATGTATAGCAAAAAACAACGTATCGCCGCACTCATCGGTGTCATCTTACTGGTGTTACTCTATATTGTTACTTTAATCTGCGCCATCTTTGATTTTGACGGCAAAGGAAAAATGTTCTCCGTTTGTCTGTTTGCCACAATCGTTATTCCGATTGTTACCTGGGGCTATATTTGGATCTACGGAAAATTAACAGACAAAAAGACCATTGCCGATTTTGATCACGGAACAGATATTGAAAGAGAAAAATAAAAAGCATCCCCCGCATAAACCATGGCTTATGCGGGGGATTGTCCTATTTACCTATAGGCCGTTTAATTTCCCCTGTTTATATCTGTAAATTTTTCAAACTTTTTCCTCTATAAATAATTCACTTTAAAAATCTATCCGCAAAAAACAGAACAAAAAAGCACTTGTGGTTTACATAATCATGTCTTCAACCTCTCAAATGAGCATTTTCTACATATAGCACATCAAAAAATTATGTTTCAAGACGAAAATGCCTCAAAAAAACACCTCTAGATGCATTAATTTCTTTTATTCTATAGGACCCCCAGCTCCTGATGATATCTTTCCATAAAAAAAACAGCCCCAATGATATCTTTCCATCAAAAACCACTGCCTTGCCACAACCCCTTCTACACACCAAGCTGTGCCATTTTAGCAAGCACTTCTTCCCGCGTCGTGTACTGAATCGCGTGATACCCTTCTCTTATCGCCGCCTCGCAGTTATCCGCACGGTCATCAATAAACAAACATTCGCAAGCCTTCAAACCATACATCGAAAGCAGTTCCTGATAAATATCCGGATTCGGTTTTACCTTTTTTATCTTATAAGACAAAATACCGCCGTCCATATACTTTAAAAACTTCATATCATCTGCACATTCCCGCGCAATCTTCGACGGATAGTTTGATAAATAATACACTTTATATCCTTTCCCATGAAGCTGTTCAATCCATGGAATCGTCTCCGGCCTCTCTTTAATAATTCCGACAAAGCTTTCATATACCTTTCGAAGCTGCGCCTCAATCTCCGGATCCTGCGCAATAAAAATTTCAAGTAGTTCTTCCTCCGTGTGCTCTCCCATATCCCCGAGATTCCACACTTCATTTTCTGCCGTCGCAAGACATATACGCTTTGTAATCTCTTCTGAAAACCCAAAACTATCAAAGAATTCTTTATAACAAAAATCCACACATACATTCCCGATATCAAATACTATATTCTTTATCATTTCACCACATCCGTCTTCGTTATTTCTTTTCGGCTATCCTATCACAAGCCTTACACGAACGCAACTTAAAATGACATGAAATCCTCCGGTTGCAACTTTCTTTGGCTCGACACCTCGCCTTTATCATGTTAAAATAGTGAAGTAAAAATAATTCTTAGGAGGATACATATATGACAACACAAGATATGTTAGCTACAATGGATCCGGCTATGGCCGAGGCGTATGCAAGTTTTATGTCCATTTACTGGATTGCTTACGGTGCCATCCTGATTGTAAGTATTATCGGTATGTGGAAAATGTTCGGAAAGGCCGGAAAACCGGGTTGGGCTTCCATCATTCCTTTCTACAACAACTACTGCATGTTCGACATGGCATGGGGCAACGGATGGATGTTCTTACTTCTTTTCGTTCCTTGTGTAAATGTTATTTTCCAGGCCATTCTTGCCTTTAAAATTTCATCCGCTTTCGGACGCGGCGTAGGATTCGGTTTCGGACTTTGGCTCTTAGCACCGATCTTCTACATGATTCTCGGTTTCGGCGAAGCAGAGTATATCGGACCACAATAAGAAATTACCCTTCCGTCAACTCATTAGCGGCGGAAGGGTATTTTTTTCACTTTTTTCGCTACAGAAGGATTCACATCGACCGAAGACGTGATTGGATACCGGAAGTTTATCGGCGGTTGGGCAAGAAATGATTAAAAACTCGAATTTCTTGCCCACCAAATATTTTATCAATCGCCCAAGCAGAATTATGTAAACCCTGATTGTGACACTAAAATATTTAAAACCACTATACTTACCGCAAATGTCAAACACAATTCATAAATACATTTTTCTTTAAGGAATTTCATTCTTTTTTAAAAAAAGAAACACAATTTGTTCACAGTTTTTCCCTATACTGTAAACATCAGAAGGGAACACCCCTCAACTCCCTTCTGAAACGTGTTTCAACTCTTTATATTTTTTCATGAATCCCTCATAAGAAAAAAAAAGAAGCGGTCCCATATGGGACCGTTTCTTTTTGTACACTTTAAAATCCTGTTTCAATTTTTCCGATAAAATCACGGATACGTTCATTGTCTGAATGGAAAATCTCGTTCGGAGTTCCTTCCTGCACAACAACACCGTTTTCCATAAATACAATACGGTCAGACAATTCTTTTGCAAACTGCATTTCATGCGTCACAATAATCATTGTCATCTTATGACTTGCCAATTCTTTGATTACTTTCAAAACCTCACCGGTAAGCTCCGGGTCAAGTGCACTTGTCGGCTCATCAAAGAACAAAATCTTCGGTTCGAGCGCCAGCGCTCTTGCAATAGAAACACGCTGTTGCTGCCCCCCGGAAAGCTGACACGGATATGCATTCCCTTTCTCGGAAAGACCGAGCTGATCCAAAAGTTTCAGCGCTCGCTGCTTTGCCTCCTCTTTCGGAACCTTATCAACCGTAATCGGCGCATCCATAATATTTTTCAACACATTGTAATGCGGAAACAAGTTAAAATTCTGAAATACTAAACCGAAAAAACGGCGTATTTTCTTAAGTTCACTCTTAGATGCATAAATACTTTTCCCATTTACGCTTTTTGCCGCACATTGTCCCATGTACATAAGCTGTCCGTCATCCATCTGCTCTAACAACGTAGCACAACGGAGAATGGTTGATTTTCCCGAACCGGAAGGTCCGATAATAGAAACCACTTCTCCCTCTTTTACGGTAAGAGAAAAGTCTTTAATTACTTCCAGATCACCAAATGACTTTTTCATGTGATTGATTTCAAGTAAATTCATGTCCTTTCCTCCTTATCTGTAATATGCGAGTTTCTTCTCAATCATTTCCATAACAAATGCCACAAGAAGATTGAATATGTAATAAAAAAGCCCTGCCACCATAAGCGGAACTACTGTCGTCTGCGCAGCTGCAACCTGCTTTGCCAACGTAAACATTTCTGCCACCGTAAGCACGAACGCAAGCGACGTATCTTTTACAAGTGTAATTACTTCATTTGTTACAGGCGGGAGAATTCTCTTGATCACCTGCGGAAGAATAATCTTAAAGAATGTCTGTCCCTTCGAATAACCGAGCACCTGTGCAGCCTCATGTTGTCCAGTCGGAATCGCCTGAATACCCGCACGGTAAATCTCTCCAAAATAAGCCGCATAATTCAGAACAAATCCCAGTATAACCGCAACCATACGATATCCGGAACCCATACGGATACCAAACACGTAATACGGGGCAAAATAAACGACGATCAGCTGAAGCATAAGCGGCGTTCCGCGCATAATCGATATATATATTTTTGAAACGGTCCGTACAAATCCGTTTTTTGCCATTCTTCCGAATGCGATAATCAAACCGAGCGGAAGCGAAAAAAGAAGTGTCAGGAAAAAGATTTCCCCTGTCACAATCATTCCTTCCCCTAACTGTTTCAGCATAGTCATTAAATCCATGACTTTTCCTCCTTATGCCTGCGCAAAAGTATAGAAGGTGCCTAAAAAGACACCTTCCGATAAATTCTTATTCAGCATCTGCCGAAAGACATACAACATCTGAAAGTCCCCATTCTTCTGCAATTGCAGCGAATGTTCCGTCTTCCACCATCTCATATAATGTGTTCTGTACCTGATCACGAAGTTCTTCATTTCCGAGAAGGAAACCAACTCCGTACTGCTCTGTTGAAATATACTCATCTAAGATTACAAATTTTCCTGCTTCTCTTGATTCAATCTGGTAATTTGCAACGCCGATATCCATTGCTACTGCATCTACAGAACCTGCTTCAAGATCCATGAATGCTGTGTTGTAATCTGCAAACTGGTTTAATGAACCGAATGTCTCTGTAAGTGCTGCATTGTCCTCACTGTTTAATGCTGCAAGCGCAGAAGAATCTGCCTGAACAGCAACTACTTTTCCGGCAAGATCAGCCGGCGAAGCGATACCTGCATCTGCTGCCACTACATATACCTGGCTGTTATCTACATATGGTACAGACCATGTGTAAGCATCCTCACGACCGTTGATTGTGAAACCGTTCCAAATACAATCAATAGCACCGGAAGATAACTCCATATCCTTTGTATCCCAGTTAATCGGCTGTTTTACAAGTTCCCAACCGTTTCTGTCACACACTTCCTGTGCTAAAGAAAGGTCAAATCCTACATATTCACCATTATCATCCATATATCCGTATGGCGGGAATTCTGCATCAAATCCTACTGTAAATGTTGTTCTTTCTGCTGTCTCTGTCGTTGCCTGTGCATCGTTATTATCCACACCGGCTGTCTTTTCTTCTCCGCCGCAACCTGTCAGCATAGCTGCTGTCATTGCGCCGCATAATAATAAAGCAAGTAATTTTTTCATAATGTCCTCCTCTTTTCTGCTTTAGCATACTAAATTCAAAATACGTTGTAATGTTAACATGCCAAACGTTTTGTGTCAATTGCCGCTATTCGTAATCTGACATCATTTTCAAAATTTCTTTCGCATATTCCGGGTATTCCCCCACTAATTCACGCACCTGCTGCTGCGCCTGTTCTGCATTTTGAGTATTAAACTCCATCTGCTTTCTCAGTTTCTGCCTGCGTGTAATCAGCGCATGTCTGACCTCCACCATTTCTTTCGGATTTAAAATAGCTTCTGTCTGATGCAGCCAAATCAGCGGATCAAAAAGACGGTATTTGCGCAGCAATTGCACAAGCTGTTCCTGAGAAAACGACAATTCTTTCATCGCCTCTTTGATGCGGGCACGTTCTTCCTTCTCCGACAAATACTGTTCCCACATAGCCTCCAGATCTTTTGCCGATTTAATCTCAAACTTCATATACAAATAATCCAACAAATTTGTATTATTCACATAACGGATTTTCACCCGGTTTTGCAATAAAATCACTTTATTCAAACCATTCGACGAACGCTTTTTTTCTCCTGCCGCCTCAATATATTTCATATAAATAGCAGTCAGCGCAATTGCCGCAACAGCCCCTGTCAGTATGTACCCGACCTTCGTTTCCATTTCAAGCGCCAATTGCATAAAGAGAAGCATTCCCATACAGGCAAAAATTGCCACCGTACAAATCAGCGCCATCCCACGCAAATTATCCATCGCTGCAGCCGCCTCTTTCTTGCGGAACAAAAACGCCTGTTTCTCATTTTCAAGCCGTTTTAAATCCCCTTTGATTGCCTGCTGATACTCTTCAGCTTCGCGGAGTTTTTTTACCCCCTCATCCGTATCATCTTCCAAACGCTCCATCTTCGCAAAATCCGCATCGGAAAGCTTTTGTTTCTTTTCTTCAAATTTGTGTTTATCCGCCTCGAGCATATGGATGGCACGCGCGTGCTCATAAAGACTTTCTTTATCCTCCCCGGAAATAAACTCCAAGTCCTCCATATCCTGCAGATATCTGTTTACCGTATTGTACTCCTCTTTATAAGACTCAATCTGCTTTTCCGCATCTGCAATCTGCTCCAAAAGACTTGTCACATAACGTTCCCGATCCCCCGGATCTTTCATATCCACCTGATCTTTTTTTATGACATAGGATTCCTCTTCATCGAGAGTGAGTTCTTCCTCCACCAACTCGTCTATGCTCTTGTATTTTCTCGCCCGACCAAATAACTTTTCCCAAAACTTCATAATTACTCCAATACCATTCGGCAAAATTCATCTTTCAAATCCTCAAGTTCTGCCGAATTCATTTTCTCCTGTACCTGTAATGTCACTTGATGTTTTACCAGTTCAAATTCACGTTCCACATCCACCGACAAATCATAGTAGTCTTCTTGTCCTGCAATCCATTCCAAAAACGTTTCTTTTGTCATCAGAAAACGTTTACACAGCAAATATTTTTTACGGACCTCTCTTTTCTCCTCAAAACTGCAACTTTTCTCAAAACAATATGCAGCTGTTTCATATTGGAACATCATTGCTGCCACATGACCGATTTTTGCATAAATCCCGGCCTTTAAACCCGGATCCTTTTGCACCTCATCGCGCAAAAGCATATTACGGTACGTCTTTTGTGCAACATAATATTGTTTCTGCCTAAAATAGGTATCCCCCTGCTTTTCCAGACGTTCGACAACCGGCAATGTTTCATTTTCCTGCATCGTCAAAATAATACTATCCCTGATTTCACGGTCCGGATATCCTGCATACTGCAGTATCGCGGCACAAAACTCGTGCAGCGGGCGCTCTTTCCGGACACTTTCTTCCAATTCGCCTGCCAGATCCGGCAATGCCAATTCTTTACCGATGAAATCTACCAGCCGATCACGCATGAAACTGCGGTCCAAAACGCCGGCCCGTTCACATATATAATAACACAACTCTTCGATTGTAAATATACGAAGGTGTTCTGCCGGTATACTATATGGCGCTTCCGCTTTTTTCCCTATACAGACAAACAGTTTGCTCATTGCATCCCTTTCTTGCCGAGAATGATATCATACGTTACCCCTATCGGCATCTTTTCATAAAAATCACCAAAGCCTTCATCTTTTATACAAAGAAACAGTCCGCGCTCCGACTGCATTTGCGCGGTAAGAGAAAAACGGAAACACCGAAACGGCCTCGCCGGCATCTCCGGCAGTTGTAACATCTCCGTATAAGTTCCGCTCCCGTCAATCGGTGTCACTAACAGTTCCACACTCTCTGCCTCTTCCATCATAAATTCAATTTCGGCTCTGGCATCATACCAGTTTGTACCCGCATCCAACAACGGAATATACTCATTTGCATCGTCCTTCCACATCGTAATTCCGACATTATATCTGAGCATATCATTTCCCAAAAACAAATATTGTTTTTCCTCTTCCCGTTGCCACACACGCTCCGCGCCGCTGTAACAGGCACCTTTTCCGTAAAGATTATTGCCCATAAACACTTTACGGTTTCTGCAAAACAATTTCAGACTTTCCGGATACCATTCCCCCCGGAAACCGTCTCCGATCAAATACATCGCCGTCACAATACGCCCTGCAACAAAATCTGCAAAATAATCTTTCATAAACAAATCAAGCCGAGCAAGGCACTCATCATGCTCTTTATAAGATGCATAATGTTTTTTCTTTACAAGTCCCTGTGCACACTCTTTTTTCATGGTCGTGACAATCGGACGCGTTTTATGATTCATCTCTACACGGTAGGTGACAAGTTGTTCCCCTACCAAATCAAACACCGCCGTCTCATATCCGAGCATACGCTGCGGCTGATTTATCAAAAACGAAAACAAACTATCTTCATGCCCCTGCCAAATAATCCGTTCCTCCGGAACCTCTAATCCCTCCGTGATTTCCGAAATATATTCCCTGATTTGGTCTGTCCAGGGCTCCGCCGTCACTACCATGGCGCGTATCTGTACAGGCTCCTTATGCAGCTCCTCTAACCTCTGGACTGTCCATCCGAGCGTTCTTGCCAAAAACAAATTGCAAAGCTTTGCCACTTTGTATTCCTGCTTTTCAATTTCAACCGTCTCCTGCTCCGCCAAAAGTTTCCAAAGATGCTCCACCAGATATCCGTCACCGGCAACACCTTTTTTCACCGCTTCTTTTCCGCAAAACCACTGATTCACTCCCGCTCTTTTGCAAACTGCGGTCTCAATGTTTCCGTCTTCTCTGCGTGTAGGAAACTGCAAAGTTTCAGGCTCACTTCCTTCTGTCATATAAGAAATCTGTGCATAATATTCATTTATATCATATCCGATAACTACATCCACTCTACCAATCTCCAAACAACGCTTCCGTCATAAGCGATTTTATTTCATATGTTTCTGTAAGCTTACGCTTTGTGCGCTCATCCCCGAGTGCATCACTCATAATCATGTCATTTAACAGGCCATATCTGCTTTCCGCCTCTTCTCCCGTCATATCACTCTTCTCCAAATAACCGCTTTCCGTAAGTTTTTGCTCACGTCCGGTTTGTTCCATAAAGTAATATTGCAAACGTTCTCCGAAAAACAGAACGAAATTGTAACAAAAATAGCCGGCACATACTTCTTCCAATTTTACACGGCAATACCGTTCTTGCGCATCATCTTTTAAATAATTCAATATAACACTGCTGCCCGGCGTCGTCCGGTAAACAAGATATGTCAATTCTGCATACGGCTTAAGCCACGGAATAAATTCCACAAAAGCCGAGAAAAAAGGAACATACTGTTTTTCCGTAATCACATAATTTACGAGTTCGGAAATCAGCGCTTTTTGCGCCACGCTATACGAACTTACTTCTGTTGCCATGTAATATAAATAGGCCACAATACTTTCATCTGCCATCTCATATCCATCTGCCAACATCTCCTCCAACACGCCAAATACCTGTGGCTGCGACAATTGCTGTTTTACAAAATAGCGATAGGACATGTCATATATATAACTCTTTACGATACTTTCCCTGCGACGGTGTGAAGCATAATAATCAAACACCTCTGCAAGTCCGGCCAAGTAGCCGTGCGAGAATAAATACGACTGTAAAATCCTCTCGGAAAGCGACGATGCATCCACATCAAAACTGATACATGCCTGCCAAATTTCCTTCATCTGCTTCAGCGTTCCATCGTAATAACGTTCCAAATACACAAGCATATCCTGCGTGTATTTACCAAGCTTAAACGTATGATATATGAGTTCCGACAGACGATAGTCATAAGAAGGTTCCGATTCCAGTTGCCTTCCGATTAACCGCGTCAATGATTTTGCAGACACTCCCTCAAAGCCATAATTATAAAGAATATCCAATACCCTTTCGTCCTGCTCCATATAAATCAAATAACGGATCATCTCCGCTCTCTCATCGCAGGACACCTTCGAAATATCATAAAACGGAAGCAGCGCCTCCACCTTCTCATATTCTTCCTTGTCAAAGTACAGTTTCAGCAGTTTTCCGCACAATTCCCTGCTGTAACTCTCTTCCATGGCACCGCTCATAACAAGCGATTCATACATCGGCCACATTTCTTTATCCACATGCTCCGGCTGTCCTGCCACGTGTGTCCGGTACATCAAAAATCCGGTTTCACCAGACATTGCCTCCTCCAAAAGTACCGCTGTTTTTTCCACTGCCATCAGCTTCACATCCGACCACTTTTCCGCGTCACAATATCTGTTTCCGAAAGCATCTTCCAAAAGTATCACATACTCCGGTGTATAGCAGTCCACATAAGCTCTGTTTTTTTCAATCGGATATACTGTTTCCGACTTTGCTTTATCCTGCACAACAATTACATTTTCCGCCTCTTCCTTTTCCACTTTAATTAAATGGCAAAAAGCAATTTTCTGTATTTGCTCAGCAGGTATCTGAACTTTTCCTTCATCCAGCAGATAACGGTATAAAATCGACAGATTAATACTGAGCTGTTCTTTTCCCAGCGATGCGACAGCAAACTCTGTAATCGTCTTTTCATACTGTCTGAACAACTCCGGAAGCTCTTCGCGATGCCTTACAAGCATTGAAAAAAGATACGCTTTCCTACGCTCATCAAGTTCGCACTGATATGCAAAATACATCAGTACAGAACGCGGCGGGAGTTTGTCCTGTCTCGTATCCGCAGACAACATATAATATTCATATAAAGAAGTAATCCGTAATTGTCGTAGAACTGCGTTCTCATACCACTTAAAACATTCCTGCGAATTCATTCCCGTTCTTATCATAAGAGTACAGAGCGCACTCAGTGCATCATCGTCCGGATACAATTCATAACTCATCTGCAAAAAGCGGAACAACTCTGCAGACATACTCTTCTTCCTAAGCACCAGCTCCGTTACACGCTGTGCCATTTCCTCCGTATATATGCCATAGCGGAGTGCAAATGTAAGAACCGCACACTCAAATGCATCCAGTTTTGCCAGATACGCCAAACTCTCTTCATAAACAGCTAGCGCTTCTAAGTATAAAATAGGGCTGCGGCTTCCGAGTGCAAACTGCTCTTCATAAATCTCCAATTTCTGCCATTCACCAAACTGCTCCGCATACATACGCACATAAATACACGCAAGAAGCATATCATCCGGATAAGCCTCATGCAGGCGTTTTACCTCTTCACCTGCGCTTCTCCAAAATCTGTCCGTTCCGTCAACAAGCGCCTTTACATACAAGTAATATCCATACGCTCCCGGCGCCGGTTCTTCTCTCTGCAACATTTTCTCCACATGTGCAAGCACCCATTTCGCATCACCGCTCCGTCCCATCTGCGTATAAATATGCATCTGGCACAAACGGCCGAACAGGTTTCTTCCATGGCCGCTGTTCATCTTTTCTACGGTCTGCTCCGCCACTTCAAGGCTTTGCTGCCTGCTTTCATCTTTCATCGTTGCATACGCAATATAATCACGCATCAGCTGTGCAGACAATTTCCTTGCTGCTCGCTCCTCTTCTTTTTTCCACGAAACCTCAGAAGGCACCTCCACAATAACCGGTATCTGTGTCATTCCGCCTTCGTACTTAAAAATAAGTGCGCCTATATTACTGCCCGGCTTAAGCCATGCGCTGCGGATTTCAAATTCTGCCTCGCACCGGTTCTCGTCAAAATCCTCTTTTGTAACACACGTCTTTACCGGCGACAAAAATTCACCTTTCGCCTCAATCTCTACACGAATATGCCCCCAACCATTACACATGAGAGTCACTTTTTCGCGCTGACCGTCTGAAACATCCTGCAAAAGAAGGCTATCCTCAGAAACTGCGTAGGTATTCTTCTGTTTTTTGTTAATTGCCACCAGGAACTCGTCTACATTATGTTCATTCCCTCTATGTACGGATAAACCTCTGTAAAGATTATAAAATCTGCGGTCATGTCCGTAAAAAAGCATTGCAAACTCTTTTGAATAAAATAACTCTACCGCCTCATCCCAATGCTCACGGGCAAGATTCGCAAAATGAAACAGATTGCGTATTTCACCGAGCGTTGTCTCTGCAAGAGGCTGGCGGACAGTGACAACAAAAGGAACTCTGTATTCTCCCATTTCAGAAACAATACAAAGTTCTCCCTTCTCTATCGCTCCCGGTTCCATTCCCGTCGTATCAAAACGATAAGACAATGTACCCACACTTCCGGCTTCCTCCCGGACGCGGCATTGCATACGGTAATGCCCGGAATAGTAGAAGAAATGCACTTCCCTACCGCTGCGCGAACGGACGGATATCTCTCCCGAAATTTTCTCACCCGGCGCTGCGCAAAGTTCCAAACGGCTTTCCGACACTTCCAACAAATCATCCTCAAACGCTGTCGGTCCGTCCGGTATATAGCGCTCCATTCTGTACATCTGTCTCACCACACTTTCTCTTTGAAAACTCTTTCTGTAAGTATACCATTTTTCGCATTGATGTGGTATACTTAAAACATCATTTTTAGGAAGGAATTCTACTATGCATATAAACGAATCCGCAGAAAATTATTTAGAAACTATTTTGATGCTCAGCCATAAACTCCCGGTTGTCCGCTCTGTCGATATTGCAACCGAACTTAATTTTAAAAAATCCAGCATCAGCATTGCCATGAAAAATCTTCGCGAGAAAAATTATATCACGGTCACTGACGCCGGATTCATTTATCTGACCGACTCAGGGCGGGAAATTGCCGAGATGGTATTTGAACGCCACGAGGTTCTTACCAAATGGTTAACCGGTCTCGGTGTCCCTAAAGACATCGCTTCCGAAGACGCCTGCAAGATTGAGCACGTTATCAGCAAACAAAGTTTCGAAGCCATCAAAAAGCAGTTATAGTCCTATTCTGCGATACGTGTCACGCCGACATAAATATTTGATATTTCATACCACGTCGGATAATCGGTGATTCCCGTCTGCGGAAGTCTGAATATTCTTTGAAACGTACGGACAGCTTCGGCTGTCCGTTGTCCGTATACCCCATCTGCAGTCACTGTCGGAATCGCCGGATAGTTTTGTGCAATACGGTTAAGCTGATTTTGCAACTGTCTTACCTTATCCCCCGTCGCACCGACTTCCAAATTGTACCCCGGCCATGACGCCGGAATTCCGGCAATCGCCTCTGTTGTATTAATGTACATATCATTCCCAAAGTAATATCTGATAATTTCTATTGCCGAATACCCCTCTTGTGCCAAATACTGACTTCCCCACTGCTTCAAACCGTCACAGTTTGTTCTTCTGCCATCGCAATAACCTGCATAAATCGGCTGTTTCACTCCCGGCCGCGACAAATAATTGGCAAAAATACTGTCTACAATCCGGTCCGTATTTTCATACGTATTTCTTCCGTAAATCCACTTTTGGTCAAATGCCGTCGAACTTGTGATTGTAAAATCATATCCTTTTCCCCTGTACCACTCCGTAAACACGCGATTGAGCGTTACCGACAATATACAAAGCGTATTTGCATAAATTGCCGCTTCATCCCATGTCGCATAAATTTCGGATGATACCACATTTTTAATATAGTCCTTGTATTTCACATAATAATTCGGGGCCGAAGCATCCGACGGAACGCCGTCATGCACTACCACATACTCCGGAATGACCACGCGGGACAAAACAATTTCCCCCGTCTCAGCGAGCGGCTTAATTTCCGCCTCCGGAATTTTCGGCGGATATTCCCCGTAAAGTGTATGTTCCGGAATATTGACATCCTCTTCCCTCTGCTGCGTAATCTCAACCGGATTCATCGTAATATTCTGTATTGACGTACGCCCTGCAAGCAATTCACTTCCTGTGACCAAAACCGTTTCATAGCCCGGCGCTTCCACCAAAACATTGTATTCCGCATAAGGCTGCACCTGCGAAGGTGTCAAACTCAGTTCAGCCGGAGGCGCGGAAAGTTCCACATTCTCTGTCTCGCCGCTGTCATTTGTCACAAGCTGCTCAAGTATCTGCTCCGGATTTCCCGTATAAGAAATACTGACCGTTGCATTTTCCACCGGCAAAAAACCGACAGAACTTGTCACCTGAATCCCCATGATTCCCCGGTCGATATAATCAGACAACTGTGCTTGTTTTATTTTTTCAGACATAAAAAAACCTCTGCATTTTTTACCATCATATGCAGAGGTTTTACTATTTGTTATTCAAGATTTAATTTATTTTTCATTATGTAATGTGTCACGA
This sequence comes from Lachnospiraceae bacterium, assembly GCA_045546735.1. Lineage (GTDB taxonomy): Bacteria > Bacillota > Clostridia > Lachnospirales > Lachnospiraceae > SVFI01. The sequence goes on along the minus strand of JAZQDJ010000016.1, from coordinate 4,737 downwards.
AATAGAATCCTGCTGCCATTGCAAGCATAACAATCAGAAGAATCGTAAGGAACGTAATCATAAAGCTCATCTCGTCCATGGAGGCCATAGAATACGGATCCATCGATATTGTCATAAACATACTCAGGTAGGAAGATATTGTCTGAATCAACATATAAATTCCGACATACACACCGATTGCTCCGAGAACTTTCTGCTTCTTAAAAGTCTGTCCGATACTGATAGATGCGTATCCCATAAAAACACTCATAAGCTGGGATGCTACCATCAAAAGAATATACAATAACACCACAATCCAGAATCTCGAATCATAATCTATCATTGTAAACATATCTTTAAATTCCAGCCAGAACTCATCTCTCTCCACCGACGGAATCGCCGCGTAAATAAGCCCGAAAATAGACGAAATCATAACAAGAGTACTGATAACCATCCAAATAGCAGCCACAAATGTTTTTGACCAAATCAGCTGATGAGACGTTACCGGCAATGTATGCATTAAATATCCCTGATCCGTATACAGATTTCTGTAAAAACGGATATAGAAGTAAAACGTTACAACCATACTCAGCGCCGCGATACTCGCCACAAAGAACATCATATAAACAACGATTGTCACTGCCAAAAACTCATTTTTATCCGCCGCATTCCATGTTTCATTGTTCAGGAAAAAGGTTCCGATCAATGTCAATCCGAGCACGATCATATTCATAAGACCAACCAGTCTCCATGTGTCTTTCCACTCATGTACAAATAATTTCTTTAACATGCGAACACCTCCCTGAAATAAGCATCGACTGTTTTCCCGTGTTTCTCTCTGATGTCATCTACAGACATCTGAAGTACAATCTGCCCCTGTTTGATAAATACCACATCATCAAGAATATTTTCGATATCAGAAATCAGGTGGGTACAAATAATCACAGATGCTTCCGGATTATAATTACTGATAATCGTGCGGATAATATAATCTCTTGCCGCAGGATCTACACCGGCTATCGGCTCATCCAAAATAAAAAGATCTGCTCTTCTGCTCATAACAAGAATAAGCTGCACTTTTTCTTTTGTACCTTTCGAAAGAGTTTTCATTCTCGCACTCGGTTCAATCCCCAACGATGCGAGCATATCTTTTGCTCTGTCCATATCAAAATCTTCATAAAAATCTTCAAAGAACGCAAGCATGTCTGCTACCGTACGCTGCGCATCAAGGTAAGTTCTCTCCGGAAGATAGGACACCTTTTTCTTTGTCTCTACGCCCGGTTCAAAGCCGTTTACCAAAACAACTCCCTCTGTCGGGCGAAGAAGTCCGTTAATCATTTTAATCAAAGTTGTCTTTCCGCTTCCGTTCGGTCCTAAGAGTCCGACGATATGCCCCTTCTCAATCGTCAAATTAAGTCCTGCAACAGCCGGAACTCCGTTCGTATAACATTTCGTAAGTTGTACGCATTCCACTAGTGCACTCATTAGTTTTCCTCCTTATACACGCTTTTCGCCAGGTCAAGTGTCTCTTCCTGACTGAAACCTATTTCCCTCATTTTCTTAAAAAAGCTTTCAATCTCCTGTTTGGCGATTTGCTCTTTTACACCACGTATCATAGTTTTGTCCTCTGTCACCACACGTCCGCTTGTACGCATCGTTGTAATAAGTCCGCTTCTCTCAAGTTCCATAAACGCTTTCTGCATCGTATTCGGATTTACCCCTGCTTCCGCTGCAAGCTCTCTCACGCTCGGTAGTTTTTCCCCCGCCGGATAACGGCCCGAAATAATGCGGATTTGAATAATCTCAACAATCTGTGCATAAATCGGTCTGTCATTGCTTAAATCCCAAGCCATTCCTTCTCTCCTTTCTTTTCATATCCATTGTATTACTGTGTTGTTGTACTACGTGTTTAATACAATAATACACCATATTCATAATTTGTCAACAGGCAATTTTAAAAAAAATATTTTTGTACCGTCTTATCCAGGAAAAAGAAAACGGTGCTTTCAAAAAGGACAACAAAAAAACACCTCTCACTTTTCTTAAAAAGTGAGAGGTGTTTTTAAACATTAACAAATCTCTTTAATCCAACCTTCCGGTGCTTCGATCGTACCCATCTGAATACCTGTCAGTGTATCGTAAAGTTTCTGTGTAATCGGTCCCATTTTTTCCATTCCGCTCGGGAAACAAATCTCTTCCCCGTGGTTTACAATCTTACCAACCGGTGAAATTACAGCGGCTGTTCCGCAAAGACCGCACTCCGCAAAATCTTTTACTTCATCAATAAATACTTCTCTCTCTTCCACCTCAAGACCGAGATACTCTTTTGCCACATACATCAGAGAACGGCGTGTGATAGAAGGCAGAATGCTGTCAGACTTCGGAGTTACAACTTTATTGTCTTTTGTAATAAAGAGGAAGTTCGCTCCGCCTGTCTCTTCTACTTTTGTTCTTGTAGCTGCATCGAGATACATATTTTCATCGTATCCCTCTTCATGTGCTGTCACAATGGCATGAAGACTCATCGCATAATTCAGACCCGCTTTGATATGGCCTGTTCCGCAAGGTGCTGCTCTGTCATAGTCGCTTACTTTAAGTGTTAACGGTTTTACACCGCCTTTGAAATAAGGACCTACCGGTGTTGCAAATATACGGAACTGATATTCATCTGCCGGTTTTACTCCGATAACAGGATTGCTGCCGAACATATACGGTCTTAAATATAAAGAAGCACCTGAACCATATGGCGGTACATATGCTGCATTTGCCTCAACTGTCTTTGCTACTGCTTCCACAAATTTATCTTCCGGAAAAACAGGCATCTCAAGTCTGCGCGCAGAATCAGCCATACGTGACGCATTTAAATCCGGGCGGAATACTACAATCTTTCCGTCCTTTGTCGTGTATGCTTTCATTCCTTCAAAAATCGTCTGTGCATACTGCAAAACTCCTGCACACTCACTGATAACAACTGTTGCATCCTCTGTCAGAACACCGTCGTCCCATGCTCCGTTTTTATAATTTGAAACATATCTCATATCTGTCTGGATATAACCAAACCCAAGATTTGACCAATCAATATTTTTCTTTTCCATGCTTACGCTTCCTTTCCTATGTAACTTTCTGTCTTAGTTTACCACCGCCATTTTTATACTGTCAAGAACATCGGGTACGAATAGACAACATTTCATATAGAACATAACTTCAAATTATGATATACTCAAAAAAACAAAGATTATTTTGCAAAGGATTCTCGTTATGACAAAACTTTATACCAAAATAAAAGACTATATTACAAAAGATACGCAGAAAGAAGGAGCCTCAAACGACCTTGCGATTTTGCTCCGCCTTCTCTCCGTCTACAGTATATTACATTTCTTCATCATGATTTTTGCCGTTGCCTATATCGGTAATATTGCCATGACCCTTTTGCTGATTTTCAGCATCGGACTCCTGCTCGGTACGTTCATTTTAACTTATGAAAACCGCATTATCCACGGGCTCTGGCTGTACAACACCGTAGTTCTTTTTTACACCATACTCATGTCCATTTTCATCGGTTGGGGTTATTTCTTTATCCCAAGCCTTTTTGTGACAATCCTGCTTGTGTTTTTCAGTATACAGACTGCATTCCGCTGGAAAATCTTTTATGTTTGTTTTTGCGGCGTGCTTACAGTTGCACTTGCAATCAGCCGCTACTTTATTCCACTAAATACAGCGCCTCCGTTTTTTATTCAAATTGCGTTACATGTACTTAACATTACTACAACCTTCCTTGCTTTTGCGATGGTTGCTACCGCATTCTACTTTAAGTACATGAAATCGGAAGAAAAGATTCTCCAGTATACTAAGCGTTTGGAACAACTTGTAAATACAGACGCTTTAACTACTCTATGGAACAGACGTGCCATGAACGAGCACTTATCTATCCTTGTCAACAATTACACCAAACATCAGACTGATTTCTCCGTCGCCATCCTCGATATCGACTTCTTCAAAAAAGTAAACGATGAATACGGCCACGGTATGGGTGACTTCGTATTAAAATCTTTGTCCTATTTGTTGAAAACATTTATGGAGGAAAAAGGCCACGTTGCCAGATGGGGCGGCGAGGAATTTCTGCTCACTTTTGAAGGTATGGATTATGATCAGGCCATCGGATGCATGGAAGAACTTCGCGTCCGCATCGAGGAACAGGAATTTGCCTTTAAAGATGTAAAACTTCACCTGACTATCACCGCAGGTATTGAAGAATACCAGATGACAACCGGTCTTGATCAGGTTCTGACAAAAGCAGATGAAAAACTCTACATCGGAAAAACTTCCGGACGGAACCAGATTGTTAGTTCGTATTATTCTATCTAAGTACCAAAAGGAACTGTTGCAAAATAGTTCCTTTTTTGTTTTGGGTATTTATATCCTTGTTTCACTCAAAATACCCAAAAACAATATAGCCGGCAATCCCTTTACATATATATCTTTCGTTAATCTCTTTTTCTATCTGCAAATTTTTCAAGCATTTTCGTCTATAAATAAAAATATTGAAATTTCTATCTGTAAAAGTCACTCATATTTCAGGACTTTTGGTTTACATAATTCACTTTCATGGCATTTATCTACTGTTTTTTACATATAGTTTTTCAAAAACCAAATTATATAGACGAAAACATCTCAAAAAAAGACATATAGTTTGCTACCATCCAATCTTTTCTATCTGCAAATCCCCCCGAGGCCATAAAAATCCAACTCTGCCCCCCC
>JAZQDJ010000015.1:0-34368 GCA_045546735.1 Lachnospiraceae bacterium | reverse complement strand
CAACTGCTGCTTCTTTATCGTTTGCATCGATTGCTGCGTAAACTTTTTTCACAGCTGTTTTAACACCGGATTTGATAGCTTTGTTTCTTTCTGTTCTAACCTGTGTTACTAAAATTCTTTTCTTTGCAGATTTGATATTAGCCAAGATCTACACCTCCCATGTAATGTTTCATTTTATATGTTTTCTCGTGTCACATTATGCCGGACACGGACGAACTAATGTAAACACACGCATATTATATTAAATGTTCCTTTCTGTTTTGTCAAGGCATAAAAACACTTTTTTTGCAAATACTCATTATAAAATTTGTTTTTATAAAGGAGTATTTATGTTTTCATCACAAATCCGGACTGATTTGGCTTTAGAGGCCCATGAAAATGTCCAAAACCTTGAAAGCAATTCCCACTCACCGATTCACGGAATAGAGGTGACGGAGCAGCATCGTAAAAAAAGCAACACGCATATTACCCGCGTTTTTATCACGACAAAGAACGGAGCACGCGCTATCGGGAAGCCTATGGGACGCTATATCACGATCGAAGCGCCGGATATGGCACAGGCCGACGAAGGGATTCACCGCGAAATTTCAAGAGAAATTTCACGCCAGCTCAAATATATGATTCCCGATCTTAACAAAGAAAAATCCATTCTTGTAGTCGGTCTCGGAAACCGCGATGTCACAGCGGATGCTCTCGGTCCGGATGTGATTGACAATCTAAAAATCACAAGACATATTCTACAAGAATACGGGAAAGCTGCCTACAATACCGAGCACGTGCATTCCATCAGCAGTCTTGCGCCCGGTGTCATGGCAAAAAACGGGATGGAAACCGCTGAAATCATAAAAGGTGTCGTCGAACAGACACATCCCGATTTCATGATTGTCATCGACGCTCTTGCAGCACGCAACATCCGGCGATTAAATACAACGATTCAATTAACTGACACAGGAATTCTTCCCGGATCGGGTGTCGGAAACCACAGAAATGCGCTCACTCAGGAAAGCCTCGGACTTCCCGTAATCGCAATCGGCGTTCCTACCGTCGTCGATGCTGCAACTATCGTGCGAAGCGCCCTCGACTTTCTCGGTTCCTCTTCCGCCCTGTTTGATTCCGATGAACCGAATGTACAGAAAACCTTCCAGGACCTCAACAACATGTATGTCACAGCCAAAGATATTGATGCCACAATAAAGCGCCTCAGTTTTACAATTTCTGAGGCGCTCAATATGGCTTTTGAATTAAATTAAGATTTAACTAATGGCGTCCACCGCCACCGCCAAACGAATGTCCGCCGGAACTGAAACTTCTTGTTCCTCCTCCGCCGCCACCGCCGGAACTGCTTTCGATACGGCGTCTTGTCGTATGCTTTGTCACAAAGACATCCTGCGTATTATGAAGCATAGGCTGTGCATCCCTTGCAATATAAGTTTCTGCATTTGTTGTCTTTTTTCCCTTGCGACCGGATAAATTCACGATTAAATAAATCACTGTCACAATGAGAGCGGTAAGAAAAATTGCCATCGGCGTAATCAAATTTCCCAAACCGAGTTTTGATGTCATCTGTGCATGCACTTGGTTTACATAACGTTCGTAGCCTTTGTAAGGATTACTGTTTACTACTGCACATGCTCTGTCAATCACATTATCAATCATCGCATCTGTCATTCTTGCATGCGCTTTTCCGCTTGTCGTCATCCAGACATAACCGTTATACCAGTTATCTACATAAATTACCGCATCACCGACCGGCTCGTTGTATCCGAACTTATATTCCCTACAAAACGTCTGCGCATACTCTCTCATTTTCGCATCCGAATCAAGTCCCGGCTCATTTAACGTGATAAGCACAATATCAAGCCCTGTCTGCTTTTCACGCTCAGCAATCAGCGCACGGAGCTTTGTCTCTTCTTTTTCCGAAAGTTTATCAGCCTCATCAAAAACTCGTTCCTCGGTCAGGCACTCTGTGTTTGTACGCTGATACTCCGTGCCTGTACCGGCTTTCATGCTGAGAACAACATATACCGCTATTAAAACACCCACAATGGCATACCATGGCCAAAATCTTTTAAAATATTCTTTCATCCTACAGCACCCCCAGTATCATATTGATCAGATTACCGATTGCCATCATTCCGAGAAATACTGTCGCACTGTATGCAATCACTTTCGGAATCGAAATCGGCGGTTTTCCGCTCATCTTACCGGTTTGACCGTTTATTTTGAAAAGATACGGCTTTCCGTGATATGTATAATTGTAATTCCAAACAGGCAAAAGCGAATAATTGTCGTTTTCCGTCTTAAAATTAACATTGTCCTGACGCTCCACAATCGCCGTGTAGCGGGTTAATGTATTGTCCATAAGCACTTTTGCATCTTTTTTTGCTTTTCCTATAGCTCTCGGCTCGAGCTCCGAAGAACTCATATTATATTTCTCCGCCAAAAAGCCCGACATATATTTCATCTGGAACGGTTCTGCGGAACCATAGCCAAACGGCTCAAGCAAATCCATAATGTCATCTGCCATAGCAATGGACGCATCTACCGGAACCTTATCGAATCCGACTGTCATATCTCTTTCTATACGATATACCGAAGTCTCTGTATATTCTGTATCCCCGGATCTCCATGTGCGCACGACATGACCCGTTCCGCGGAATTGATAGTCACAGTCAAAGTCAAAAAGAAAATACGGTACATATACCCCTTCCATTTTGTCCATTTTCCCATCCGAAAGGAAATCAGACGGAAGAAACGGCTTTTTGGCAAATTCTTTTCTTACAAGCTCCTGTGCCTGTTTTTTCCCGATTTTAAACGGAATAATAAGGCGCGGCTCATACTCCCCGCTCGTACGTTCCTCAAAAATCACATAAGAACCGCAGTGTTCACACTTCACCGCAGATTTATAATCTCCAGGATTCAACTCGCCGCCGCAGTTGATACAAAAATTCATTCCTTCGCCCGGCGCCGGTTCCTCACAATCCACGCTGTCACAATACGGACAATACATCGATTGCTTCGTCGGTTCGTAAATTGCATTCGCACCACAATTTCTACACCTGTAAATCATAAGAAATCCCCTTTCTTCTTTTGCATATTTATGCATAAATCTATAAAAATTGTACTCTATTTGCCATAGTTTTTCAATTCAAATATTGTATTAAAATGCGCCTTCTGATATACTAATCAAAGAATTCGCAAAAACATATAAATAAGAAGGAGAATTGTTATGAAGAATTTGAAAAAATTTGCTGCGCTTGCACTTGCATGCAGCATGACACTTATTATGACAGCCTGCGGAAGCAACGTTCCGGAAAACACAGTTTTTTCCGTTGCTGACCTCCCTGGCAAAGTTATCGGCGTACAGCTCGGTACAACAGGCGATATCTACGCCTCTGATTATGAAGAGCCGACAGACGGTTCTGCAGCTTCTACCATTGAGCGTTTCAACAAAGGAAACGACGCTGTACAGGCTTTAAAACAGGGTAAAATCGACTGTGTTATCATCGATGAACAGCCGGCAAAAGCTTTCGTAGCTAAGAACGATGACCTTATGATTCTCGAGGAAGACTTTGCTCTTGAAGAGTATGCCATCGCCATTTCAAAAGAAAACAAAGACTTAACAGCAGCTATCAACGGTGCTCTCGCAGAACTCAAATCAGAAGGCACTCTCGACCAGATCGTAGCAAACTACATTGGCGATGACACAAAAGGCACTTGCCCTTATGTATCACCGGAAGGTGTTGACCGTTCCAACGGAACACTTGTTATGGCTACAAACGCTGCTTTCGAGCCATATGAATACTATGAAGACAACGAAATCGTAGGTATTGATGCTGACATGGCACAGGCTATCTGTGACAAATTAGGTTATGAACTTAAAATCGAAGATATGGAATTTGATTCTATCATCAATGCTGTTCAGTCAGGCAAAGCCGATATCGGTGTTGCAGGTATGACAGTAACAGAGGATCGTCTCAAAAATATTGACTTTACAGATCCGTACACAACTGCTACTCAGGTTATCATTGTAAGAAAAAAATAGGTGAATTTTCGTGAATGATTTTATTGCAAGCTTTCAAAACAATTTTATAGACGATAACCGCTACATGTATCTTGTAGAAGGTCTCGGAACCACATTGCTGATTACTTTCTTTTCAGCGTTGATCGGTATCGCACTCGGTTTCCTTGTTGCGATTATCCGCTCTACCTATGACAAAACAGGAAAACTCAAATTTTGGAATACAGTTTGTAATCTGTATTTGACCATTATCCGGGGAACTCCTGCCATGGTACAGCTTCTCATTATGTACTACGTCATTTTCGGTTCTTCTTCGATCAGTAAGACGATTGTAGCTATTCTGTCTTTCGGTATCAATTCAGGTGCCTACGTTGCCGAGATTGTCCGTTCCGGTATCATGTCGATTGACAACGGACAGTTCGAAGCCGGTCGAAGCCTCGGTTTTTCTTACGGAAAGACCATGTGGTACATCATTATGCCACAAGCCTTCAAAAACGTGCTTCCGGCACTTGCCAACGAGTTTATTGTCCTTTTAAAGGAAACCTCTATCTGCGGTTACATCGGTTTGATGGACTTAACCCGTGGTGGAGATATCATCCGCAGCCGTACCTACGAAGCATTCCTGCCATTGATTGCAGTTGCTCTTATCTATCTTGTCATGGTTGTGATATTATCTCGTTTGGTAACACTTCTCGAGAGGAGGTTGCGTAGCAATGAGCGATAATCAAACACTGTTTCATATTGACGGCTTGTGCAAATCGTTCGGAAGCGGTCTTGTACTTGACCATATTTCAACAGACATTCAAAAGGGCGAGGTTGTTGTTATCATCGGGCCATCCGGTTCCGGAAAATCGACTTTCCTGCGTTCCTTAAACTTATTGGAAATGCCTACAGAAGGAAATATCTTTTTCGAAGGCCAAAATATTACAGACAAAAATGTTAACATTGATAAATATCGTCAGAAAATCGGAATGGTGTTCCAGCACTTCCATTTGTTTCCGCATCTGACGATTCTGCAGAACATGACGCTTGCTCCTATGAAGCTCCGCGGTCTTTCCGAAAAGGAAGCTACCAAGATGGCTATGGATTATTTAGAGCGTGTCGGATTACCGGATAAAGCACATGCGTATCCAAACCAGTTATCCGGCGGCCAAAAGCAGCGTATCGCCATCGTGCGTTCCCTCTGCATGGATCCGGACGTAATTCTTTTCGACGAACCGACTTCTGCCCTCGATCCTGAGATGGTCGGCGAGGTTCTCGATGTTATGAAAGATCTTGCCAGAAACGGCATGACAATGTTGATTGTGACACACGAAATGGGATTTGCCAAAGAAGTGGCAAGCCGTGTCATGTTTATTGATGAAGGCAAGATTTTAGAAGAAAACACTCCGAATGAGTTGTTTGACAATCCGCAAAGCGAAAGACTTCAGTCATTCCTTGCAAAGATATTATAAGTTTGATTTTTCGAAAGACCACTGCACATATTGCAGTGGTCTTTTTGGTTTTTCCCTTCCCTGTCCTCGGCGCATGGGCAAGTTTAGTTGAAAATTAGGCATTTCTTGCCCACTCTGGCTTTGGTTTCCCCTTCCCTGTCCTCGACGACTGGGCAAGTTGAGTTGAAAATTAGGCATTTCTTGCCCACTTTGGCTTTGGTTTCCCCTTCCCTGTCCTCGGCGACTGGGCAAGTTTAGTTGAAAATCAGGCATTTCTTGCCCACCGAAAGCGCGCTCAAACAACACTCCCCCACCAAAAAGGACATCCAAAGCCTTCCAGCTCCGGACGTCCTCTCAAATTCTCATATTTCTCTTACATCTGATGTCTTACGATGAGATATTCATTATCCAACTGATAATACGGACAATCACGGAAACTATCCGCCAAAAACTTGGCCATCTCATCTTCATCTAAATTCATCTCACAGCAATAACATTCATAATCGTCATCATATACATAATTAATGCATGTATCGCAATTTGACTGCTGCGTCTGTGTCTTTTTTGATTTAGGCTGCACTCTTACTGCCTTCTTTCTTTGCTTTTACTTTAATAATCAAAAGACTAAGTGCTGTCAGCACAAGTCCGATAACAAGTCCGATATAACCATTGTTTGTAAAGCCTGCAATCAGATAAGATACACAACAAATCACTGCAATAAACATAGCATACGGAAGCTGTGTATTTACATGCTCGATATGATTACATCCTGCGCCTGTGGACGAAAGAATCGTCGTATCGGAAATCGGTGATACATGGTCACCACAAACCGCACCTGCCATAACCGCTGACATAGAAATCACCATGAGTGTGGACGAGTCATTAGCAAAAATTGTGCAAACAATCGGAAGCAGGATACTGAACGTTCCCCAAGAAGTACCTGTTGCAAACGCAAGTCCTAAAGCTACTGCGAAGAAAATAATCGGAATTACAGCAAGAGGAATATTACTCTCAGAAACCAGACCGCTTACATAACTACCGATATTTAAATATTCATCACCGCAAATACCACTAAGTGTCCATGCAAATGTCAAAATTAAAATTGCAGGAACCATCGCCTTGAATCCCTCTGCAAGAGAATCTGCAAACTGGCGGAATGTAATAACTTTTCTAGGCAAGTATAAAATAGCAGTCGCTATCATTGTAAAGAACGAACCAATAACAAGTGAATATGCAGAGGAACAATTCGCAAATGCATCCTTGATGCTTGCGCCTTCCAAAATACCACCTGTATAAAGCATAGCTGCAATACAGAACACGATCAAAAGAGCAATCGGAATAATTAAGTCTTTTACTTTTCCGTTTCCTGTCGCTTTATAAGTCTCAACATTCGCATCTGCCTCACCTGTGATTTTTGTTCCGTAAGCTTCCTCGTATTTTTTCATCTTACCGAAATCAAAATCCCAAACAATAAGCAAAAATACCATAAGAAGTGTAAACAGAGCATAATAGTTATACGGAATCGACTGCAGGAACAAAGCAAAACCATCCAGTCCTGTTCCCTCAGGAAGCGATGAGCTTACCGCTGCTGCCCAGCTTGAAACCGGTGCAATAATACAAACAGGCGCTGCTGTCGCATCAATAATATATGCAAGCTTTGCTCTTGAAATCTTTTGTTTGTCTGTAATAGGGCTCATAATTGTTCCTACCGTCAGACAGTTAAAATAGTCATCTACGAAAATGAGAACTCCGAGTCCGGAAGTTGCAAAAAGCGCTCCTCTTTTCGATTTGATGTTCTTTACAGCCCATTCACCATATGCTTTGGATGCTCCTGATTTTGACATCAACGCCACAAGCATACCAAGCAGAACAAGAAAAATGATAATACTGATATTATCAGCAACCTTACCACTCATAATGTTAACCGTGGTCTCCATCGCTGCACCGACAGCAAAATCCGTATAAAGAAGTGCCCCTACACAGATTCCGGCAAGTAACGAAAAATAAACTTCTTTTGTAATAAGCGCCAACGCAATTGCAAGAATCGGCGGCACCAGTGCCCAAAATGTACCTTCCATGTTTTTTCCTCCATAAGTAAAATTTGTTCGAAACTATAACAAGTATACCATGTATACATCATTGAGAAAAGAAAAAATCACAGAACCTGCACATTTTTTCTCATAAATACATATAATACACTAACAGTTTCCGAAAAGAGGATATCCCTATGAATATCAATGAATCATGTAACCAAACTTGTCCGACCATCGGCTCACAATCCGCAACCGTCTGTCTTCCTGTCTCCATCAGTCCTTATGCAGTGACCGGTCCTGCCACCGTAAAATGCCGCGGTTCTGCTATCATCAACAACACCTGCAGTGAATGCAGCGGTAAAGTAAACGGAAAATGTGATTTTGTCATTTCACAAAAAATCCAGATTGATCTTCCTGTTGAATTCGGAGCAACTGTAAAAGTCGGCGATACATATGTAGACTGCGACTGCACTCCATGCAAAGATATCACATCTGATGATGACGGCCCGTTCCTTTTCTCATCTGATAAAGAAGATTAAAAAAAGGCTGTCCCGAACAATATCGGGGCAGCCACTTTCATTTCATATGTTATTTTTTCTTTTCCGGGATTAAATAAATAAATACGAGCGAACTGAGGAGCAACATATATGGGTAGAAAAGATTTGGCATAATTTGGAATGCTGACACTCCCGCCCCAAGTTCTGCTGCCACCGAAACCGCCACAAGCATCTGCGCACCGTAAGGAATCACTCCCTGGAAAATACATGAAAATGTATCGAGAATCGATGCTGCTTTTTTCGACGAAATATCATATTCCTTTGCAATTTCCTTTGCAATCGGGTTTGCCATAACAATAGCCACTGTATTATTCGCCGTTGCAACATCCATGGCACCTACCAACAGCCCCATACCGAGCTGTCCGCCCTTCTTCCCTTTAAATGTTTTCTTAATCAACGAAAGAAGCGCTGCAAATCCGCCATACTCCTGAATCAACGCACAAATTGCAGATACTAAAATTGCTACCATCGCTGTCTCAAACATTCCGGAAGCACCTGCACCCATATTTCCAAGAATTTCTGTCGCTTTCACCGCACCTGTCGCAAGCATAATGACAGAACCTGTCACAATACCAATCAGCAATACTACAAACACATTCATTCCGACAATTCCACCAATCAGGACTAAAATATACGGAATCACCTGAATTAAATTGTATTCCGGAACTGTCGCTGCGCCGACATCCGTTCCGAGTGATTTAATTGTGATAATCACACCTGTCAAAATAGCCGCCGGAAGGGCAATACCGAAGTTTTGGTTAAATTTATCCTTCATCTGACAACCCTGACCGTTACAGGCCGCAATCGTTGTATCTGAAATAAATGAAAGATTGTCACCAAACATAGAACCACCGACAACAGATCCCACACAAAAAGCTACATCAAATCCCGTACTTCCTGCAATTGCCACTGCAATCGGGGTGATTAATGTAATAGTTCCTACACTTGTTCCCATCGCAAGTGATACAAATGCACTTACCACAAAAAGAACAAGTACTGCAAACTGTGACGGAATCATCGAAAGTAAGCAATAAGCAACGCTTTCTGCACTACTCCTGCCGACAACACCGACAAAAATACCTGCCACAAGGAAAATAAGAACCATCGTCATAATATTTTTATCGCCGGCACCTTTTGCCATAATTTCCAATTTGTCATCAAACTTCAGCTTCGGATTCTGCAGACATGCCACCAAAAGTGCCACAAGAAAGATAACTACAATCGGAATATTATAAAATCCCATCTCAATCTTGAGCACATACTCAAACAAAATACCGAGTCCCAAGTACAGCACAAGAAATACGCCGATTGGTAATAATGCTTTATAATTCTCTTTTTTCATTTTATTGTCTCCTTCTGTCAAGGTGCTTTTTGCAAAGCAATCCTTGTTTTTTCTATTGCTTCAAGAGCCTCCAATGGTTCTTCGATCAAAAGTACTGCCGTCTCCATCGGGCAAAACCCATCTCCTGCCCTGTTGTTTATCGCATCTGTCAGTTGTCCGTAACTTACCGCAATTCCGTTTTTTTGTAAAACCTCAAGTGCAGGTTTACTGAGTACTTGCGCATAAAGTTCTTTTGCACCGAGCAAAACATACAGAAACGCCGCCGCTTTTCCGACTACTTTGTCTGCCGCCGAAAAACCGGACGTCATCTTTTTTTCTTTATAACAATCCAACAGAGGCTTAACGCCTCTTTCTTGACTTATGTAAACCGATTCGCCTGATACAAACGAACAAGTTAACTGCTGCTCTTCCATCATTCGGCGCGCTTTTATTATGTCTGTCTCCGCCATGAATTATCCTCTCTTTTCAATAACCGTAAGCAGTACCGGCAAAATGAGAAGCTGGATGGCAATTCCCCACACACCGGCTGTAATATATGTCCAGCACGCATGAAGCGGAAGAGAACTTCCGAGCAAATAAAATGCTGCTACCATCGCCAGACTTCTTGCTACTCTTCCCGCAATCTGCGCTGTAAGAATACGCATTATAGGTTTACATAATTTGTTTTTCATCCATCCTGCAGTAAGCCCGTACACACCAAGCTCTATGACAAGAAACGGTAACATCGCCGACACAGGCATTCCTGTAATCAAATGGCTTGCTATCGGTGAAAGAACCCCCGCAGCCATTCCTGCCCACGGTCCGAGCAGTGCCCCTATAAAAAGCACCGGCAAGTGCATCGGAAGAAACATCTCTCCGACACCGCTCCCTGCTCCGAGCGCCGCGCCCAGAAGGTGTGCTATCTGCGGAAGCACAACTGCTGCTGCAACTGCTGCTGCAACTGCTATTGTCTTTGTTCTTATCTTTGCAAATCTAATCGCTATACTTTTCATTCCTTTTTCTCCCTTTTATTTCATTTTAGACGCAAAATCCTTAAGCGCCTCTGATATCTTAATCTGCTGCGGACAAACCGCCTCGCAGCTTTTACAACCGACACACGCATCCGGATGCTTCTCTTTGTCGATTGCCATAAGTCCAAACTCCGGCAAAAATCCGCCGCCGGTAAAAATATGTTCATTGTAAAGTTCCAGAAGCGTCGGAATATCCAGTCCCTTCGGACACTTCGTTGTGCAGTATCTGCAAGCTGTACAAGGAAGTGCAATCTTTCCGACCATTTCACCCGCAATATCTTTGATGCACTGCATTTCTTCCTGATTGAGCGGCTCGTCTGTCTCAAAGGTCTTAATATTCTCCGCAAGCTGTTGCATATTTGACATTCCGGACAAAATTACTTTGACCTCCGGAATACTCTGCAGATAGCGGAACGCCCATCCCGGCACTGTCTCCTGCGGACGGCATTCTTTTAACTTCGTCTCATATTCTTTGGAAACGTGGGCAAGTTTGCCTCCCCTAAGCGGCTCCATTACCCAAACCGGAATACCGTAAGAACTTACAAGTTCAACTTTTTTATTTACTTTCTGGAATTCCCAGTCAATATAGTTAATCTGAAGTTGACAAAACTCCATCGCATGCCCGTACTTTTTCAGAAATCTCTCTATCACATCATAACTGCCATGCGCCGAAAAACCGAGATGACGAATGCGTCCGCTTTCCTTCTGTTTTACTAAATATTCGAAAATTCCGTATTTCTCATCCAAATATGCATCGATATTTATCTCGCACACATTGTGGAACAAATAAAAATCAAAATATTCCTTCTGTGTTTTTTCCAGCTGTTTTTCAAAGATTTCCTCCACCTTATTCATGTTGGAAATGTCATAGCCCGGAAATTTACTTGCCAGATAATAAGACTCGCGTGGATATTTCTTTAAAATCTCGCCGAGCACAATTTCAGACTGTCCGTTGTGATATCCCCAAGCCGTATCATAATAATTGATTCCGTGTTCCATTGCATAGGCAACCATTTCCTCTGCTGCCGTCACGTCAATGTCTGCATCATTTTTGCTACTTAGCGGAAGTCGCATCGCACCGAGTCCGAGCATCGACAACTGCTTTCCCTGAAATTCTCTGTAAATCATAGTAACCCTCACCTACACTTTAATCACAAAAATAAAGGCTGTACACAGCTTTGTGCACAGTCTTTATTTTATCATAACGTATTTATTTTGTCAGTAAAACCGTTTCTATTTCTGCTTTTTCACAGTTACTTTTTTCCCGATTCCGCGTTTCTTCAAAATCGTTTTATAAGATTTGTATTTTTTTGCCGGAACTGTAATCTTAGCTTTATTATAAATACCTTTGAATGCTTTTGTGCCGACTTTTTTCAATGTCAGTTTTGAAGTATTGATCTTAATTGTTTTCAGCTTCTTACAATTGTAGAATGCTTTTGTACCGATGGAAGAAACATTTTTACCGATCGTTACCTTCGTAAGATTCTTACACCCCATAAATGCATATTTCCCGATAGACTTCACATTCTTACCGATGGTTACGGACTTCACCGTTTTATTATTCTTAAATGCACTCTGTTTAATGGATGTAACCTTTGCTTTATAATCACCTTTAAGAGTAACGGTCGAAGAAATCGTTACATTTTTTGCCTTCTTCGCAGGGGCAGCATATGCCACCTCAATCGCTTTCGAAGTCGACTTAGTAACGACATAATATGCCGTGCCTTTTTTGTCCTTTATTTTTGCGCCTACTTTCGGAAGTGTCTTTTCCGGTTCCGTCGGTTTCGTTTCAATCCGTTTCCAAGTCGCCTTATAACTGCGGTCTCCGGTCGTTCCTTTCTCAATTACAACCTCTTTTGTCGGTGCAGAAAGCCCGGTTCCAGTCCAGCCGCCGAATTCATATCCCTCGCGGGTCGGCACCGGAAGCGTGTAATCTGCATAAGAAGTGTACATATCAAGCTTTTCTCCGGCAAATTTACCTCCTGCCAAATCGTAAGTAATATGGTAACCGTGTGCCAGGCGAACAATCAAATCTTCTGCGCCATATCGTGCACTGTTAAATGCAAAATTAAGTTCCAGATACGCAGAATTTTCACTGATTACCAATTCATAATATTCTTTCGTTCCTATTATATTGGAATATCTCCTCAAAGGCGCCGGCACTTCGTCGTTAGCATCTTCGGACCAACTTGAAATAAAACAATCCCAGCTGCCGTCATCGAGTTTTACATAACCGGAAATCGTATCCTCTCCGTGTACTTTTGCACAGGCTGCACTTTTTACATAAGTATAATCTGTTATTTCCATACTCAAAATATAATCCAGCAAATCAACCCCCTGCTCTACGGCATAAGGCTGCAATCCTGCATGATATGTCACGGTATCCCCCGATACCGACACAGTGACACTGTCCAAATTGCATTGTTCATACTTTTTCCGATTCCGGGCTTCTACCTGACCGGCATCTGCCCAAGGAATTGTACTCATAACAAGTGCCACACACAAAAAGATTGCCGTTCTCTGAATAAAATTTGTCATTCTTCCTTTTTTCATCTTAATCCTCCTCTTACTCTGTATCCGACATATGCAATATACCGATTTCCGGATACTTGCTTCCGACACCGAACACACTTATATTTCGACGGTCGCTTGTGTTGGAACAATAATAAGCATTCCACTGACCGATACCGGTAATGAGCCCGATGTGAGCAACCGCTCCTTCGGAATCATACAAAATCAACACGTCGCCCGATGCCATATCCTTCAAACACTCCGCCTGACCGTCGTATGTATTTTCATAAGTAGAATACCCGTAACCGAGCTGCTCTGTAAAATAAACAAGAAAAGCATCTGTATTAATAAAGTTCTGCGTCGTTGCATAATGTCTGCGTCCGGTTTTCTCCGAAATCATATGTTTACTATACCATTTTTTATGCCCTTCCGAAATACTGTATTTTCGTTTTTTTGAAATTTTACCGTCACCGCTCATCTGTATTCCGCCTGCCACCAGACACTGCGAAACAAAGTTTGTGCAGTTATTTTCAAAAAGAGGATATTCCGGATTATGTGACAGCGCATAGTCCATTGCATATGCAATCGCCGCTTCCGCATCATATCCATCCTCCGGTGCAATATCCTTTACAACACAATCTTCCGGCATTTCCATTTCCGCTGCCGTAATTGCATGCGGATCTTCTTCCGGTGCTTCCCATCGCATCGCAAAATCATCCGCATGTACTTTCTGCTTCGGCTTTCCGCGATACCAAACTGCCTCATAGGCCGCTTTCGTCGCCGCAAAAAACTCCCTTACACTCTGTTTCCCTGCACCGTTATAGTACATCGTGTCGACGCATAGCACTTTCCCTTCCATATCTGCCGTCTTCATTAAAAACCGGGCACGGTCCGCATATAATTCCTGACTGCAGAGCCAATATGATTTTCCCTGCTGCCAGGCGCCGATGCGCATGATTGTCTCATGCGTATCATATCCCTTGCCATCGGCCGCAATATCCTGCGCCGGGACTTTGTGCATAAGCAGCCAGCACGCCATAAGCTCCGCTTCCTCCTGCGTCCCGGAGACAATAATCTGCTCTGCCAAATCATTTTCATACAGATAAAGAGCTGCATTCAAACGCTCAAGTGCCTTTGCAGACAAATAGCCGTCCTGCACCGCCGTTCCCGGAACAATGGCTGCATCTTTCTTTGTCAATTCTCCCGGAAGTTCGATATATGCATGATCATTTCCGCCGATTATTTTGACTGCACCATAACATAAAACTGCAACTACGCACACAAGCACTCCTGCCAGCAGACAGACAATGGCAAAATGCAAAAAAAGCGGTTTTGCAACGGATGTATTCTGTTCGGATTGTTGTTTCTTTTTATGTATCATTTTTTTATTAAAAAAACCGCTCCTCAAGCTATCCTAATACTTCAAAAACGTTCCCACAAACCACTTGGCAATCTTATAAACCGGTCCTTCCATACGTTTCTTGGCGCATTTCAGTTGCTTGCGGATTTCAATGCCCTGCGGACAATGCTGTTCGCACTTTCCGCACTCGATACAGTTCGACGCCGACGTTGAATTCTTGCGGAGCACCGTACAAAGCATATACTCCTCAAACGCCTTCATCCAACCGTCCGTATAAGACTTATTATAAATCGCAAATGTTCCCGGAATATCCACTTTCTTCGGACATGGCATACAATAGCCGCACCCGGTACATCCGACCTTCATCTTTTCCTGAATCGCCTTTACGACATCTGCGAGCAGTTTTTCTTCCTTCTCCGTAAACTCGCCGATACGCGACTCGGATGCACTGCGGACATTCTCCTTTACCATTTCCATGGAATTCATACCCGAAAGCACGCAAGTTACCTGCGGCTGATTCCAAAGCCAACGGAACGCCCATTCCGCCGGACTTCTTTTTATCTCATAGTCTGCAAAAATTTTCTGTGCCTTTTCAGGAAGGTTATTCGCAAGCCTTCCGCCGCGAAGAGGCTCCATAATGATAACCGGAATTCCCTTGGCAGCAGCATAATCCAAGCCCTTTCGTCCCGCCTGTGAATGCTCATCAAGATAATTGTACTGAATCTGACAAAAATCCCAGTCGTAAGCATCAACTAACTTACAAAATCCTTCTGTATTTCCGTGGTAAGAAAAACCAATCTGTTTAATCGCACCCGATGCTTTCTTTTCCTGCAGCCATTTCTCAATCCCGTCCGCTTTCAGACGCTCCCATGTGACAATGTCCGAAAGCATATGCATCAGGTAATAATCCACGTAGTCTGTCCGCAGACGCGAAAGCTGCTCATTAAAACATTTCTCTGCAGATTCCACTGTCTTTAACATATAATGCGGAAGTTTTGTCGCAATGCTCACTTTTTCACGGATTTTGTTTTTCTCCAAAATCTTTCCGAGTGCCTGCTCGCTGCCACCGTAAATATAAGCGGTGTCAAAATAGTTCACGCCTGCATGATATGCAGCCATAATCTCTTTTTCCGCTTTATCCATATCAATCACACCAGCCATCTGCGTAAAACGCATACATCCATAGCCGAGCACCGATATTTTATTTCCGTATTTATCCTCACGATACTGCATTTTACACCTCTGCCTTTGCTTTTTCCTGCGCTGCAATCACGCGGTCACACCAGCTGTCAAATTCAGGATCTTCTTTCTGAAGTTCCGGATGTGCCAAAATATAGTCAAGCGCCCTGCGGACACCGTGCTCAAAGCGTACTTTCGTTGTCATATCCAAAACCGCACGCTTCAACTTGCTGTTATCAAATACAACCGACACCGATTTGTCTCCGATTAAACTTCCCGTAAAGTCAAATCCATATTTATCTCCTGTCACAGCCAGAAAATCCGATGCCACATAATATGGCTTTAACTGCACACCTAATGCATCTGCAATCGTCTGATATATCTGATTCCATGTCAACGTCTCATCCCCCGTTATGTGGAATGCTTCACCGATGGCATGTCTGTTTCCCATAAGTCCGACAAAACCGGTGGCAAAATCTTCGTTGAACGTCAGCGTCCAAAGAGAACTTCCGTCTCCCTGAATAATCACAGGCTTACCTTCCATCATACGCTTAATTACCTGCCAGTAACCGTTTTTCCCGTGAACACCGAGCGGAATGTTTCTTTCATCATATGTATGGCTCGGACGTACAATTGTAATCGGAAAACCTTCCTTCCGGTATTTTTCCATCAAAAATTCTTCACTTGCAATTTTATCGCGCGAATACTGCCAATAAGGGTTCGAAAGCGTTGTACCTTCCGTAATCACATACGACGCTGCAGGTTTGTGGTAAGCAGACGCCGAACTGATATATATATACTGATTGGTCTTGCCCGCAAACAGGCGGTAATCTCTTTCCACATCCTCCACATGGAAACCGATGAACTCACAGACGGTGTCAAATTTCATGTCTTTGATTTTCTCCTGCACATCCGCCTCATCATGAATATCCGCAACAATCTGACGCACGCCTTCCGGGAGTTCCTTTTCGCGGTTACCGCGGTTCATTACCCAAACCTCCCAAAGCGGATCCTGCGAAAGTCTCTTTACAATCGCCATGCTGATGGTTCCTGTTCCTCCGATAAATAATGCCTTCATAGTTTTACCCCTTTCATTACATATGTTTTTATAAAAGAATAGGGTTACCTCGTGGCAACCCTATACATTTCTATTCTTTCTTCTGTGTCAAATTTTTGTATGCCTGAAGTTCTTCCTCTCGGAAACAGCAGAAGTATACATTCATAACTACATCCGGATGAAGATCAAACCAACGTACAACTGCTGCAAGCGACACTCTTGCCGCCTCATCGAGCGGATAACCGTACACGCCCGTGGAAATACCCGGGAATGCAATACTCATACAATTATTTTTCCATGCAAGCTCCAATGAATTCATATAACATGCGGCAAGAAGATTGACATCCTTCTCATCACCGGAATATTTCGGTCCCACTGCATGAATGATATAATCAGCATTTTTAAAATCATAAGCACCTGTCGCTTTTGCACCGCCGGTAGGGCATCCTCCAAGCGTTTTGCAGGCCTCAAGCAACATCGGACCTGCTGCCTTGTGGATTGCACCGTCCACACCACCGCCACCAAGAAGTGACTCATTGGCCGCATTTACAATCGCTGTCGCATGTGCGTACAATACGCTTCCGTTCACAAAACTGATATTGGAACGCTGCTCATGCTTCTCAATCGCCGTAATCGTCTCTCTTGCAAGAACAATCTTCTTATCCCACGGATTTACAATAAATCCAAGACAATTCGGACGATAATCCAGCACTTCAATCATATCGGCGAGCGAACAGTTTACAACCGCTGTCTCTTCCCCTTTATCCACCTGCTTCGGGCTTGTAAAAAGCGGAATATAATATTTGCCGCGCATCTTTGAATTTGTTGACTCAAGTTCTTTAAACTTCATCTCCTGCACAGAACCTGACAGTTCCTCTGCCGACTCCGGCGTATGTACCGGAACGATAAACTGCATATCATTCTCAAGTCCTACTTTCAGAATATTAAATACCGGTGCAATCGACGACTCTTCTTTCGCGAAATACCAGTTCTCAAGCGCTCTCTCCAATTCCTTTGTATAATTAATCTGACTCATTTCTTTCCTCCGTTATACATATTTTCGAACCCGCAGAGGAATTTCCATCTCATCTGCAAGCTGCTGCGAGGCCGCTATTTCCTCCTCGGAAATCACATCCACGACCGTAAACTGCACCCGGCCTATCGCCTTTTTCATCTCTCTTGCAAACGCAAGCATCTCTTCAAACGCATTTTTAAACGGCGGATGCGTCACCTCCCGGTATTTCTCCGGTGTCGGTGCATTCAAACTGATGGAAACACTGTCCACAACCTTTGCCAAATCCGGAATCACATTCCGCCCGTGATACAGATTTGCAAGACCGTTTGTATTCAACCGAATCTTCACTCCGTACTTTGCTTTGGCATATGCAGCACTCTCAATCAAAGTCTCCAACGTACATGTCGGCTCTCCATATCCACAATACACTAATTCGGTGTATTCTGTAAAGTCAAATTCATCCATTGCTTTCTTAATTTCTTCTAAACCCGGGTCACCTAAATGCCACATGTCCTTTGCATCACCGATACTGTCTTTATTAGCCCGGATACAAAACGAACAGTTGCACTCGCACCTGTTTGTTATGTTCGCATATACCTGATTTTGATATGTATATAAAATGTCTGCCATCGTTACCTCCTAAATCTTTCACCATAAACGCCCTTTTCGGGACTGAATGGGCACTATTCCTGTTTTTCTAAAAATTCTTACCCAATCTTTTGTCTTCATAATTCATTTTTACTTCCAATCCCCTTTGTTTTTGGGCAATAAATTTCAAAAAACAACTCAAACTTGCCCATTTCTCCTTGCATACATAACAAGTCTTTGGGCAACAAAAACTCAAAAAACTGCATTTCTTGCCCACGGGATGACATCGCCGAAACTTAATCCGTCCCATCCACGCTCTTACATCCTATTCGATAAACCTCCGTTTCACTCCTGCCCTGTCAAACGCCAATCCAAGCATTATAAATACCACTGCACTTCCGATTGACTGCACAGCTGTCTGTGCCATCGTCACCGCAAAAACTGCGCCGTTTTCAAACATCAGACATTCTGCTAACCAGTAACCGACTCCGGAAATAATATACGCCCATATAGTAGACATAATATTTCTTATGTTAATCACTTGCTGTTTAGCATTTGTAAATAAAAAAGCTACTGCCATCTTAATCAAAATCGTTGCCGGAGCCCACATCGGAGCCGTCAACAAATCCGCAAGTCCGCCTCCGATCGCTGCTGCCGCCAGCGCGTACGGTCGCGGAAGAATTGCTGCTGCCAGATAAATAAATGCATCACCGAAATGCACATATCCACCGTTGATTCCAATCGGAATGTGACAGATATACGCTGTCATCAGCGTAATTAACGCCGCAAAAATTCCTGTCAGTGACATATATTTTATTTTTTTATTATAATAATCTCGATAAATACTTTTCAAAATACACTCCATGCACCGCCGGTATCTGCTCAGCGGATGCTTCCTCTATTGCTTCCTGTAAAAAATATGTTGCTTTTTCCATTGCCTTGCGGATGCTCAGCCCTTTGACAAGGGATGCACTGATTACCGAGGCAAACAAATCGCCCGTACCGGAAAAACCCATTCCCGTATAAGGATTTTCAATATAGAAGCTTTCCTGCTCGGAAACAGCTAAATTCCCGATATACTCTTTTTCATTTTTCTCACGGATAATTCCTGTCACTACAATATATTTTGTACGTCCGGATTGTCTGATTAAGTTGCGTGTGACCTCTTCTATTTGGTTTACATAATTTTCTTCCCGGCGATGCGAAACCATCTTTTCATACTCCACATCCGCAAGCATACAAAGCTCCGTCAAATTAGGCGTCAGCGCATCTGCACGCTTCATAAGCTGTTTCATCCCGACCACAAGCTGCGGACTGTGCATCGTATACGGTTTTCCGTGGTCTCCCATAACAGGATCTGCCAAGTAAATATTATCTTCCGTCTGAAACTCATCTAAAAAACGGAGCACTTTCTCTATCTGCTGCGCCCCTTCCAGATATCCGGAATAGATTCCGTCAAACGAGACTCCCATCTTTTTCCACTGCTGTGTAAACATATCCATTCGGTCCGTAAAGTCGTCACAGTAATACTCCTCAAAGCCGGTCTGCGCCGTGAGTATCGCCGTCGGAAGCGGACATGCCTGTATTCCCATGACCGAAATAACGGGAAGTGCAGCTGTAAGCGAACACTTCCCGAATCCTGACAAATCATTTATCAATGCGATTCTTTTCATCATTTCACTCCTATTTTCTGCGATGCACACATTGTAAAACGATTTTGGTTATATCGAAATATTCAGTTTTTGTTTTTTTAATATAACCAGTTCATTCTATTCCATAGCAGAATTAAGGAATGACTTAAAAAATCCCAAAACACCTTCCTCGACAGCTAACTTGTCCACCTCTTCTTCCGGAAGGTCATAAAAATACTTACCGCTTTCTATGTCCACAGACAGACTGTCAATCGGAAAACCTTTATTTTCACCGCCATGCGGCGACTCAACAAGATAAAATCTCCGGCTCTCCGTACTTTCGTCCATCACTTCATACCTTTGCCCGTCTTCTGTCATCAGGCAAAAAGCATGTTTGTAATATGCGGTGATTTTTCCGTATTTGCGGACCAAGTCAATGATGCGGCAACGCACCTGCTCATCCGTCAAAGTAGCGCCGTTTACTGTCCGCACATGTACTCCCGGTTCTTCCGCAGACGCTTCTCCTTCAAAATACAAACCCGAATCACAGGAAAATACAGGTATATGAAAAGCCTCGTAATAAGCCTCTGCCTTAATACACGCATTCTCAAGCGGTGTCTTTCCGCACTCTTTAACCTGTGGAATTTCGGCTCCGCTTTTTTTCATATCAGTCAGACTTTGTAATATAATTCCGAGCGGCTCCACACGCCGCTGCATTGAGGCAAACTTCGCCGGATTCCCAGTTGCATATAATATTTTCACGCTTTTGTCTCCACATAAAATTCTTTCATATCATCAAGACGCAGACACCCAAGTCTTCCGCCTCTTGCATAACATCCGCAATCAATTGCAATATGATTATTTGCCTGATAAATATACCCCGGTCGCGGATTTGATTGAATAAACTGCGTCGGTGTATGACCGCTGATTACATAAATATCCTCAAAATATGCTTTTGTATAATCCGGCCGTTCCCAAACAAGGTCATCCAGCTCATAATCCCAAAGAGGTCTGTCAGGGGCAAAATTCCCAAGCCCAGAATGAACAAGAATATATTTTTTCCCACCGATACTGAGCTCTGCATACATTTCCAAACCGCTGATAAATTCTACAATTTCCCGCTGCGTATCTCTGTCATATTTGCGCAGTTCCTTCACCGTGGTATCCCCACCGTTATAAAGCCAATCCGACAGACTGAGCAAAATATTCGACCCTGCTTTTTTTATACTCTCTTCCGTAATCTCCTGCATCAAAAAAGGCAAACATTCCAGTGCCATCGCACAATGATTCCCCGCAAGAATCCGTACATTTGTCCGTTCCATCAAATCCAAAAGAATTTTGACCGGGTGCGGACCACGGTCAAGAATATCTCCCAGAATATACAATGTGTCATCGTCCGACATCTGTATCAGTTCCAGCATTTTTATATATGATTCATAATTACCGTGAAGGTCGCTCATAACATAAGTACTCAATAATTTCTCCTCCGCTGCTTTTCTTATTATTAAAGTATAAACAACTATCGCGCGGAAAAAAAGTTACTAAAAGTTTAATCAGCCCTTCAACTGTAAGCCGTCACAAAACGCATTTCCGACTTTCTCACCAAGTCCGAGATACGCATGATTGACCGGGTCATATGCAATCGGTTTGAGTTTCTTCGGGTCGATAACGCCGCCGGTCAAAATGCTCTCGTCGGCATTGACATTTACGATTTCTCCGACCAAAATCTCATCCTCATAGCTTTTCACTTTACACTCAAGCGCCATCGGAAGTTCGTCGATAAGCGGTGCATTGACAAACTCACTCTTTGTTGCATGAAATCCCGCTCTTGCAAACTTATCCGGTACGTTACCTGCAGATTCCACTCCGACATAATCACACGCCGTTACCGTATCTTCTGTTGCAATACTCACGGTAAAAGCACCTGTCTTTGCAAGATTTTCCGTTGTCTTATGCGGTGACATGCTGATCGTAATCTCATTCATGTCCGTAATCGTTCCCCATGCTGCGTTCATCGCATTCGGAACACCGTTCTCATCATAGGTTCCGACAATCAAAACAGGCATCGGGTAAATAAATGGTTTTGCACCGAAATTTTTTCTGCTCATAGTTTGTTCTCCTTCTCTTTTAATTACCTTCTGCTAACTCATATACCGGAAAATCTGTCGCTCCGTCAACTGTCGACTGGAATCCAACCATTGTTGCCCCCGAACTAAAATATACATCTCCGTTTTCACATACAAGAAGCTGAAATTCATATCCTCCCATGGTCGGAACAAAGACATCGTAGTAAATTGCACTGCTGCCGTCCTCAAGCGTTGCAGGCGTACTTGTCAAAATTCCTATCTCTACCGGGAATTTGAAATAATCCTCGTAATTCTCACCCAAAAGCGTCTGCATCTGTTCCTGTACCTGGGCACTGAAATTATCATTTAAAACATTTGCATTTTCATAAACCGGTTCACCCTGCGTATAGTTACCGTCGGCAAACACATTCATTCCAAAGCCTAAGTCTGCTGATGCAGCTGAGGCATACACTTTCATGCCTTCCCCTGTCTTTTCAAACACGAGATACTCCGGAACTGTCCCTTCGATGCCCCAATCATTTATATATTCAAACACAGCCACATTCGGTGCAACAAAAAGCGCTTGTCCTTCCATGCATCCGGAGTGGGCATAGTACCAAAAATCTCCGAAAAATGAGAAGCCTTCTGCCGTTTGTTCTGAAATTGTAAGCTCTGCCCCCAAACCACTTGCTGTATCTGTGCGGTGCCACATGCCCTCGAAGGCTTCCGCCTGTGTGGCCGGCTGTATCTGAGCATATATTTTCAAAAACTCTTCATGCTGTCCATACTGCAGATTGTAAGCCGAAAGATCCATATACTGCGGCTGCTCCGAAGCTGCCGCCTGCTCCGGCGCCTCCTCCGGGAGCGAACTCTCTTCCTCTGCAGGCTCCTCCGGGACTGCTTCCTCTTGCGGCTGTTGCTCCGGTTCTTGCGGAATCGAAGACTGCGCCTCCTCCTGCACTACCTCCTGCGTCTGTGGGAGCTCCGCCGTATTCTGACATGCTGTCAAACTAATTAAAATTATAAAACTCACCAAAAGAATTCTGTATTTTTTCATTTTACAACTCCTTTTACTTCATGGTTGGATAAAAAGACAAAAACTAGTTTCTTATCCTACTTTTTCTAAAAAAATCTGTGCAATCTCAAACTTACAATGTCTCTTCCCATCCTGCAAACAACTCTTTGCTCATTTACATGGAACTCCCGAGCACACCAAATACCACTGCGCCGGCCCCAAAGCAGAACAGCCAGATTGCACCGAAGGCAATCAAAATGCCAAACAAGACCATCGCAACCACATTACTTGTCGTGCTCAGTCCCTGCTCATCCTTCTGCTTTTTCCATTTGATATTTTTGATTAGGAAAATAATGCCTACTGCCAATAATACAAGACCTACCAGTGCAAAAAAAACAAATACTAAACTTCCGATACCGAATGCTTCCATAATTTAACTCCTTTTCTTCATCATTTTCTTTATAACATACACCGCTGCCAAAAAGATAAGCAGCCACGCATAGTCAAATGTCAATCGCCGCAGGATAAACAATAATGTCTGATCCGGAAAAGACGCAAATTTTGCCTGCAGCGCACTTCCCCACACCGAAAAAGGAATGCGCCAATCAAGATCATGAATACACAAAAGTGCAATCGTATGTTTTCCCGTAAACGCAAAAAATCCGGTAAGCGCCGCCGAAATTCGCATCCCTTCCAAACGGCGAAACAGCTCGATGATCAAAATACTTGCTGCAACTGCACCTGCAAAGGTAATGAACCAAAGTTCATAATCTCTTTTCCCTATGTTAATCTTTTCGCAATGAATAGAAGCAAACCACAGACAAAGTGCCACAATTGCCGTTTCCGCATTCATGCGAAAATTCTTTTCTTTCAGCAGATATCCCACATACATAAAAAGCACAGCAACCATCGCCACGTCCACATTCAGCGGAAGCCATATTTTCTCTTTGGAAAGGCCGACTGCCGAAAGCACGAATGCTGCAACAAGTAGCGCCCGATGGACTTCTTTCTTTGCCGTCACAAATATAAAATCCATATAACGTCTTGCGAAATACATGGTCGGAAAGAACCAGATTGCCCCAATCAAAGAAATCCCTTTATGCTTCCCTCCGCATCCAAAAAGTGCCGAACGGAGCACATCACGCATAGAGCCGTAATAAGGCGTTCCGCCCATTATCTTGGTTGATATCATGACAATCAGCACCACAACGGCGTATGGTATGGCAAGCTGCCAAAA
Source organism: Lachnospiraceae bacterium (assembly GCA_045546735.1). Lineage (GTDB taxonomy): Bacteria > Bacillota > Clostridia > Lachnospirales > Lachnospiraceae > SVFI01. The sequence goes on along the minus strand of JAZQDJ010000015.1, from coordinate 10,313 downwards.
ATCTTTGATATACGAACCCTTTTTATGCTTATATACATATCCGCTGATTACAAAAAAAAGCGGCACATGAAATGTGAACAAAAAATGGTGCATAAACGAATCCGTGCTGATGCAATGCCCGATCATAACAAGCAAAAGTGCGAACCCTCTTGTTGCATCCAAAAACTGTAATCTCTTTGTATTTTCCATCTCTCTTTATACCTCTTATGTAGATTATCCGGTGATGCATTCCACTACTTTCTATTATACCGTTTGAATATCAAATTACAATACACACACCATGATATATTCCTCCTCGTTTTCATCCACAATCTCAAAACCGACGTTTTTGTACATCTTTACCGCATAGTTTTCTTTTTGGACTGCAAGGGAAGTTTTTTCATATCCTCTTTTCTTTAACTCTTCGAGCATCTGCTTCATCATGGCAGTTCCGAGACCTCGTCCCCGATATTCTTTGTACAGTGAAATGGCAAAAGAAGGGACACCGTCTTCCACATGTCCGTAATCATCCATGATGCGAACCCAGACAGCTCCGACTATCTTTCCTTCTGTCTCTGTCACAAAACTAATATCACTTTCATGCACTCCGAAATCCTGCACATAAACCTGAAGCTGCGGCGAATTTATAATCTCCTTTGGCGGAGCATCTACGCCTTCCGGTATAAAAATCGCCTCATACAAAAAATCACCCAAAACTTTGTATTCTATACTTTCTATATGTCTAATCTGATATCCTGTCAAAGGAAAAATCTGCCTTATATCATATTCTTTAGCCGGTAGAATTACGGCCTTTTCACCCATTATATCTCTCATAACAGCCAGTTCCAATCTCTGTCTGTGCTCAAGGTGTTGAATCAAGTCGTCAAATGTGTGACATTCGTTCTTTTTTCCGTACGGCGAACAAGTTAAATATTCCAGCATCATTTGATACCACACTTCCTTCCCCTCACCATCACAGCGCTCCTTCTGAATCACTTTCACATTTTCTTCCAACTTATCACTGTATAAGTACAGCAACATAAAATCCTTTTCTGACACAACTTTATATAACTTGCGGTAGAACGCCATAATCTCTTCATCGCTGAGCATATGGAATAAAATCAAATCTTCCATGATATTCTGAAAAAAAGCACATTCAAACAACTTCCCTGTACCCGAGAACTTTCGGAACCTTGTTAAGATAATCTCACTAAGTTCCTTCCATGATTTTCTCCCGTTATATACCTCGAATTTTTCAAGTTCTTTATAAAATCCCGGAATATCGGTATTTATTTTAGTATAAGTCACGATAAACATATCCTGTTCTTTCACCGTATTTTTAACTATTTCATCGTTTATTTCCTGATACTTTTTCAGCACTTGCTCATACTCGCTTTCCGTCAGCCATGCACACCACGCCAAATCGACCGGCGAATAATCGCCTTCCCTGCACACATGTAGCTTAGGCGCAAGCTTTGAGATTTTATTTACAAGTGTACTTTTTCCTGCTCCCTGAATTCCTTCTACAAATATATTTTTCATATAGCAAACCTCCTGTAAAATAAAAAAGAACCGTTGGTTGCCAAACAGTTCCGCTACGTACTATAACCTCATATACATGTCAAAAGAAATCCATATTTTTGCGCACAAAAAAGAGAGGTTATGAGAACATAATCCACTTTTGGCAACATGACAAGAGCATGGGCTATCCGCCCATACTACAAAAACTTCATGTAATCAAAAGTAAATTATCTCCTCATCTTTTCACCTCTCTCGTTAAGATACGGCTATTTTAACACCGGGCAATCTACGTGTCAACCCGGTGTCAAACTTCCGCAACTACGCATTCAGTCGGACTTAAATCTAACAAAATCTCTTTAAATTCGCAACTAACACCTAACGTCTCCGCATTTTCTCTTATTTTACTTACTACATCATTAGAAACCCCATATCCAAGAGAGACTCTATAATTATCAACCGCTCTTAATATGATATCTACGACTTTACTTTCCCTGCTTTCTTTATGGGATATCATATATGAATATATCTTGCCTCCTTCGATTGTAGTAATCCAATCCGGATTTAATCCCCCATATTCTTTCCCGACGTTTTTTACAAACTCAGATTCCTTTTCAAATATATCTTTCCATTCTCCCTCACCATATTTACGTTTTAATGCCTTTCGAACAGAAACATTTCTGTATCTATTAACTCGACCTTCTCTTTGTTCATAATCTATTGGTGATACAGGATTTCTCCAATGGAATGTTTTATCTGCATAATTCTGAAAATTCAAACCTTCCTGCGCAATCGGTGTAGTAGCAAGGATAAAGGGATAAAATGGTGAATTAAAAGCTTCTTTTATAAAATCTTTGTTTCCTGTTTCTTCTCCGTACAAGTCAGCCATGCTACAATGAACATTTTCTTTTGTTACATCTTTGGAATTACTCTTTTTATAAAAGCTTACCCTTCCTCTTTCCTTAGATGACAATACTTTTGAGAATATATCCAGTTTCTCCCAAATATTCTCCTTATCCTTTATAAGCAAAAAAACATATTCCTCTATTACTCCTTCTAAATCTCCATTTTTGCAATATTCATATAAAGATTGGCTATCATGTACCCCGGCATATTCTAAAACACTTTTATTCTCTTTCATATATTCATAAAATGCCGCTCCATATTCCCTTGCTTTTCGTCTTACCATTGTCTCATTTTCACTCAACGGCTTCAAAATCTTGTAAAAGCACACGCAAGGTTCTCCTTGATAATCCGTACTACCTTTTTCTATTCCATCAATAATTTTATTAAAATCCTCTTCCGGCGGTGTTGTAAACACCCCTTCCTCAAGGGTCCCATTCTCACTCCTCTTCATTTGTGATGATATTATAGCCGCAATGCTTTTTATCGTCATAATATGTCCGGCAAATACCACAACTTTACTTAGTCCACCTAATTCTTTCCAAAAACCTTCTAATTTTTTTGAACCGGTTGGTGGAATCCAAAGTGCCTTTTTGACATTATCATCCCATAAAAATGCGTCACATAATTTATTTAATCTGAAATGATTAGGCATCGTGGAGCCATCCCAAAAAACAGCATTATCAAATCTTGCCAAGTTTTCCATAAATTTATGGTTATCTTGTGCTGATTTCTCATAGCCTAATGTTTCATATCCTTCAGAAAAGGACATTGGAAATGGTGCCATTTTCGCATAAAACACTGCCGTATTTATTCCTATTTCGCCTTGGACCATTTTATGAACCATATCACAGTCAAACTTCATTTCCTCTTCATTAAAGTCAGAATAAATAATTGTTTCTGTATTTTTTTCGCATAAAAGAGTTGCTCTTTCTGTCCTTACAATGTAATCCCGTACTTTTTCCTGAATTTGCTGCTTACTCGTTTTACATAACTCCCATATCTTCTCAAATGTCTCTTTATCCGCCGTTTTCAAGCTTTTAAATCCATTTACAATCTTTTCAAAATGGCTCTGTATCTCTTTCGCTCCATCTACATCACGTGAAATATATTCATACAATTCTGCATATCCCGAAAAACATGTATCCAAACCATATTCTATTCTTTTCTTCTGACCGGATGCCTCATCCGTGTCATCCAAATCTGCCATATCTATTTCTGTTGACATCAAGGCAACCGATTTCAAACTCATTTTATAAGGTGTTGCTGATACCAACAGTAATTTAACATTAGGTACATCCTCTAAATAACGATCAATTTTTTCTCTTACATCTCCGGAAAAGTATTTGTGAAACTCATCTAAAATAATAAAGTCCGGTTGTAATTTTTGAAAATTCCTTCTGTTTGCAACTTCACGAAGTTTTTGAAAGAACTTATTGGACCAACCATTATATACCTCCCCACCATCATTCGTATAGTATGGTATCATCAGGTTCATAACTTCTTTTACATAGGATAATTCCTTTTCTGTAAACTCAGTCTGATGGATTGCACCTCGCAGCTTTTCATGCAACTTTCTCTCTAAGGAATAGCAGTTCGAAATAATCTCCTCGAACTTGCCTTGCTGTTTTATTGCGCCATACACTTTGTTTATACATGATAAATAATTTTCATCCGAGAGATTACATTCTTCCCTCAATATCCTGTATATGATTTTAGCTTCTTCTACCGTTAAACCATTTTCCAGAATACAACCATTCCTAAAATCCAAATATGATTTTGAAAACTCATTAATATACTCCTCTTTAGGAAGCTTAGTATTTCCATCATAATAATAATATCTGCAACTATTGGAACCCGATTTTCCTGCATTTGCCATTGATGACCAAAGCATTTCCAACCATCCAATCCAATTTGATATTTCCTTTGTATACTCTAATTCATTATTCAAAATCTTTATGGCATTCGTAATATATTTACATATTTGAATTCTTTCTTCTCCGGTTCCTGTTGTACTTGCATTTATGTTAAAAAACATACCTGCACTAAATGAAAGAATCTGATACCCCTCTTTCTTTGATTTCAATCCTAATTCCGATAAACGTTTATTTTTGTAAACTTTTTTACTATCTAAAACAAATCCTTTACACAATTCCGACAGATTCTGTTTGGAAACATACTCATTGGGAGCTATGTACAGTGTCGTAAAACAACCACCCTCTTTTAACTCTTTTCCCAGTTCTATCAATCCTCGACAGACATATGTTTTCCCCATACCAACTTCATCAGCTAAAACAAGTTTCTCTTTTCCATTGAGATAAAACTTCTCCGCCAGGCTTTTTACCGATTTTTTTTGAAATTCCTTTACACCTGCTTTTATCCCATTATATGAACTTATTATATCCCTATTGTCTTTCATTCTCAGAATCCATCCATTCCGTCATTTTTATCAAATGTACTACATTGTCATCATATAAATCTGCATTATTGCATATTTGATTTCTTATTATTTGAAGCAATCTTTTCTCATTTGCAGCATACAACTTTACCAATGTCTCATACACTCCATCATTTAAAGTGATACCGCAGGCATATTTCCTTTCAACAGAATCATCTTCGTCATCTTCATCGTTTCTATCATTTGTTTCATTATTTGATTTAAATGTTGGTAAAATCATGTTCATAGAATCAGCCACAAGTTTTTTACTTCTTTCTTTCAGCAATTCTTTCATTATCTCTTCTGTTTCTTCATCCATGCTCATTTTTATCACTCTTTGGTCATTCAACAAACGAATCACCGCAAATGAACTTATATCTTTCGCGACCCCCTCCCATTCCATCGTTCCATCGTTCCACCGGCTACATTTTCCTCCACCTAACATTCTAATGTCAAACTGATTAATGAATTCCCAATTCATTGTATTTTCTGATGCCTTAGGTACAATTTCAACGTTACAAACATACAAAGTTTTCGTTCTATCTTTCTTCTTTATATTTAGTTTCAACCGGTAAGTATCCAAAAAAGAATCCATCTCTGTTTTCTGAGAACTTGAATCGTCTTCCACAGTTTCTTCCGGTAAAAACTCCTGCCCATTTTTTTCTCTAATCCAATCCCTAAATTCTGCAGTTGTCAGCTCTGTTTCAAACCCCACTTGACATTCATAATTATGATTTAGTCCATTTACTGTACAATTGGCAGAACCAACCCATAACCAATTCTTTTTCTCTCCTTCAAAAAAATATATCTTTGCATGAATTTCTGAGCATTTATAGAATTCTGCATTTTCTATTTTATTACAAAAATTGTTATGAGAATAAAATGGAGATACAATCATCTTTTTACATTTATTCCCGTACAATGGCATAGTACTACCAATGCTTTTATTTCCATTCCCCTGAAAACATACACTTACCTTTTTCTTTTCCAAATACCAATCATTTTCATTCACATAACTTATAAGCCCACTTATGTCGTTAATATTTTCAATAGATTCCGCTGCGTCTCCCTCCAACACAACTGCACATTCTACCATATCCGAGATTGTAAGGTTTCTTGAACTTACAATTAATCTTTGTTTCAATTCCGTACCATCTGTCTTTTTATACTCTACTAATATAATCTTTGGATGAAAGGCAAATTTACCTGCTGATACAGGAACACAGCAATTCTCAATTATTTGCAAAAAATCTTCTGTTACTTTACTCCCCTTGCACATAAATTTGTTTTCTTGATAAAATATCTTTAATCTCTGAGGATCATTTATACATTTTCTCATTGCAAGAGCATCCCAAAAAACGCCCTCCTCAACGGGCTCTGTTAAAGTCATTAGTAAATATATGAACCCGGGCTGTAATGAATAGGTCGTCGCAATTATCCTTTCTACTACATATCCTTCCGGAATATTTAAACTCTCCACATAGCTCAAAGTATCTATTTTTTTCACTTTACATCGCTCCTATTTTTTCCTTGTACCAATCCTCAAATGTCGTAAACTCATCAACAACATTTTTGGCAATTGCGTGATACACACCTTTCCCACTACTTCTTGGATGTTCTGTAAGTATCAACTCATCACCTTTTCCTATTTTTAAATCCTTAACACTACCCTCCTCAGAAATTTCAGCAAATAAGCAATGCCATCCATCATATTCACCTAAAAATCCATCTGCTGTTTCTTTTCCGACGGTATAGGAAGAATTATGTTTTCTGGACTCCCCATAACATGAAATAACCATTAAATATCTTGTATTATTAATTTCAACCTCATATGTATTTCCCGCTAAATGTCTATATTCCATACCATTTTCATAAAGAAAGTTCAACACAATATTTTTTTTTGCACTTCTTCCGGATGTGCTCAATCCATTTTTTCCTTCTCTAAAATTCAAACTATGAATAATACTTTTATCCATTTCACTCAATTTATATTCTCTCACTTACTAACATTCTCCATTTTCATTTTTTGTTTGCCACTCTCTCTAAAAGGCAGACCGTTTCCACATGCACCGTTCCCGGGAACATATCGACGCAGCACGCCTTCTCCATACGATATCCACACTCCTCGAAAACTTCCAAATCCCTGGCAAGTGATGTCGGCTTACAAGAAATATAAACCAGTCTGTCTACCCCGTAATCGATAATCTTTCTAAGTGCCTTCGGGTGAATTCCGTCACGCGGCGGGTCCAAAATAATAAAGTCCGGCTTTTCTTCGATATCATCCAAAACTTTCAGTACATCGCCTGCGATAAAGTCGCAGTTATGTAAACCATTAAGTTCTGCATTCTTTTTCGCCGCTTCTACCGCTTCTTCCACGATTTCCACACCGATGACCTTCTTTGCAACCGGCGCCATAAGCTGTGCGATGGTTCCTGTTCCGGAATACAAATCAAACACCACTTTGTCCGGCTTACCACCGCCTGTCAAATCGCCAATGTAGGAACGTGCTGTATCATAAAGGACTTCTGCGCCGAGTGAATTTGTCTGAAAGAAAGAAAACTCCGTAATCTTAAATTTCAGTCCGAGAAGTTCCTCATAGAAATAGTCCTGACCGAAAAGTACCTTCGTTCCGTCATTCTTTACAACATCTGCCACAGAATCATTTTGAGTATGAAGAATTCCCGTAAGCTTTCCGGCTAAGCCCCCTTCCAGTTTACATAATTCAGAAACAAACTCTTCTAAAAGCTCCTCTGCATTCCTACCGCCAAGCCCTGCAACCTGCGACGTCGTAATCAGCGCCACCATAATCTCACCGGTCTTTACCGCTTTGCGGACAAGAAGATGTCTTACATATCCCTCCCCACGCATGCGATGATAGAAAGGCACTTCTTTTTCTCTCATAAAATCAAGCGTCGTCTGCAAAATCAAACGGAAATCATCATCTACAATCTGACAATGATCCACGGTCACTATATCATAAAAACTCCCGCGCTTATGCATACCGAGACTGAGCGGACCATCCTTAAATGCATCACCGAAAGAAAACTCCATCTTATTGCGGTATGCAAACTGCTTTGGACTTCCCTTGATTCCTTCAAATGTGTAAGAAGGCTCTTTGTTTTGTTTTATGTAAACCTCATCCAGTAACTTCTTCACCTGTCCTGCTTTGAGTTCCAATTGCTTTTCATACGGAAGATTCTGATAGGTACACCCTCCGCACTCCCCGAAATGCGGGCAGGACGGCTCAATCTCCACCGGAGATTTTTCAAGCACACGAAGGACGTTGCCTTCCGCTCTTCCTTTTTTCTTTTTCGTCACACGATACTCCACAGTCTGTCCCGGCAATGCATTCTTGACCGTTACTTTTCCGTCCTCATGCTCGATAATTGCTTTGTTCGGAAAGTTTACATAACTCACTTTCCCTTCGTATATTTCACCTTTTTTCATATCTGCTCCTACTTTAAAAAACGGGACTCCTTAGGAATCCCGTTTCAATCTGTTCTATTCACTTATGCGTATGGATTATTCAGCATCTTTTGCAGCATCTTCCATGCTGTCCTCGAAGAAGTCGTCATCGAAATCATCGTCAAAATCATCTTCGAAGTCCTCAAGATAATCCGGTGTAAAATACAGATAAACTGCATATGCGATGGCAGCGATTGCTGCAACTGCACCAACGATTGCAAGAATCCAAAGAATCGGGTTTGATTTCTTCTCTTCCTCTTTTTTGATCAAATCGTTTGCTTTAATCATTGCGATCACATCATCAAGTTTCATATTTTTCATAACTCCATCCACCTTTCTGCTATGGTTGCCCCTAAAATATAATTTATTCTATCACATTTTTATTCTGTTTACTACTTAAATTTTCGTAAGCTTTGCAAAAGTTGCATACATGATTTTCTTTCCGCAACCGTCGAACTCTACCGTCACCTTCGTATCTTTCGGTCCCGGCTCCATATGAAGAACCGTTCCGTCACCGAAACGGAAATGGCGCACGCGGTCTCCTGTCGTATAGTTTATCGCAGCAGCCGGTATTTTATTCGCCTCCGAAACTTGAGCGATAAACGGCTTAACTTCATTCGGTGTTGTTTTCGGCTTCAAAACCGCCTTCGGACGTACTTTGCTGAAAATATTCGCCGGCGCTTTGTATGCTGCATTACTTCCTGTGTTGCTTCCTGCATAGGAATATGGTTTTTGCTTAAAACTGATTCTCTGGCTCGAATCATCATCGTAATCTTCAAAATCACGCTTATAAACCGGAAGACGATTGTCTAAAAGCTGCTGCGGGATTTCTTTTATAAAACGGCTGATCGGATTGTACTGTGTCTGTCCGCGAAGCATGCGCTGTTTTGCCGCAGAGATGGTCAGTTCTTTTTTGGCACGCGTAATTCCGACGTAGGCAAGACGTCTTTCCTCTTCTACCTCTGTGGAATCATCGGACATAATCGTCATATAACTCGGGAACACACCGTCTTCCATTCCGGAAAGATATACATTTTCAAATTCCAGACCCTTGGCACTGTGAAGTGTCATAAGAAGCACGCGGTCATACGCATCATCTACATTGTCAATGTCTGCAATCAGCGCCACTTCCTCCAAAAATCCCGAAAGACTCGGCTCATCATGCTCATTTTCATATGAAACGGCCTTCGAAATCAATTCATCAATATTTTCAATACGTGTCTGCGCATCTTCTTCCGAATCCGCCTCAAGCTGGGAAATGTATCCTGTATCATCCAAAATATCCTGAATCAAATCTTCAATAGAATAAGCAGCTGCTTTTGCCCTCAGCTGCTGAATCAGCTGTACAAACGGCGTAATTTTGGCTGCAGCCTTTCCGAGGGATGTAATCTGCTGCGCCTGACAAAGCGCCTCAAAAAAGCTGATTTGATTCTGGTCGGCATAATCCTGCACCTTGGCAATGGAAGTCTGTCCGATACCGCGCTTTGGTACATTAATAATGCGGCGGATTGCCAAATCATCTCTTCCGTTATCGATTGTCTTTAAATACGCAAGAACATCTTTGATTTCTTTTCTGGAATAGAAGTTCACTCCTCCTACCACATTGTAAGGAATGTTTGAGCGGATAAACTGCTCTTCTAAAAGACGGGACTGTGCATTGGTACGATAAAGCACCGCACACTCATTAAAACGCCACTTCCCTGCATGGTATTTGGACGAAATATCACCGGCAATATATTCCGCCTCTTCTTTTCCCGTATCAAAATGTCTGAAATGAACAAGACTTCCCGCGCCCTGTGCTGTCCAAAGGGCTTTCGACTTTCTTCCGACATTATTCTTAATCACGGCATTTGCCGCGTCGAGAATGTTCTGGGTCGAACGGTAATTCTGCTCCAATTTTACAACGCAGGCATCCGGATATACCTGCTCAAAATCAAGGATGTTGCGAATATTTGCACCGCGGAATTTGTAAATTGACTGGTCATCATCGCCGACTACACAAAGGTTATTG
>JAZQDJ010000014.1:0-4471 GCA_045546735.1 Lachnospiraceae bacterium | reverse complement strand
CAAACCTGATTTTTTATAGTCAAATCATATTCCGGTAATGGAAAAAACTTTTCCTGTTGTATTCTAAAAGCCTTCCGAATCCCCATAGACTGAGTGTCAATCATATTAAATTTCACCATCGTCTCTGCTAAAAGCTGGTTTCGATAAAACGGAGGATTATAGTTTCTTTGTAATGCAGTTTCAATAGTCCCCGGTAAAAATGTTCCCGGATTTGTTAACATCACACTATCTTCAGACTCATTCAAATATATTCGTCCACCAAGACTATAATCTGAATGCGCAATACAATTATTCATAAGTTCACGTAACAGCCAAGTATCATATTGCTTTGTTTCATTCGGAAAAAGTGTAAGCTGATTCGGCATATATCTATATGTCAGATTTCTGATTTTACCAAAGATTCTATCGCTCAGCGTAATAAATGGTATTTTGAATATTTCATAGTCCTTCACATCATTTTTTGAATTATATAAACGCCAAGATGCTTCTGGTACAGCACGAAATAAATAATCAAAATCTTCATTTCCTAAAAGTAGCATGGCCGCATTTGTAATTTTTCCGTTTATCATTAATTTAATCTTCGTCAAAAACTCCTCATCTGTCATAGCGTCAACTTCTTCTGAAATGTGAGGTCGATTCATCTTTTCCTTATATTTCGCTCTCGCTATTGCTATCGCCGACTTGTCTAAGCATGCTAACGTCGCTTCTTGCAAGATTTGCTTAGACCAATCCTTTTTTTCTTGACCTCTGATTCGATCTTGCTCCTCAATTGATAACGCACCCAAAGACTCCCCGTTTCGCCCATAGTAGTGGTCTTTCCATCCTGTCGGAATTGCTGTTGCAGCAGCAGGCACTTGAAACATAATTACACGTTTTTCCTCTCCATCGACAAGCGGATAAATCTCATAAACTTCAACAAAAGAAATCCCACCTGTTGTATTCAACGAAATTTCTTGTTTTAATGTTTCAAGGCCTTTTGTATCTCTATAATCCGTACCGACAATCTTTTTCCCTTTATTGCGCACACCAAACACAAGCCATCCGTATTGCAACCCCTTTAAATTTGCTTCATTGCTGATCGCCGAAAAATACTTGCCAATTTTGTCTTTATCATAATCGTTATTGGCCTCTTTAAATTCAACAACCTCGTTTTCCCAGTTATCAATTAGCTTTTGCAAAATTAAAAGGATCTCCGCATCTTCGTCCTTTTTATCAAAAAAGAAAAACACAAAACCACCTCATCTTTCCCGTTAACATTGCTCGTTCAAAACACCATTCTTAAGAATATTATATAGCACGTTTATAATATTATCAAGAAAAAACAGTCGCATACACCTTGTATATGCGACCGCTCTTCTCACTAATTCCTTACACCACATAATCCGTAATACAATCATACCAATGCACATAGGTTTCCCCATTGATTGTCATTCGTTCACTCTCCGGGAGCATTTCCGTCCATTTTTTCCCGTATCGCCCAAAAGCCCAATCGTCTTTATTAAATCTTCGCCAAAGTACGGTACGTCCGTTTTTATCCACGTAATACTCGCACAGCATGATCCCGAGGCTCACAGTCTGCACATCCAGAATACGGACAGTATCAAATGTTTTCCCTCCGATTTGGACCTCAAAGCGGCCGCAAATATCAGATATATCCTCCGTCAAATCAGCAACCTGTCCGTTTTCCGTTTCTGCAAACAGCTTCTGCTCGGTTCTGTCCGTCGGAAATCCGCAATTGTCTTCTCCCACTTCATAGCTGTCTATAAATCCTGCATCCAAAAACGTAATAATACGGCGCGTTCCGCTCTCATCCGTATGCATTCCGCCAAGATATCTGCAATGGGTATCCGTCAATTGTGCAAACAGCACTTTTTGCTCCGTCCAACCGTTCTTGGTATATTCGGATTCAATTTCCACTCCTTGTACATCGTGAATTACCACATTTCCCTTCACCGATAACCGGTAGATTCCGTTACGCTTTCCTTCCGGCAAATCATACATTGCAAACTGACAGGATTCTCCGATTCTCGGTACAATAAACATTCCCGGCAATTCCTCATGCTTTACGGAAAAAGGAACACTCTCTAATCTTTTTATGGTATACTCCGGCATCTTCTCAGGCATCTTTTTCATAACAGTTTCTCCTTTCGCTTTCGGCGGGTATGGGTAGTTTTCTTTAAAATGCTTTTTCGCATAATACAATCGGCTCTTTACAGTACCAATGGGGATATTCAACTTTCTTGCAATCTCCTCTTGAGACAAATTCTGGAAGAAATACAAGAACAACACTTGCTTTTCCTTGTCTCCCAGTAAAGAAAGCGTCTCGCTGACCACACTTTGCACTGTCAGCCCGTGCCCTCCGGTACAAAGTACCGATTCGGACAACTCCTCCAACGGAATCTGCATTCTGCCGGCTTTCTCACGAAAATAATCATTGCATTTATGGCGAGCAATCCCAAGCAGCCACACCTTAAAAACCGCCTTGTTTTTCAAGGTAGCATAATTCCGGCAGGCTGCCAAACAAGTCTCTTGCAAAATATCCTCCGCGTCATAGGGATTTTGCACCTTGAACTTCACAAAGCGTTCCAACGCCCCCTTATGTTCACAAAGCAAAAACTCAAACTCCTGCATACCATCACCACCTTTCCAAACTATTCTGAAAACGTTTTCGCCTTTATAGTCGGGATTTTATCACAAAAAGTTCAATCACAAAACAAAAAACTCCCGATGTTTTTCATCAGGAGTTCCGTTTTCTCAAAATCTTATTAGCCTTTTACAATATACAACCCTGCCCCACTTCTCTCATAATCCTCCGGAATCTGTAAGGTCTCGGACTCATACATACCATAGTGCAGCAAATAGCAAACCGTTTGGAAGAACATCTTCATGTCCCAATGGATAAAGGTGCTCATCAAATCCTTACGGACATACGGGAGCAACAGTTTCTCCACCGTATTTCCGATAATCTCTGCGTATTCCTTTACCAAATCCTGCAAAGCTTCCTTGATATAGTCGCAAATGGTTGCGTACACTTCCTTTGTAAAAATCGGAACCTGTACGATAAGGCCCTCCTCTGTTTTCTTTACCAGACCGCACTTTAAAAAGCTTGCCGCCTGCTCTTCCTCGTAGAGATTCAGTTCCTTTTTCGGATTCTCAGACAATGCCACAAGAAGGGAAATATTGTTTCCGTTTACCCAGTTGTCACGACATCCCTGATACTCGGAGCCGATTCTGTCATAGTCCGCCGGGAATGGGTCCGCATCGTAGTTGTTGACAAAGGTTACTTTGCCGTATTCCGACGTTATGAAACTCTGATGCAAATTGGACCAACCGATGGCCTTTGCTTCCTCCCAGCCGGAAAAATCAATGGTTTCCTCCGGCTTTGCGAAAAACATGGCAATATTATAGCGGCGTTCCGCACTTTCCGGATACTTATCCCCGTAAGAACCGCAATAATGCGCCTTACCACCCTCCGCATAGGAATAACCGGCCTCCACATAAAGCAACCACATCAGATATTCGTAGGTAAAGTCCTTCCCGTAAAAGTCAAGAGAAGTAACCTTCTCACGAAGTCCCATCAAAATCTCTGCGGTTCTTTCGTTAAAACCGTTCTTGCGGAACTGGATACAGGACAGCGCGCAGGCCTCCTGATATACCTGCTCCGGGAACACACAAAAATTCGTGAGATACTTTCCCTTCACCGGTGATGTCATAAGATCTGTATCAAGCATCTGCTCCAACACCGGTTCCAAATACACCGGTGCCACGCCCAGCTCATCCGCGATTTCATTTACCGTTTTTGCTTCTGCACGACAGAACACACATGCCTGCTGTGCAATTTTCTGCTTCATTACATCCTGTGCATTTCCACTGTTTCCGCCCCAAAAGTAAGTCACCTTTGCCGGTGCGTACGATGATGTTCCCATATGATTCATAGTCTCAAACCTCTCTTTTAACGTATTTTTAGCATCAAACAGTCTGCGTTTTACCGTTCCCTCCGGGATGTCAAGTTCCCGAGCAATTTGCGCTACCGACTGTTCCTTTAAATAAAATCGTATCATCATTTCCCGATACATGGAGGTTAAGCGGGAAAGCGAATAATTAAGGAATGATAATTCCTCCGCATCAATGAGCCGCTCTAACGGTTCCGGGTCTTGTACCGCCACGCCGCCCGCCATCTCAATGGGTAGAGCCGGGTTCTGCTTATGGGCGACATAATCCGCATATTTGTTCCGCGCCATGCGCCAATACCAGGAATAGAAGCTCACAAAAGTTTTCCCGGTGGCAATGACCCGCAAGGCTTCATACAATATGTCCTGGGCCAAATCTCCAGCTTCTTCACTGTCCGAGATGCGCTTTGCACAAAACAAATAGGTGTTTTCAATTAACTCATCCTGAATGTATTCGTTCATGTTCATACCCTCTTTTTACCTCTTGTAAATCGATTTACGTCTAATAAGTCCCAAAAGTC
>JAZQDJ010000013.1:0-21821 GCA_045546735.1 Lachnospiraceae bacterium | reverse complement strand
AAAGGTAAGTGGCGGCAAACTTCCGGTTTCCGAGACGGGAAATGATGAGGAAACGGCGAAGACATATGTAGATACATGGAAAGAGCAGGACGGAAAATATACAGATACCTTTGATTTCTTCTGTGAAAATCCGATAGTAAAAGATATTGTATTGGATGATACGGAGACAGAAGCTAAGTACAGTGAGAGAAGTATTCGCTTTACGGATGCAGACAGTGCGCAATATAATTGCTTTATTTACGTGCAGGGCGGAGTGTATTATTATTGTATATATGATTGTGAAACAAGCGATACGAAAGTGACGGTTATGAACCTTGAGGAGAGTATTGCGGGTGAGACAGATGAGAGCGTAGCCGGAGAAATTCCGGTTGCACTTCCTGAGTTTATATACACGGGAGATAATCCGGCGATTGCGGCTATTTGGGAATACAGAAAATCAGAAGCTTTGGCAAGTTATGGTTTTGAAGATCAGGTAGTGCTTCCGGGATATATCATTTATAAAGAAGTGCAGACGGAAGATGAACTGTTAGTGTTCGGTAACTTCTACGAATATGGTTACCAGCAGATGGGAAATGTACTCGAAAGTACCAGCGGCGGAGAAATGCCGGCTTGTTTCCGACTGAAAGAGACTGCGGACGGCTATGAAGTAGTCAGCGTGGAAGTGACAGGTGACGGCGCAATGTACGACGAAGGAATCCGCAAATTTACGGAAGGGTATCCGGGAGTATATGAACTGTTTTTCTCAGGAGATCCAAATGCATGCGACAATGCACAAAAAGAATATGTTGCCATGTATGTAAAACATAATAATCTTGATATAAAATATATGAAAAATTACGGTTGGGACCCGGTTCCGCTGTTTGAATAGGAGAGCAAGATGAAAATTTATGACATTTCACAAGAAGTATTTGATTGCACAGTGTTTCCGGGCGATCCGAAACCGCAGAAAATTACGGTGTCTGATATGAAGGACGGAGCGTTATACAATTTGACAGAACTTCACATGTGTGCCCATAACGGGACGCATGTGGACAGTCCGTATCACTTTATTGACAGCGGGAAAACTATTGATCAAATTTCACTTGAGAAGTTTATCGGACCTGCTTTTGTGGCAGCACAGGAAGGTGATGTGAGCGCAGAGGAGGCAAAAGCAATTGTGGCAAAAGCAAAAGAGGCAGATGAAGAATGTGTAAAGAGGTTGTTGCTTAAAGGTAACCTTACAGTGACAGCAGAGGCAGCGCAGGTGTTTGCTGATGAGGGAGTATATTTGGTCGGAAATGAGTCTCAGACAGTCGGTCCTGCAGATGCACCGATGCATGTGCATCTGATTTTACTCGGAGCAGAGGTGGTACTTTTAGAAGGAGTGCGCCTTGAAAAAGTGCCGGAGGGAAAATATTTTTTAAGTGCCCAGCCGCTAAATCTCGGCGGAAGTGACGGTGCGCCTTGTCGCGCCGTACTTATCGATATGGAGGCGTAACATGTTCGGAAGAGAAGATAATACTTACAATGAAATCAGAGAGCGTTCGCTTATGCAATGGCTTGATGAAATGGAAAAGCATGAAGATTTGGCTGTGCGGGGCGGAGTGAAGCTTTGCCGCGAATACGTGCAGCATTTAAAAGACGTCATTGAAAAACAGAAGCAGGAAATGCAGCTGAAGGATAAATATCTGAAAAAGATGAAAAGAGGTTAGCAATGGGTAACTTTGAAGACAAAGTGGTCGTGGTGACCGGAGGAGTGCAAGGCATTGGAAAATGCATATGCGAACAATTTGAAAAAGAAGGTGCAAAGGTGTGCGTCATTGATTTGCAGAAGAATTCGTATTTTACGGGCGATCTGGCAGAGAAAGAGACGTTGGAAGCATTTGCAAAGAAAGTTATTGACGATTATGGAAAAGTCGATTGTTTGATTAACAACGCGGCTCCGCTTTTTAAAGGAATTGATGAATGTACTTACGAGGAATTTGAATATGCCCAAAGGGTCGGGGTGACAGCGGCGTTTTATTTAAGTAAACTGTTTGCAAATCACTTTGCAGAAGGAGCGTGTATTATCAATATTTCATCAAGCCGTGACCGCATGAGTATGCCGCAGAGCGAAAGTTATGCGGCTGCGAAAGGCGGAATCTCAGCACTGACGCATGCATTGGCGGTAAGCTTTGCCGGAAAGGTGCGTGTCAATTCGATTTCGCCGGGATGGATTGATAATGAGTATACTGTGTATGAAGGACCTGATGCGGTGCAGCACCCTGCGGGACGTGTCGGTAATCCGCCGGATATTGCGAACATGGTGCTGTTTCTTTGTTCGGACAAAGCCGGATTTATCACAGGAGAAAATATCTGCATTGACGGCGGCATGACAAAACAGATGATTTATCACGGAGATTATGGATGGAAGCTGACGTAGGGGGATAGCAGAGGATTTCAGAACAAAAAACAGCCATCCGTTCACATTTTGGAACGGATGGCCACAATGCACTTGTTCGTTTTCTGAACAGATTTATTTTCGGAATAAATCCTTTAAGGAGCTGATTGCGCCGAGTGCGGCAAAAAGATAAACCATGACAAGACTTTGGATGTATGTACTCTGTTCAATATAGCCTTCTGTCAACAAATCGGGTATGGAAATAAATGCAACCAAAAGCATTGGCCCGTTGAATTCGCCGATGGTTTCGCAAAGCATGATTGCCCAATCGAGACGGTCGGAAAGATATGGCATAATTAAGATTAGGATGATACAGATAACAGCACCGCGGTTGGTAAGGCGTTTGCCGAGCAATTCATATTCTTTTCTAATTCAATATCAGAATAAGAGAAAGGTCGAATATGTCAATTACAATATGCGAATTTCGAGGGGTGAAATTATGCCATTTAAAATAATCAGAAACGATATAACCAAAATGCGTGTAGACGCCATAGTGAATACAGCCAGCGCGGATCCTGTTTATGAGTCGGGGGTAGACCGGGCGGTCTATCTGGCAGCAGGCGCGGATAAGCTGCTGGCGAAACGTCAGAAAATAGGATATCTGAATGAGGGAGATACGGCAATTACACCGGGATTTAGTCTTCCGGCAAAATATATTATTCATGCAGTCAGTCCGATTTATGTGGACGGTGTTTGCGGTGAAGCGGAGAAACTGCGCAGATGTTATAAAGGAAGTCTTGAGTTAGCAAAAGCTAACAGGTGTAAAAGTATTGCCTTTCCGTTGATAGCGACAGGTAACTTCGGATATCCCCGTGAGGAAGGGATGGCAATTGCTCTGCAGGAAATCCAAAACTTTTTGCTGAATCACGATATGATGGTTTACCTTGTGGTATTTGATGGGGATTCGGTAAAGGTATCGGGACAACTTTTTGATGAAATAGAATCGTATGTAGATGAACATTATGTCGGACAGTGTATAGTAGAGGAATATGCAACGTTTGACAGTTTGGATTCCTATGATTTTGAGGACGAGGATTTCGAACCGGATTTTCCTAAGGAAAAGAAAGCAAAGGTTTCGCAGGATACGGCAGAACTTCCGCCGTTACCGCCGAGGATATGTGCTACGCCGGTAGTTGCCGAGTCACAGCCGTATATGGCTCCGCCGCGGTCGTTACAGGAACTTGTCAATAATATCGGGGAGACATTCCAACAGCGGCTTTTGCGTTTGATTTCCGAGAGGGGGATGACAAATGTTGAGGCATACAAAGCTGCTCATAAAGATAAAAAGTTCTTTTATAAAATAAGTAAAAACGTGAATTATCAGCCGACGAAGCATACGGTATATGCGTTTGCGGTTGCACTGCACCTCTCTCTTGATGAGACAAAAGATCTTTTGGCAAGTGCGGGACTTGCAATGTCGCAATCCAGCCGTTTTGATATTATAATGCAGTATGTTTTTGAACATAGCATATATGATTTTTATACGATTGATTGCATTTTGTATGATTTTGCGGAAGATGAATATTTTTTTGTGTGTGAATAAAAGGGTCGCCTTACGGGCGACCTTTTTGTGTTTCTCGAAGTGTATAGTAAAGCTATAAAAACAAAGGAGGAATACAAAATGAAAAATGTAACAGAACTTGTATTTATTTTAGACAGAAGCGGATCTATGGGAGGGCTTGAGAGTGACACAATCGGAGGTTTCAATTCCATGCTGGAAAAGCAGAAAAAAGAAGAGGGAAAGACTTATGTCTCAACCGTACTTTTTGACAATTTACAGGAGGTGCTTCATGACAGAAAGAATCTTCAGGATGTAAAGCCGATCACGGCAAATGAGTATTATGTGCGCGGTTGCACTGCGCTTTTGGATGCGATCGGAGGCGCCATTCACCATATTGGAAATGTGCATAAATATGCGCGGAAGGAAGACTGCCCGGACAAGACGTTGTTTGTAATCATAACAGACGGCATGGAGAATGCCAGCCAAAGATATTCCTATGATAAAATAAAGCATATGGTTGAGCGTCAAAAAGAAAAGTATGGTTGGGAGTTTATTTTCCTTGGTGCTAATATTGACGCAATCGAGGTGGCGGGACGATTCGGAATCCATGAGAGCCGTGCGGTGAACTACGAATGTGACAGTATGGGAACGGCAATTAATTATCAGACCATCAGCAATGTTGTCAGCAGGGTGCGTGCATGTGCAGCGCCGGAAGAGATGGAATTGTGCTTCTTTGATGACGATGAAGAGACTTCCTGGAAAGATAAAATTGAAAAAGATTATAAGAAAAGACACAAAAGATAAGCGCACGAAATCAGGCAATCCGGCATCCAAAGATGCCGGATGTTTTCTTGCTATGCATATATAATTTGTGATAAAATGAAAGATAAGAATGTTTTAAAGAGAAAAACATATATGTTACAGACAATTGAATCCGTAAATACGGTCATTAGCAATTTTATTTGGGGGATTCCGGCGATTATTTGCATTATCGGTGTCGGATTATATCTCAGCATCCGGACAAAGTTTATTCAGGTACGGAAATTCCCGCTTGCGATGAAAATGACCATCGGAAAAGTATTTGACAAAAAAGAAGCCGGGCACGGGGCACTGACTCCGTTTCAGGCAGTTTGTACAGCTCTTATCAAAAAGGAGAACTTGTCGGAGGACTGATGTATTACATCAAAAACGGTCTTGGTAAAAAGTGGCATTGGCGTGCAGGCCTGTTTGCAGTATTTGGTATACTTACCGTATTCGGAACGGGAAATGCAACTTGGGTGAATACAATCACGGCAGCAATTAATTCTGCACTTTTAAATTACAATATTATTTCTCAAGAGAATGTGACGATGATGAATCGGGCGATGGGAATTGTCATTATGCTTTTGGTCGGAAGTGTTTTATTCTATCTTCTATGGTGCGTTTCATCCGGCGGCAGTAACTGGAGGTGTTGTCGGAAGCTTCTTTACAAGTATGACAAAGGGTGTCTCGAGAGGTATTTTCTCAAACGAAGCAGGTCTTGGTACCGGTTCTATCGCACATGCCTGTGCAGATACAAAACAGCCGGTGCAGAGCTTACTATTCTGGGATTTACTTCTACTTACGGCAATTGGGTATCTGTCTTTTCGGCAGTTGCTATGTGTTGTTTTGCATTTTCGAGACATGTAACGGTTTGATGGTAATTCCGAACTTAATCGGTGTATTCCTTTTGTCCGGAACGGTATTTAAATTAGTAAAAGAGTATTTTTCGGGGGATCAAAAAGCATAAAGCAAAAGAGGGTTTTTTATGAAGGTGAATGAAAACAAGATCATGAAAACAATGCAAAGTATCTTGTGGGGGATGATGGTAGCAGTCATACTGTTTCTGATTTTCGGGGAGATTTTTATGCCGGGGGAAAACAGTACGGTCGGTCAAGCGTGTTCCTTATATGAGACAGAATGGAAAAGAGTATTTCCGGACGGTGCTTGGGAAATTGTTTCTGTTCCGGGTGATTGCAATGCAAAAAGAGGTGAAGTTGTCCGTATCGAAACAACATTGCCTGATGACCAGGAAGATATATGGTTTTGTACCCGCGCATCGCAGCAGGATATGAAAATTTATGTGGGGGATACGCTTCGTGAAGAATATTCGACGAAGGATACAAGACCGTTTGGAATTAACAGTGCCAGTGCATATGTGTTTTTCCATATTACAAGAGAAGATGCAGGGGAAGTACTTGCGATTGAAACAGTGAGTGATTCCAGATACAGCGGTGTTTTGAATGAGATATACGTGGGCGACAAGGATAATATTTGGGGAATGTTTTTGAGCCAGTATTCATTGGTGTTGATTCTGACATTATTCATGTTGGTTCTCAGTATCATTACAATAGGTTTCACCGCGATTATGCGACATTTTTACAAAATACATATGGATATCGCATACCTCGGGCACGGACTTTTGCTTGCTTCACTATGGCTGTTTACGAATTCGCGTATCCGCCAGTTTTTCCTGCCGAATGCATCGGTTGCTTCGGCGGTAGGATTTATGGTTGTGCAGCTTTTGCCGTATCCGTATCTTGCATATATTAATTTGATTCAACAAAAACGATACCAGAAATTTTATCTTGCGATTGCAATTGCTGCTGCACTTGATTTTGTGGTTATGGTAACATTACAGCTTTTAAGCATCAGAGATTTTTTGGATACCATGCTTGTTGCACATCTTATTATTGCCATGCTTGTTGCTGTCTGTGCGGTCACAACAATATTAGACGTGCAAAGCGGAAAGGTTTCGGAATATAAAGAAGTAGCCTATGGTTTGATTATTTTAATGTTTGCCGCTGTTTGGGAAATCATTCTTGTTTATAACCCGAATGAAACTTACAACGGTCTGGCACTTTGCATCGGCCTTACGTTCCTGTTGTTTGCGGCTGCGTGGAAAACAGGCCGTGACATTATGGTCAAGGAGCAGGAAAAACAATTGGCAATTTTGGCAGGTGAGTCGAAGGCAAAATTCCTTGCAAATATGTCGCATGAAATCCGTACGCCGATTAATACTGTGATTGGTATGAACGAGATGATTATGCGTGAGAATAAAGATGAAAAAGTGCAGGAGTATGCAGATAACATTCAAAATGCCGGTCATCTGTTACTCGGACTGATTAATGATATTTTGGATTTCTCAAAAATCGAAGCAGGAAAACTGGATATTATACCGACAGATTATCGCGTTTCAAAAATGCTGATCGGTGTAATTCAGGGACTGAGATTTAAAACAGAGGATAATGAGGTGGAAATTGCATTTGATATCGAACAGAATCTTCCGTCGGTTCTTCGGGGAGATGAGATTCGTATCCGTCAGATTTTAAACAATTTTCTGGCAAATGCAGTGAAGTATACCTCACAGGGAACGATTACACTTTCTGTAAAAGGTGAGTACGGTCCGAAAGGATTTGAACTGATTATGTCAGTAACAGATACAGGAATCGGAATCCGTCAGGAAGATATTCCGCATTTGTTTGACAGTTTCCAGCGTCTTGACCAGAAAAAGAACCGTCATATTGAAGGAACCGGACTTGGACTTAATATTACAAAGCAGCTTGTGGATATGATGAACGGAACGATTGAAGTGCAGAGCGTATACGGTCAGGGGTCTACATTTACAGCCCGGATTCCGCAGCAGGTAGTTGACGGCTCGCCAATCGGAAATCTGGAAGAGGCTTATAAGAGGGATGTGATACGGGAAGAAAAACCGCAGATATCACTTTATATTCCTCGTGCAAAAATACTTGCCGTAGATGATACAAAGATGAATCTGCATGTAGTAAAGGCATTGCTTTCCCGAACCGGAGCACAACTTGACTTGGCATCGGGAGGATGTGAGTGTCTGGAACTTTGCAGACAAAATAAATATGATATTATTTTGATGGATCATATGATGCCTGATCCGGATGGTATTGAAACACTTCATATGCTTCGTGCGGAGGAAGGAAATCCGAACCAAAAGACAAAAGTCATTGTGCTGACAGCCAATGCAATTTCCGGTGTCAGGGAGAAATATTTGGCAGAGGGATTTGCTGATTATATGGCAAAACCGCTTGTCGGAGAGGAATTGGAAAAAATGCTTAAGAATCATCTTCCGAAGGATATGTGCGAAAAGTCTCAGGAGCAGGTTGCCTGGGAAGAAAAGAAAGAACAGGAGAAGAAGCAGCAGGCTCTTGCAGAGGCGATTGCAAAAACGGCATCCGCAAATCAGTTTGTTACAGATCCGGTTCCGCAGACGGAAGAAGCAGACGGATATCTTTTTGAAATCGATAAAGCATCTGCGATGCGTTACAGCGCCGGTGACGAAGAACTTTATCGGGAAGTTTTGACAGAGTATTGCGGTCAGGAAAAAGAATATGCAGAGAAATTGCAGAAATATTATGATGAGCAGAATTGGAAGGAGTTTCGTATTATTGCACATGCAATAAAAGGTGCTTCTCTTCTTGTCGGCGCCAATAATTTTTCAGAGAAGGCAAAAGAGATGGAATTTGCCGTCAAAGAAGAAAATTATGAAAAGGTTAAAAATGAGGGGCAGGAGTTTATTTATAATTACAGTAAACTTGTAAGAAAGATGGAAGGAGGATTATCATGAAAAAAGTTATGAAATCAATGGTTACATTTGTTGTTGCCTTAGCATTGACAATGCTTATTTCGGGAACGGCTTCAGCGCCGGCTTATGCAGCAGAACCTAGCTTTTGGGAGGGTAGTTACACGTTTATGTATACACCTGAATGGGATTCGTTTGGATTGGTAGTGACGAATTTAGATAAGAAGGCTAAAGTTACGGTTTCTTCGGCAAATCCAAAGGTTGCAACTGTAGAGTGGGACAAAGAGAATTCGACTGCATGGGTGCATTCTAAGAGAGTCGGAACAGCAAAGATTGTAGTTAAAGTCAAACAGGGTGGGAAAACCTATAAAAAAGTGACTACAATGAAATGGACGAAATATTCCAACCCGGTGAAATCAATTAAAATCGGAACAAAGCAATATCCTGCAAAGTATTTCAATAAAAATACGTCCGCTTCCATGAAAAAAATCAGCGGAAATAAGAAAGTAACAGTGAAATTAAAGAAGGGATACAAAATGAACTCTCTCGGTTTTTCGCGCGGCGGTGTATATAAGAATATAAAAAGTGGTGCAAAAATCCGCTTTACAAAAAAAGGAAATGAAAATACCGTATTGTTTATTCATTACATGGATCCGAAAGGAAACTTCGGAGTACTGCGTCTGTTTGCAGATACCAAGAACTATACGCACGGTATATAAAAGGTGAAACAATGATTTTTATTACAGGTGACTGCCATTCTGATTTTGAACGTTTTAATAAAAGTATATTTCCCGAATAGGAGGAAACGGATAAAGAGGATTACGTAATCATCTGCGGTGATTTCAGGGTGAATGAAAATTTTTTCATTCACCCTATTTTTATGCATTATTGCACAAAAAAGCATGATAAACTTCCGGCATAACATAAAAGCACATGGGAGGAAAAAGCTATGATTATTAATCCAATTGTTTATGACAGAAATAAAGGAAGTGACATTTTTTCCAGCAATCTGGAAAGCGGAATCATTCATTTAGTGGGAGAGATCAATGATGAGATGGCAGCCTCTGTTATAGCGCAGCTTCTCTATTTAGAGGGAAAGGATATTCCGGAGATCGAACTTTATATTAACAGCCCGGGAGGAAGTGTTACTGCAGGCATGGCAATTTATGACACTATGCAGCACATTAAAAAGGATGTTGCAACAATCTGTACGGGTGTGGCTGCAAGCATGGGAGCCGTAATTTTATCAGGCGGAGAGAAAGGAAAGAGAATGATGCTTCCGCACAGCGAGGTCATGATTCACCAGCCGTCCAGCGGTGTTGCTGGCCAGGCGGCAGATATTATGCTTGTGGCGGGCCATATTGAAAAGACAAGAGCTATGCTGAACGGAGTGCTGGCAGAAAATTGCGGCAAGGAAGTGGCTGAAGTAACGAAAGATACGGACCGTGATTATTGGATGAATGCAAAGGAGGCGCTCGATTACGGCCTTGTAGATGAGATTTTATAAAAGAAGGGATAGTAAAATGTTATTGGATAGTTTGGATTCTTATTATTTAACACCGCGTTTTCAAAACAACTGTATGAAAATGACAGAAGTAAGACAGCCGTTTGGATACGATGGGACGGAGGACGGGCTATGGACAGCACAGTTTAAAGAGTTCGTAGAAAAAGAAGGAAAAGAGGCTTTGTTTTATTGGATTTATCAGAACCATAGCCATAAACATAGGAAGAATGAAAAGACTGCAAAAGAGGTCATGAATACATTCCGGAGATTAAAGAAAAATGCTCCGGAGTTGTACGAAGATGTTATGACACCGGATTTTTTAAGTCTGTTGCTGTTTCATATGGTATGTACGATTTTTTCGGAGTGTCCGGCACAGTCGAAAATGGACTTTATTTCCTGGCTCAGAGGAGAATTAAGAGAGAAACCGGATCAAAATGATATGTGGAATGCGATTCAATGCATATATGGTAAGGAGGTATTTACAGAAAACAGTTCAGGTTGGAATATAAGGTTAGATATGTTAAATATGACGGTTGGCGACAGAAAAGTATTGGCAGAATATATGTCTGTTTGGAAGGAATGTTTTTCGGCTGAAATAGAGATTAACATGGCTGACAGTTTTCAAAAAGAAACACTTTTGTTTATTTTTAATGTTTCTGCTGACCGGGTTATAGGACAAGTGATTGAGGTTCCGGATTTTATTAATACCATATCTTATTTTCGAAATAATGTAGGTACTCCGGATATAGAAGCAATTGCGGATTTTATTCTTCATGAAATACCGGACAAAGAGATTATGTATTACGCATTAAAGAAAAATTTGATTACGAGTGACATAGCTTATAGACAGGCGGAAAGAATTCTTTCAGAAAAAAACGAGAAACAGGAATATATGCCGATGTTGATTATGAAAATCCATGAAGAATGGGAAGGTGGCAAATGAGTGCTGAATTAACACTGATCAAGCGTAAAAGCAGAAAGATTATGCGTGCGGAGCAGCGTATTGAATTTTACAAAGCGAAATTAAAATGTAAGATTCCGTCTTTTTCATACAGTTTGTCACAGCTGATAGCGGTTCCTGTCCGTGAGGAGATTTTTCTCTGTACGGATGGAAAAAAACTCTTCTACAATCCCAAGCAGATTATGGAAGAAAAAGTAGGCAGTATAGAAGAAGTACTTTGTCATATTGTGTTACACGGATTGTTCGGTCACTTTGAAAAAACAGCAGTTTCTTATCAAAATGCAAAATTGGCAAGTGCTGTAAGAGATATACAGGTTGCTCATGCAATGGAAGCGTTGCATCCGGCTTTTACTATGAAAGCAAAGCAGAAAAAAGCGTTGATGGATCTCGCATTAAGTCCTAAAAGAAGAAAAATTTTCGGCGATGATCTGTATTATGCCGGCCTGAAGGATATGGGGATTAGAAACAGAATTTATAATTTGGGAAAGTCATTGTACAGAGAAGACCACAGTTTTTGGATGAAATGTACTGCGCAGCTTGAAAAGGAAGAAGGAAACTCTATCTGGGAAAATGCAAGAAAGCTGTTGCTTGGGACGAGACCCAAAGAGAAAGGTCAAGAGGGTGGCAGTTTAGTCACGATTGTTATGCAGAATCTGTTGGGAAAGCAATATAGTGCACAGTCCATGAAAAACGTATGGCTGATTTCTGATGAAAAAGTATCTATGACAGCATATGATGTACTGCTTCGAGAACTTGCCTCCATCACAGAGAAGAATAAAGAAGAGGATGAGATTGACAAAGCACTGTATATGTATGGGCTTGATATGTATGGGGACGTACCTATATTAGAACCGGTGGAATCTACAGAGTGCAGACAAATAAACAGTATTGTTATTGCGCTCGATACAAGCGGTTCCTGTGTAGAGCGCATTCCCGGTTTTCTAAAAGAGACTAAGAAGCTTTTTGAGGATATACAAGGTGCTTATGATGTGGAGTCTATTTATCTTATGCAGTGTGACTGCGATTTGCATAGTGTAACGGAGTACTACAATCTTTCGGAGTTTTCGGAGAACGCATCGAATTTTAATGTTATCGGCGGAGGCGGCACGAGTTTTGTTCCGGTATTCAAGCGCATAGAAGAGATACAAAAGAAGCGGAAAGTAGATATTCTTTTTTATCTGACGGACGGATGCGGTATCTATCCGGTAAAAAAACCGGAATATCCGGTTTGCTTTCTGATGGCACCGGAAGATGTGGACTGTAACATAGAATATGTTGGGGAGCCTATACCGGAATGGATTAAAAAATATCCGGTGCTTATGGAAGAGTAGAGGAGAAATTAGAAATGGTTTATACAGTAGAACAGGCAAAAGAAGAAATAAAAAAGGGTGTACGCGCCTATTTAACGAAAAATGAAAATGGTGATTATCTATGTGATATGGTACACCGCATTCCGTTCTATTTAGAAGGAATGCCGGGAATCGGAAAGACAGATATTGTGCGTCAGGTTGCTGAGGAACTTGGAATCGGGTTTGTCAGTTACAGCATTACGCATCATACAAGAAACAGCCTTCTTGGTCTTCCGGTAATTTCGGACCTTGAGTGCGGGAAATACACAGAATATACAATGTCTGAGATTATTGCAGAGCCGATGGCGATGGTGCAGAAAGGGCAGAAGGAGGGAATTCTGCTACTTGATGAGTTTAATTGTGCGTCTGAGACAATCATGCCGGCCATGCTTGCATTTCTGCAGACGCGCAACATCGGAAAGTACCGCCTTCCGGATGGCTGGTGTATCGTTCTTTGCGGAAATCCTCCGGCATATAACAAAAGTGCAAGGAAGCTGGATGCGGTAATTCTTGACCGTGTAAGAAAAATGAGTATTGAGTATTCAGTGGATGATTTCCTGAAGTATGCGAAAGAGCGCGGTCTTCATCCGAGAATTACAGCTTATCTGGAATTATATAAGGAAAACATATATCGTAACCTGACGTATGGGACACAGACGCAGATTGTCACATGCAGAGGATGGGAAAATTTAAGCCATGCACTGCAGGCATATGAGATGCTGGGGCAGGAAGTTACGGCTGAGCTTATTTATCAGTATATTAAGTCGGAAGAGATTGCATATTCGTTCTATGACTATTACATGGTCATGTATCAGGGGCTGAATATAAAAATAGTTTATGACATTCTGTTGGGGAAAAATACAGAGAAGCATTTAGCAACTATACAAGAAAAAGACGGGGATTTCATTCTGAAACTTGTGGATGTTTTTGTACATACTCTGCAGGATTGTGTACGTAACCAAGATAAACCGGGCATCATTTCAAGGCGACTGACAAATGCATTCCGGTTTCTCGGACAACTGCAGAGCGGATCGTTTTTTACGGAAATGCTGTTTTTCTCTGTAAATAGATCAAACGAACTGCTTCAGGTCTTGATGCAAACAAAAAATCAAGATTATTTGAGACTTTGTAAAAAAGAATACGCAGCTTTAGAATTTAGTTGATTTTGTGCATTTTTGCACAATGAATAGTGCTATATATTTTATAATCAAACGCAAAGGAGAAGTAGAGATGAAGAGATTGCATTTATTAAAACCGAATTATGTGACCGGATTTCTCGGCGGTGCAGGCAGTAAGTATCATTGCCTGGAGATTGAACACGGATTAGGATACGATGCTCTGAAAGAAGACGTGGAAAACGGTGCACGCCAATTTGCAGACTGTCTGAAAAATGCAGACCGTAAGATGTCCAGAGTTGTTGTAGTAAAGGGTACGAAGCAGGAAGAGGTGCTCATGGCGGTCAATTATCTTGCTGCAATTGCGAACAGCCGGGAGACAGAAGAGAATGGATTTACCTCGTACGATCCGGTAGATTGTGATGAGTACGATTTTTGGGAAGATGAGTGGGAAGATGAAGAGGACTGTGAATGGAACGAAGTTCCTTGGCGTGTTCCGGTTGTAACGATTGCCGAAATTGCAGCACATGATGAGGACAATATCATTTTCCAGGGACCGAGTAACATGATGTTCAGCGGAATCCGCAATGTCAGCAATAAAAGACCGTATTGGAAAGATTGCAGAAATGAGATGATGTGTATTCTGATTCATCAGAAACCGGGATTTGGATTTTTCAATTTTGAGGGATTAACTGAAAAATTATCTCTTTTTGCAGAGAACCGTCATTTATTCATTGCATATGTCAAGCCTTGGGAAACTGAGTGTTTAAATGATGAAGAAGTTTATGATATGGAGGGACTGTTCTCCTATGTTCTTGAGAATACGGCAGACATGGTTTTAATATCGGAAAAAGAAGAAAATCTGAAAAAGTACAGAAGACTTCAGTTTGATAACTGGCTGGAGAAACTGTCGATTACTTTAGAAAGCAATGTTCCGAAAAATGAGATTATTGACAAGATTCTCAAAATGTACAATGAAAACAAGTCTGATATGATGCAGCGTATACTTTTATATGTTCAAAAGGAGAGCAGAAAACCTCAGGGCGAGCCACTGGGAAAAGATGATTTTGCAGTATTAAACAAATATCTCAGTATCTCTGCATCACAGGAGAAAAAGAGTTCGGAGCGCTTAGAAAAAGAACTTGTCGGAATGGAGAATGTAAAGCGTCAGGTGAAATCGATTGTCAGTGTAATGAAATATTGCAAGATGCGTCAGAAGATGGGGCTTGGAGAAAGCGGATTCCACAATGTTCACTTGCTGATCGGAGCGCCGGGAACGGCAAAGACTACGGTGGCAAAGATGATGGGCAATATGATGCGTGAGGAAGGTATTCTTCCGGGAAATCGTTTCACCTGTGTGAATGGTGCAGAGTTGAAAGGTATGTATGTCGGACATTCCGCACCGAAAACAAAACAGCTTTTTGAAGAGAATGATATTATTCTCATTGATGAGGCATATTCACTTGTGGACAATGGGGCAGGTTCAGATTCCTACAGCCGTGAAGCTATGGCACAGATGCTGATTGAGATTGAGCAACATGGAACAGATAAACTCATTATGTTTGCCGGATACGGAGGAAAAGAGCTGAATGAAAAAGACAATATGATGAAGCAGTTCCTTGATGCAAATCCGGGTCTTAAGAGCCGCATCAATTCGACCATCTTTTTCGACTCCTATACACCGGAAGAGATGAAAGAAATTGTGCATACACAGGCAAAGGTTCAGAATCTTAAGATTGATAAGAAAGCAGACGAGTATATTTTGAAGTTCTTTGCGAAGCGTTATAAAGATCCGAATTTCGGAAACGGACGTGAAGCGAGAAGTCTTCTTGAAAATGCCATGGTTTTTGCAGCGGAGCGTGTTATGGCACTTCCGGAAAGCAGGCACACCAAGAGAGCGATGAGCCTGCTTACCGAAGAAGATATTAAGAATGCAATTGACCGCATGCAGGAAAACAATGCTATGCAGCAGGGCAGAAGCGGCAGATACGGTTTCGTTACCGGTAAAGCTTAAGCCCTTCAAGAAGGTTCTGCTGGACTTTTTCGGCCAAAGATTCCGGTGAAATAATGCGGCAATGACGGCAGTGCTGAGTGGCAAATAATTCAACGCCGCTCTCTGTTGCCGAGACTTTGGCGCAGAGCCATTTACCACCGGTTTCTTTCCGGCCGATATATTGTTCTATTTCCTTTTCGGAAGCAGGACGGACATTGGTCAGTTTGCCGAACGTGTCCATGACAGAATTATTCATACCTGTCGTCAGTTCAGAATCATAAAGGAACTTAATGTGTTTCAGTTCTCCGCCGTACATAAGCGGATGATTGACACGGTATACGCTGCTTTCAAGAGATACATCTACTTTAAATTCTTCCAGCATTTCTTTTGTCGGAGTACAAGGCGCGATATCACTGATTCTGTCTATACGCAAATTTGTCGGCGGATAATCGGCTTTAAACTGAGCCACCAAATAGTAATTGCCGTTGCTCCACATCATGGAGAGAGGGCGCACAATACGAGGGTATTTCGGACGCACTTTCAACTGCAGATTTTTGTCTTTTTCGTCATATTCATAACTGCAGTACTTGATGACAGCAAATTTATTTTCTTTGATAATCTGATTACATGTACTGATGTTGGTAAGTACACGGGAATTTTCATCTTTCAGACGCTTTCCGATATACTCATCATAGTTTTTTAAATATTCGGAAGTCGGACGGATCCCAAGTAGTTTGGAAACGATTCCGGAGATGTCTTTGGGACTGAAATAGTTGTAAGTTTCAATTGCATCAATCAAGGCAGTCAGTTCGGCATCGGAAAAAACGGACTCATAATAATAGTATTTCGTTTTACCTTTTTTAGAGTCTTCAGAATGATAAAATTCCCAAGGATGGTTCGGGTCATTGCTTTTCATGACGCAGTAAATGTTAAAACCGCAATTGTTAATGTCTTTGTAATTATGCATAGGAGTGTTTTGAAAATCGAGAGAAATATTCAGACAAAGAGCATCCATAATACGGGTGACTGTCGTGAGATTAATTCCGTTGTCCCCGTCATCCGGTCCGAAAGGTTTGAAGAATTCACTGTTTGTTTTTTCCGTAAGTTCAGCAAGGGACATAGGATGTTTTGCGCTGCTGTATTTCTTTAATGTGAGTATAAGATAAAGTGGATTAAAGCGACTGTCATTTGTTTTTTTTGCGGCCATAAAAGAATTCCTTTCGTGTGTATATTAAAACAATTATAGCGCATGCATAGGAAGAAATCTATATACCAAAGTTTTTATACTTGAAGTTGAATGACAGGGGAATAGGAATTAAGTACTATATATACAGAATGAAAAGGAGGAGACGGTATGAAACCGATAGTGAAAATGACAGATTGGGAATTGTATGTATATGAAGCACGCTATACGCTGGCCGGCCGGGCAGATTATCATCCGCGCATGGGAGAAAATGTAGGGATTGGGAGAACGTCCTCTCTTAAGAACTATAGATTGGAAGATGATGTTTTATATTATGAGACACGCAATACATTGTATATATGTCCGTTGAAATATATGACGTTAGAACCGTATAAAGATGTTATAAAACCTTATTTGAAAAATCTTTTAAAAATGGGCCAAAAATCAGAGGATGCGCTGGAACAGATTGTTTCTGCATCTGCCTGCATGGCACTCGGAGAAAAGAGTGAGATGGAAGCGTACATACGGAATTTACAGGAGCTTGGATGGCAGGAACTCCGGGAAAAGGAAAGAATAGAGAATCAAAGGTTATATGATATAATAAAAGAGTATGACAGCTGTATATATATCGAGATGGAGAATGTAGATTTCGGAGGAACGCTGGCTTATCATATGGAGGATAGGTTTGGTGTCATTTCCCCGACAGTTCATGTCGGTATGTTTCAGGACAGTGTGCTTTATTTAAACAGTGAAGAACTTATAGATTTCCGTTATTTTCCGAATGGAATCGGTAACAGCATGGAAACGTATTCCTGTTCTGATCATATCGAAAAAATAATTATAAAAAATAAGACAACAGCCCCTCTGTATTTTGATGAGGAGCCGGTTGGTGTAGAAGAGACAAGAGTGTTTGAAAGGAAGAGAGAGCAAAAATAACAATGGGAAGATATGAAAATGTACAGGTTTTTGAGGATACGATGAATCTTTGCCGAACTGATGCAAAGATTCGTGAATCTGTTAAAAAATCGAAAGAAGGACAAAAAATAATTTTAGAGACAGACACCTTCACGGCGCCGGCTAAGGATAAATATGCCGAGCCGGCGCAATTAAAAGTATCAAAGAAAAGAACATATGAGGCAGCAGCCGGATATAAGGGCTATAGAGTATGTGTACATAATTTTGCTTCGGCAACAAATCCGGGCGGAGGTGTTGAGCGCGGGGCGAGTGCACAGGAGGAAGCACTTTGCAGATGTTCAGGACTTCTTTTGTGCCTGAAGGATAATAAAGTATGGAATGCATTTTATCAGGCGCACAGAGATGCGCAGGATCCGATTCATAATGATGATATTATTTATACACCGGATGTGCTTGTAGTAAAAAGCGATACCTTGGCACCGAAGGCTTTACCGGAAAGAGAAAGATATTTCGTTGATGTCCTGACATGTGCGGCGCCGAATCTCAGACCGAAGCCGAGCAATCATTACAACTCGGGTGACGGGGCAAAGGCAATTAATATTTCAGATAAACAGTTATTGGAAATACATGAGAAGAGATTGCGCAGGATGCTGGACGTAGCGCTTGCACAGGGTGCGGAAGTTATCGTGCTAGGTGCGTTCGGATGCGGTGCTTTCATGAACAATCCGGAAGTTGTTGCGCGTGCGGCAAAGACAGTGGTTGCGGATTACAGGTATGCATTCCGCGCAATTGAATTTGCGGTGTATTGCAGACCGGACGATGAGAGAAACTATAAAGTTTTTGAAAGAATTTTAAAATAAAGCGATTATTGGGCATTATTGCATAAGATTGCAGACTATACTTTGAGTACTAAAGTAAGGGAAGGTGATCTGATGAGTAATTGGCCGGGAATCGATTTAAAAAAAACAGGGAAAAACATTTCTGATTTACGAAAAAAATCAGGACTGTCGGTAAGAGACTTGCAAAGAGAGTTCGGGTTTACAACGCCGCAGGCAATTTATAAGTGGCAAAACGGCCGGACATTGCCGTCGATTGACAATTTAGTAGGATTATCTGTCCTGCTGAATGTTACAATTGATGAGATTCTGATTGTTGAAGATGCATGCGGAGGGAAAAAAGATGAGTAAGATGGCGACTAAGAAGGCAGTGGCACAGTTACAGAAAGTATATGATTTTCTCGGTGAAAACGGAGGACAGATTCATACAGACTCTCCGGAGACATGGTGGGCGCTTAATTTAGAGTGCTGTGAGGAAGATATGCAGATTGGTGTATTTTCTTCTGTAGGGGGCGACATTATATTTGATCCCGTTTTCGCGCTCCGTGCATCGATAGAGGAAGGAAAGATTCAGGAGGTTGAGATTTGCAGCTGTGAGGAGACGACACTGCTTGGTACAACATATGTGGACGGCGAGGACATGCTGCATGGATTCGGAATGACAGAAAAGGATCCGTACGGACTTAGAAAGCGTTTTTCTTCTTTTATGGAAAACATGACTAAAAACGGCCCGTATCTGTCAAATCCGAAGTTGGTTAAAAGATATTAAACCACAGAGTACATACTATAGAAAAAAAGCATTGTAACATGTTGTTTTTCCCGTCTGTTTTTTGAAACAGACGGGTTTTTGTTTGTATCAGAGATATAAAAGTGATAGGATATTCATAATGACACAAAAGAAAATGAGGGAAGACTATGATTATCAATTATGAGTTTTTAGGTGACGAACCGATAGAAAACGTGATTACCTGTATGAACTGGAAACAGTTGCAGAACGGTTCGGAGGAAAATACATCCGTAAAGTATTGGCAGTTGCGTATCCACTGACAGGAACAAATGCAAACAGGGCAGCAGCGATGGGAATAGAAGTTGTGAAAGTGTAAGATAGAATTTTATACTAATGGTATAATTTACAAACTATTTTTTTCGTGCTAAACTGACGATATTAAATGAGTAAATAGCGACACCCGTTCGCGGAAAGGAGAGAGACATGAAAGCAGTAGGATTTACAAACATTATAATCGGGAAACATTTTAATTCGGAATCACTTGGGCAGTCGTCTGCATCACAGTGGTTTCATTTTGCGCACTCATATAAGATAAAGCCGGGCTTACATGTCACCGTCTGACAGAACGGGATTGTAAATTATACTGACGATTAGACCGCTTATCTTTATGAGTTAAGCGGTCTTTTTATATGCAAAAAAAGGAGGGAAGAAGATGAAAGCGATGCCTGTCATAGATATGACAAAGACGGGTCAGAATATCATCATTTTGCGCAAGCAGGCGGGGCTTTCCGTGCGGGATATACAAGAAGTCTTCGGCTTCACTACCCCGCAGGCTATTTACAAATGGCAACAAGGTCTTGCACTGCCTACCATCGACAACTTAGTTGTTTTGGCAGATTTGCTTGGCGTAACGATAGATGAAATTATTGTGACGGATCAGAACATGGACTTGCAGGTCAGTGCATGACGATAAACTGTAAGTTTAGTGACATGGTCTCCTGTGAAACCTATACTTTATATGTAGGACACAGGAGGTAACATATGAAATTTTGTAACTTTGACTGAAATGGAAAATGATGTTGCTCGGTCATCCGGATTATCCGGAGATTTGTGACACGTTTTCGGAGGATTTAAAGGGGGAAGAACCATGATTTGGCTCTGCGGCGATACACACGGAAGAACAGATATTTTTAAAGTACGTAAGTTTTTTCAGTACACATATGCGACAAAGGACGATTACCTAATTATTTTAGGTGACGTGGCAGTCTGCTGGATGGGCGAAGTCGGTGATGAACGGACAATGGATATGCTGTCGGAATTGCCGTGCACCGTTCTTTGGTTGGATGGAAACCATGAAAATTTCGACAAGATTTCGACCTATCCGGTCTCGGAATGGAAAGGTGGAAAAGTTCATTTTATCAGGGAGGATATCATCCATCTGATGCGTGGGCAGATTTATGAAATCGAAGGAAAGACCTTTTTTACATTTGGCGGCGGTTATTCCATTGATAAACCTTGGCGCACACCACGCGTCAGTTGGTGGGAACAGGAGATGCCTTCGCAGGAAGAATACGAAGAAGGACGTAGGAATTTAGAACTTGCGGGTAATAAAGTGGATTATGTTCTTACCCACACATGTCCGCGCCATATTGCACCGTTACTTGTGGAGCGAGTGATGCCGGGTGAGGAGCAGCTGCAAGATTATTTGGAAGAAATCTCTAGGAGCCTCGACTATCAGAAATGGTATTTCGGACACTGGCATGTTGACTGGAAGGACGGAAAATTTGTTGCTCTTTGGCAGGACATTGCCGAACTTGAAAATTAAACTAATAGTT
The DNA here is from genome assembly GCA_045546735.1 of Lachnospiraceae bacterium. Lineage (GTDB taxonomy): Bacteria > Bacillota > Clostridia > Lachnospirales > Lachnospiraceae > SVFI01. The sequence continues at coordinate 910 of JAZQDJ010000013.1, read as the reverse complement.
TAATAATTTGTTGTAGAAAAATGAAAAATCATGTGCTATACTTCTACTAGCAATCGGGATGGTATTTGATAAAGGAGGTATTTTGACTATGGAACCTATGTTTTTATCGATCCAGCAAGAAGCAACCGGAAAGCGAATCAAAGAACTGCTGAAGCAGAACGGATACAGCGTAAAGCAGATCCAGGAGGTAATGGGATTTGAAAATCCACAGGCCGTATACAAATGGCTGAGCGGTAAGTCCTTACCAAATGTTGATAATCTTTTGATTCTCAGCAGAGTGTTACATACAAGTATTGAAGACATCCTCGTCGTAGACGGGGATGTTGTTGTTTGCTTTGATAAAAGAAAGAAATGTGCTTAAAGGAGGATGTTTATGTATTTTGTACCTGACGGAACGCAGGTGTGCGGATTTTATGAATGTGATGATTGCGGAATGAGATATCTTTCGCAAGTAATTGTGCCTGTCATGGTATGTCCGTACTGCGGAGAAGAAGTAGATATGGAAATCGGCCCGGATGAGGAAATGCCTCAGGCGGCTGAAAAAGCCAGACTTTTAAAAGTCATCGAGGGCGAAGATGTGGAGAAGATGGATGCGCTTTTGAGCCTTGCAATTACCGGCGGAGATTGTGATTGGTTGTAGATTTGATGTGCATTTTTCGTGGAATTTCTCCTGCGAGAATGCAACTTTTCGGGAGTTCCCTGTGAAAACGCGAATTTTCGGGAATTTTTCAGATAGAATGAATAAGAATTAGCATATCTATATGTGTTTTTTTGCGGCAAAAGCGCCTAGATATAAGAATAGTTTGTAATCTATCGGAAAAAATGAAACGAGGTTATGTAAACCGATTGGATTTCTCATGCCCTATTACCTACAGATAGATTTAGTCAAACCATGACTTCTATAGGAAAG
>JAZQDJ010000012.1:0-2578 GCA_045546735.1 Lachnospiraceae bacterium | reverse complement strand
TCATATGTTTTTTGATGCAAAAGTTTCTCAGGCGGAGGTTGCACAAATCGGTCAGTATGCAGAAAATGTTTTCTTTGGAAAACCCTGCGGACTTATGGATCAGACTGCTTCCGCTGTCGGAAACCTTGTTACGATCGACTTTTTTGATAAAGAAAAACCTATCATCAAACCTGTGAATTTTGATTTTTCTTCCTGCGGTCATGCCCTTTGTATTATTGACACAAGAGCAAGCCATGCCGATCTTACCGATGAATATGCTGCTATTCCAGGAGAAATCAAAATGATTGCGGAATATTTCGGTAAGGATGTTCTTACAGAAATCGATGAAAAAGATTTCTTTGCGGAAATTCCGAAGCTTAGAGAAAAATGCGGCGACAGAGCCGTTATGCGTGCTGCTCATTTCTATCAGGAAAATGCCCGTGTTCCGAAACAGGTGGAAGCTCTTGAAAAAGGCGATTTTGAAGAATTCCTTAAACTTGTTAAAGAAAGCGGATATTCCTCATATATGTATCTCCAAAACGTAATTCCTGCGGGATATAAGGAACACCAGGACGTTGCCATTGCTCTTGTAATATGCGAACATTTGCTTGAAGGAAAAGGAGCTTACAGAGTTCATGGCGGTGGTTTTGCCGGAACTGTTCAGGCTTTTGTTCCTTTTGAAATCCTTGAAAAATTCCGTGAAGGAATAGACAGAGTTCTTGGTGAAGGTGCTTGCCATGTGCTTGCTATCCGTCCCCAGGGCGGCGTTGAAATGGAGGCAAACTGATGAAAATAGAAACATATATCGATGCCATTGTTTCATATGCAATGAATACTGGTCTTGCACAGCCGGAGGACCACAGGGTATTGATCAATCGTATTCTCAATTTGCTTGGAAAGCCTGATTACGAACCTTCTGATGAACCTCAGCCGGAGAATATCGAAGATATACTTGCGGGTATTCTTGATTATGCTGTTGAAAACGGTCTTTGTGACGACAACATAACCGCAAAGGATATTTTTGACACAAGAATAATGGGTGCAATTACCCCGATGCCAAGAGAAATTATCAGAACATTCTGGGAAAAATATGAAAATGATCCGGTGGAAGCAACGGATTGGTATTATAAATTTTCCTGTGACACAGATTATATCCGCCGCTATCGCATAAAAAAAGATATGCGCTGGAAATATGAGTGTGAATACGGCGAGCTTGATGTTACCATAAACCTTTCAAAACCGGAAAAAGATCCTAAAGCTATTGCTGCCGCAAGAAATGCGCCTCAGACTGCATATCCGAAATGCCAGCTTTGCTGCGAAAATGAAGGCTATGCCGGAAGAATGAATCACCCGGCAAGAGCAAACCACAGAATCATTCCTATAAAAATATGCGGAGCAGACTGGTACTGGCAGTATTCTCCCTATGTTTATTACAATGAGCACTGCATCGTGCTCAATGAAGAACATATCCCTATGAAGATAGATAAATCTGCATTTGAAAAACTGCTTGATTTTGTAAGGATTTTTCCTCATTATTTTGTTGGTTCAAATGCGGATCTTCCGATAGTTGGCGGTTCTATCCTCAGCCATGAACATTTCCAGGGCGGTCATTATACTTTTGCTATGGAAAAAGCTGCAGTCAGGGAAAAAGTTGTTTTTAAAGGTTTTGAAGATATCAGCGCAGGAATTGTCAACTGGCCAATGAGCGTTATCCGTCTTTGCGGAGCAGACTCTGCAAGAGTTGCGGAACTTGCGGATAAAATTCTCGGTTTTTGGAGAGAGTACAGTGACGAAAGAGTTGGTGTGATTGCTTTTTCCGATGGCCAGCCGCACAACACCATTACTCCCATTGCACGCAGAAGAGGAGAGAATTATGAACTTGACCTTGTTCTTCGCTGCAACATTACAACAAAGGAACATCCTCTCGGTGTGTTCCACCCTCATGCGGACAAACATCATATAAAAAAGGAAAATATAGGTCTTATTGAAGTAATGGGTCTTGCTGTTCTTCCAAGCAGACTTAAACAGGAACTCAGCGACCTTGCGGAAGCTGCGTTTTCCGGCAAAGATATTTCTTCTGACGAGACTCTTTCAAAACATGCCGAATGGCTTGAAGAACTTAAAAAGGAATATACTTTTACAAAAGAAAACGCAATGGATATAATCCTTAAAGAAACCGGAAAGGTTTTTGCAGAAGTTCTTGAAGATGCTGGAGTATATAAAAACACTCCGGAAGGACAGAAAGCATTTATTGATTTTATAAACGAAGTGAATAAGGAGGCATAATTTATGAACGTACTCGTAACCGGCGGCGCCGGATATATCGGAAGCCATACCGTGGTTGAACTTATCAATGCGGGATATGAACCCATTATTGTAGATGATCTTTCCAATGCAAAGGAAGACGTTATTGACAGAATCGAAATAATTACCGGAAAACGTCCTGTTTTTTATAAAGTTGACTGTAAAGACAAAGAAGCAATGCGCAAAGTGTTTTCTGACCACAAAATTGATTCCGTTATCCACTTTGCTGCATATAAGGCAGTTGGCGAAAGCGTTAAAATTCCGCTTGAATATTATCGCAACAATATTGACAGTA
>JAZQDJ010000011.1:0-2518 GCA_045546735.1 Lachnospiraceae bacterium | reverse complement strand
GGCAAACAGTTCCGTTAATCAAATACTCACTTTCGCCGGAACGATATAGTCTTCTGGCAATCGTTACCTCAGGGTAATCAATTGTGAGTGAATGGTCTGCATTGTCAAGTGTAATTGCCACATAGGCATATCCGAGCGGCTTTCTGTTCTGCGTTCCCGAAAAAATAACGTCCTGCATGGAAGAACCGCGGAGCTGTTTTACGCTCTGCTCTCCCAAAACCCAACGGACTGCATCTGCTACGTTACTCTTACCGCTTCCGTTTGGTCCTACAATACCTGTAATTCCGTTATGAAATTCAAAAATAATCTTATTTGCAAAGGATTTGAATCCGTGCACTTCAATACTCTTTAAATACATAAAACACCTACTTCTGTTCTTTGCGCAGATACATGAGCGCCTCATACGCCGCATGCTGTTCTGACACTTTCTTTGACTGGCCTTCGCCGTATCCGATCCGCTTACCATCCAAAACCGCTTCCGTCTTAAATACTTTCTCGTGATCCGGGCCCTCTTCTCCTACCAGTCTATATTCAAAACTCTGCATTTTTTTTGCCTGCATCATCTCCATCAAGATGGATTTGGCATCATAAAACAGCTGTTTATTTTCTAAATCATTCAATACAAACTTTAAAATAAATTGTTTTGCCTGCTCAAAACCGCCATCCAAATAAATTGAACCAATCAGAGCCTCAACCGCATCCGCAATAATGGAGTCCCTGTCTCTTCCGCCGGTTGCTTCTTCCCCTTTCCCGAGAAGAAGATATTTCCCAAGCTCAAGTTGTCTTGCGGTAATCGCAAGGGACGGTTCACAAACCGCACTGGCACGCATCTTTGTCAGATTTCCTTCCGATGTCTGTGGTTTTTCAAAATAGAAATACTCACTGCTTACCATTTCAAGAACTGCATCTCCCAAGAACTCAATCCGTTCATAACTGGCAAGTTTGTTTATCTTCTGCTCATTTGCAAAAGATGTATGCGTCATAGCCTGTCTCAGCAAATCTTTATTCTTGTAGGTATACCCTATTTTGTTTTCCAGTTCTGCAAAATTATAACAATTCATGTTGTATCAACTACTCCAACAGAGGCCCCAAAGGGCCTCCGCAATTATTTCTTTATTGTGTCTTTGATTAGTTCTATCGCTTGCGCAACAGTTTCTATCTTCTCAACTGCTGTCGCTTCAAATGTCACTCCCAGTTCTTCTTCCAAACGGGATACTACTTGGAATATATCAAGCGAATCTGCTCCCAAATCTTTGACAAATGTCGTTTCCTCATGTATTTCACTAGCATCCACTCCAAGTACTTCCACAAGAACCTTTGTCAAAATCTCCAGTTCCATTTCAAAAGACCTCCTACTGCTCGTCTTTTCCCTGAATTTTTTCTTTGATCTTTTCGTTAATCTTCTGCTCTTTAAATGTCAGACACTGAAGAATAGAATTCTTAATTTCACCTGACATACTGCTTCCGTGTGTCTTAACAACAAGACCTTTCAAACCGAGCATCGGAGCTCCGCCGTACTGCTCAAGATCAAATGTTTTTAATGTTTCTTTCAAAGCCGGTTTCACAAGCAAAGCACCGATTTTGCTACGTGTATTAGACATCATACCACGTTTGATTTTGCTGATTAATGTCTGTCCGACACCTTCAAAAGTCTTAAGAACAACGTTCCCTACAAAAGCTTCACAGACAATAACATCAACTGTTCCTGCCGGAATATCTCTTGCCTCAACACTACCCACAAAGTTAATATCCGGACAAGCCTTCAAAAGCGGGAATGTCTCTTTTACAAGGGCATTTCCTTTCTCTTCTTCTGCACCGTTGTTTACGATGCCGACGGTCGGATTTTTCACTCCCATAACACTTTCCATATAAATGGAACCCATCTTTGCAAACTGTACAAGATTAGACGGTCTTGCATCCACATTTGCGCCACAGTCGATAAGAAGGGAACATCCTCTCTCATTATCCACCGGAAGAAGCGGAGCAAGCGGCGGTCTTTCCACGCCTTTAATTCTACCGATTAACACCTGTCCTCCGACGAGCACCGCACCTGTACTTCCTGCAGAAACAAACGCATCAGCTTCACCGTTACGGACCATCATCATACCTTTTACAATCGAAGAATCTTTCTTTGTACGGATTGCATTTACCGGCGCTTCTGCCATCTCAATAACTTCCGTTGCATTTACAACTTCTAATCTTTCTTTATCATATGTATATTTTGCAAGTTCCCCGTTGACTGCATCTTCACGTCCAACAAGGTATACAAATACTTTGTCGTTTTCTTTTAATGCTTCTACCGCACCTTTGACTGTCTGCTCCGGTGCATTGTCTCCGCCCATGGCGTCAACTACTACTTTTACCAATTCTGACATGGTATCTCCTCCTTTATAGTCAATAAACCGCTACCTTATAATATACTTTATACAGCACAAAAAAGCAAGAAAAAAGGTACCTGTATCTTATCAATACAGGTACCTAAATGTACTTCTTAATTAGTCAGCTACAGAAACGATTT
>JAZQDJ010000010.1:0-3408 GCA_045546735.1 Lachnospiraceae bacterium | reverse complement strand
TCTTATTATGGAGGTATATGAGCTTTTTGACCATCCTGAATATATCCATATAGGAATGGATGAAGAGGGACCGAAGTGCTGCTCTAAATTCCCACTTGTTATTTACAGACAAAAAGAGCTGTATTGGCACGATCTCCGCTTCTTTATCGACTGTGTAAAGGAAACCGGAGCAAAGCCGTGGATTTGGCACGATCCGTTGTTTGATTTCGGTGATGAATACGGCAAGCACTTTGATGCCGATGAAGCGATTATCTCTCCGTGGTATTATCTCGCAATGCGTGAGGAGAACTACACCTCGCCGGAGATATGGCCTGAATATTACTATCCGTATTACAAACAGGATAAATTTGTAAAAATGAATCTCAAATACGTCGAAGAGGATCCGGAATTCGTTGAAATCCGCGAAAAAATGCTGCAGCTTACAAAAAGCGATTATAAGTATGTTCCCTGTGCATCCGTATTCAACAGATGTAAGGAAAATGTCGGGGATTTGGTCGAATTCTTCACGGAAAACGCACCTGACGATAATGTTCTGGGTTATATGACGGCTCCGTGGAAGCTAACCATTCCTCGGAATAAAGAGTATTTTGATGAAACTTTCAGAACGTTTAAGGAAGCAAAAGAAAAGTATTACGGGTGATTTGAGGGAAAACAGAACTTGAAGATTGTAATATCAATGCTTTGTTTTTAAAGGAAAGGATTAATGATAAAAGATAGTTCCGCGCAAATCAAGCGACGGCAAGGTGCATTTCTCTCCGGTTATGGGACGCGAAAAAAGCCAGAATGTCCGCGCATGGATGTACCGCAAGGATATTTTTGAAAAGCATAATCTTGCAGTTCCGACCACATTTGATGAGGTTTATGAGGTCTCCAAGAAGTTGAAAGCTCTTTATCCGGATTCTTATCCGTATTGTGTCCGTTCAAAATTCAAATCTTTGGATATTTCAGGTTCATCATGGCAGCCGTATTGGCGTCTTGAGGTATACTATGATCACGATGCAGGAGAATGGAAGTACGGTGCACTTGGAGATGTAACCCTCGAAAATCTTGGATTTTACAAGAAGATGATTGATGAAAAGCTTATGGCTTCTGATTTTATGACTATGTCAAATGCAGGATGGCAGGAGCTTATAACAACCGACCGCGGATTTATCTTCCCGGACTATCAGACGAGAATTGACTTCTTCAACGGTCTTGCACGTGTGAATAATCCTGATTTTGATCTGCAGGCAATGGTTCCGCCGGTTGCAAAAGAAGGCGGTCTTCCGATGGTAAATAAATATAATCAGGACAACACAGGTGTTGTAATGTGCAATACCCGCGATGAAAGAAGAATTGCAAATGCTGCAAAGTATATGGATTGGTTTTACACCGATGAGGCAATGGAGCTTGTTTCCTGGGGCAAGGAAGGCGAGACATATGAGATAGTTGACGGCAAGAAACAGTTCATAACAGACGAAACAAAGGCACAGCCCAGCACACTTTATGGCTTCTCGACCTACGGTGCATTCTGCCGTATGGATCCGGAGTCGGTTCTCGTTATGGAAACAGAGGATATCGCGGAAACCCGTGATATGGTGCTTGAGCATACTATGCCGTTTTTGAATCCGTCTGTGAGTTTCAACGATGAAGAACAGAAGGTTATTGATGATCTTAATGCGGCTATGGGAACATATACAAACGAGATGATTTCGAAGTTCCTTCTCGGCACAGAATCGCTCTCGAAATTCGATGAGTTCAGAGCTGAGCTCCGTGAGCTTGGTGTTGAAGATATTCTTGCAACATACACATTGGCATACAACAGAGTGAAGTAAGGTTATACGAAAAGTAAATTTACGGGGCAGAGTAATGTCTCTTGCCCCATGATTTTCAGGTCAAAATGTAAGAAAGGTAAAATAAAAATGTTTTCAAAAGAGGATAAAGCATTTGCTTCTGATTTTTTGGACAGAGTGGTAAGAAAAATTGCAGCTATGGCACCGGAAATCGGGGCTAATTTCCCGCGGACAGGTCCAAGGGACGGTGAATGGGATCCAAAAGGTACAAAGTGTAATATCTCCTTCTGGACAACAGCTTTCTGGCCGGGGATAATGTGGCTTATGTATTTAAAAACCGGAGATAAGACGTTCAAAGAATATGCCGAGGGCTGCGAAGAAAAGCTTGATGAGGCATTTGATGTTTTTACTGGTATTCATCACGATGTTGGTTTTATGTGGTCTCTTTCTGCTGTTGCAGATTATAAAATCACGGGCAATGAGAAGTCAAAAGTCCGTGCAATGCATGCAGCTACCATTCTTGCAGGTCGCTTTAACCACGTTGCGAAATACATTCGTGCATGGAACGGAGAAAAAAACGGTTGGGCAATAATTGACTGTATGATGAACATTCCGCTTTTGAGCTTTGCAACAGCAGTTCAGGATGATCCGCGCTTTGAGCAGATTGCCACGTCTCATGCAGATACCGTTTTAAAAAGCTTCATTCGCGGCGACGGCTCATCAAACCACATCGTTGATTTTGATCCTAAAACAGGAGAAGTTCTTGATACACCGCCCGGGCAAGGATACGGCAGCGGGTCTTCGTGGTCCCGCGGGCAAGCCTGGGCTCTTTACGGATTTGCTCTTGCATATCTTAACCTGGGCAAGCAGGAATATCTCGACACAGCAAAGAAGGTTGCTCATTATTTTATTGCAAATATCGAGGACGGCAAGCTTCCACTTGTTGATTTTCGCGCACCTGAAGAACCGATATACTACGATTCATCTGCGGCTTCAATTGCGGCCTGCGGTCTTATTGAGATTGCAAAGGCAGTTCCTGAATATGAGGCAAAAATTTATGAGCGTGCGGTGATGAGGCTTTTACGTGTTCTTGATGAAAACTGCAATTATGACCCGAAGGAGCTTCGGCTTCTGGAGAATGGTTCGGCAGCATACCATTCTCCGAATGCTATGCACAGACCATGGATTTTCGGCGATTATTATCTTCTCGAAGCACTGATGAAAATAGATGGTAATGACGGAAAATTTACAGTACATAAATAAAAAGGCAGAAATATGACATTTTTGTGATTATACAAAGTAAAATGCGGTCGAAAGTAATTTCTGTTGCTCTGTTAAAATAAAAAGGAAGGTTTTGACAATGAAAAAATTAAACGTGGCAGTAATCGGATACGGGAAGAGCGGATAGGGAATCCATGGCGGATTCTTCAGATCCGAAAACAACGATATTGTAAATATCGTTGCAGTAGCAGAGCTTGATCCTGAGCGTGCAGCGGTTGCAAAAGCAGATTACGGCTGTGATACATACAGCGATTACAAAGAACTGTTTGGCAGAAAGGACATTGATCTTGTTGTCAATTCTTCCTACTCCCACATGCACTATCCCATTACCCTGGATCTGCTCAACCATGGCTTT
>JAZQDJ010000009.1:0-1652 GCA_045546735.1 Lachnospiraceae bacterium | reverse complement strand
TCTCGTATCATTGCTTCTTTCAGTGACATTTCTTTAGGTTTGCAGGTGTATATATTGTAAAATCCAGCTTCGTTCAGGAGTTCCTTGTCTTCTACACATCCGGTGATGGCAATCACAGGAACGTTATGTCGTATCCCGATTTTCAGAATCTTTCCGGGGATTTTTCCCATCAAACTTTGTTTGTCGATGCGCCCTTCTCCCGTGATGATGAGATCGACATCTGAGATTTTTTTCTCCAATTGACAAATGTCTAGCAGTAGGTCAGCGCCAGATTTTAATTCAGCGTTTAGATAAGCCATCATACCGCCACCCATCCCTCCGGCGGCACCACTTCCCGGCACATGGGCAATATCCTTTCCTGTTTCTCGGAAAATCACTTCAGAAAAGTGACGCATTCCGTGATCCAATGCGGCTATCATGGTGTCGTCCGCTCCTTTTTGTCGGGCATAAATCTGGGCTGATCCGTTGGGGCCGTAAAAAGGGTTCTGTACATCGCAAGCTACGATGAAATGGGCGTTTTTTAGCTTTTTGTGTACATTTTGTGTACAAACGTGTACTATTTTGTCGAGGATTTTACCACCTTGTTTAAGAACTTTCCCGTCTTTGTCCAAAAAACGAAATCCCAAGGCTTGTAACATTCCCGTGCCAGCATCGTTTGTGGCACTTCCACCAATGCCGATAATGAAACGGGTGCAGCCTTTCTCCAATGCGTTCTTGATGAGTTCTCCTGTGCCAAAAGAGCTTGTTTCCATTGGATTTTTTTGCGAGTCTTGGATGAGTGGGAGCCCGCTGATAGCTGCCATTTCAATAAAGGCTGTTGTTCCGTCAGCAGATATACCGTATGTACTTTCAATGAGTTCCATGCAAGGGTTGTGAGCTCGGAGTGTATGAATGGTTCCTTTTGTTGCATTTAGCATTACATTCAGCATACCTTCTCCGCCATCAGCGATTGGAATGACGGTCGTTTGTGCTTCGGGATATGTTTGTAGAATACCTTTTTCTACGGCTTTTCCCGCTTCGATGGAAGTTAGGCTTCCTTTAAAAGAGTCGATAGCAATGATGATTTTCTTCATTTTTTTGAAATATTTCCCTAAAGATAGATATTCTTTAGGAATTATGCAAAACAGTATTTGTTATATTCGTTTCCAAGTTTGTCTCTTCGCGCGCGCAATAAATAATAAGGTATAGGATATTTTATCTCTTCAAATATTCTTCATCTTTCATCTTTATTCTAAGTATTTGTGAATCAATTAGTCTGAACTTTCTGAAGAAAATTTCTCAAAAAAAAAGCAAGAATGTTTGGTGGGTATTACAAAAAGCTCTACCTTTGCATCCGCTTTCCGAAAGGAACGGCATTTAAAGAAGAGTTCTTTGAAAGATTTAGATATAAACAAGCAAGTAGTACAAAAGGCTTACTTAGGTAAGTAAACAGAAACCGTCAATAACTTATAAACAAGTTAAGGATAGATTTGGTTCTTGAGCAGATTATAGAACTCGTAAGAGTTAAAAGAATATTTTTACAATGAAGAGTTTGATCCTGGCTCAGGATGAACGCTAGCTACAGGCTTAACACATGCAAGTCGAGGGGCAGCGCAGTGTAGCAATACATGGGCGGCGACCGGCGCACGGGTGCGTAACGCGTATCCAACCTT
>JAZQDJ010000008.1:0-21822 GCA_045546735.1 Lachnospiraceae bacterium | reverse complement strand
AATATGGCACAGGCCGGCGGAAAGAACCCGTCAGGTATTCCGGCGGCGATTGCAGAGGCAGAAAAAGTACTTGCTTCTCAGCTCGGATAATGATTGGCAGAAAAAAGTTGTTGACTTGAGTAAAAAATCTGCTATAATCATAATGTACGTCATTGCGTACAAATAAAATTAACCCACCAGTCAAGGGACTGAAGGGAGGTCAGGTGTTTATATGTCTAACGTAATCGTTAAAGAAAATGAGACTTTAGATAGCGCTTTACGTCGTTTTAAGAGAAGTTGTCAGAAAGCTGGTATTCAGCAGGAAATTCATAAAAGAGAGCATTACGAGAAACCAAGCGTAAAACGTAAAAAGAAATCTGAAGCAGGAAGAAAACGCAAATATAACTAATTAAAATCAAATCCCCGATCGTTACGGTCGGGGATTTTGTTATAAAAGGCGAGTTGGGTATAACTGAGAGTTATGGGCGCTATAAACAGGGGTTAAATATTGACAAAGCTTTTAAAATAACATATTATGTTGAAAGTGACGACGGCGATTTATCGCAATAAAGTATTATGTCGCAAAGATTTAGGAGGAAACACATTATGAAAATGAAAAAGTTACTTAGCCTTGTTTTAACAGCAGCTATGACAGCTACATTGTTAGTTGGTTGCGGTGGCTCTGAAGGCGGTTCAGATGTTGTGACAACAGATGGATCTGCAGTATTTAAAATCGGTGCAATCGGACCTACAACAGGTAGTGCAGCAGTTTACGGTCAGGCCGTTATGAACGGTGCACAGATTGCTGTTGATGAAATCAACGCTGCAGGCGGAATCAACGGTATGCAGATTGAACTTAACTGTCAGGATGATGAGTGTGATGCAGAAAAATCTGTAAACGCTTACAATACTTTGACAGACTGGGGTATGCAGGCACTTGTTGGAACAACAACATCCGGATGTTGTGTAGCAGTTGCAGCAGAAGCAGCAGCCGATAACACATTCTTATTAACACCATCAGGATCTGCTGTAGAATGTATCGCATATGACAATGCATTCCGTGTTTGTTTCTCAGACCCGAACCAGGGTATCGCTTCAGCTCAGTACATCGGACAGAACGGTATCGCTTCTAAAGTAGCAGTTATCTACGACAGCTCTGACGTATACTCTTCAGGTATCTATGAGAAATTTGCAGCAGAAGCAGCAAACCAGGGAATCGAAATCGTTGCAGCAGAAGCTTTTACAGCTGACAACAAAACAGACTTCTCTGTACAGATTCAGAAAGCAAAAGATGCAGGCGCAGAACTTGTATTCTTACCGATTTACTACACAGAGGCTTCTTTAATCCTTGCTCAGGCAGATCAGGCAGGTTTTGCACCGATGTTCTTCGGCTGTGACGGATTAGACGGTATCCTCGGAGTTGAAAACTTCGATACAGCATTAGCAGAAGGAGTTATGTTATTAACACCGTTCGCAGCTGATGCGCAGGATGACCTTACAAAGAAATTCGTTGCTACATACAACGAAAAATACGGTGAGACACCGAACCAGTTCGCAGCAGATGCTTACGATGCAGTTTATATTATCAAAGCAGCAGCTGAAAAAGCAGGTCTTAAAGCAGGTATGACACCTTCGGACATTTGTGATGCTTTAGTTCCGGTTATGACAGAGATTACTGTTGACGGTTTAACAGGTGAAGGCATGACATGGAGTGCTGACGGTGAGCCTTCAAAAGCTCCTAAGGCGGTTAAAATCCAGAACGGTGTTTATACAGCAATGTAATTTACACGCTATATTAAGGCGTCGGGAAATCCCCGGCGCCTTTTGTTGTGTAACAATTCTGCGCTTTTGTGTTGTGAAGTGCTAAAAAATGTGGTATGATAGGGAAAGTGTATTAAGACCTATGAGAAAGAATAGAGGGATTATTTATGAGTTTTATTTCTTATCTGATTACCGGTATCAGCCTCGGAAGTGTGTATGCGATTATCGCTCTTGGCTATACGATGGTATACGGAATTGCTAAAATGCTGAATTTCGCACATGGTGATGTCATCATGGTCGGCGGATACGTTGTGTTTGTGACAGTCAGCAATATGGGAGTGAATCCGTATTTGGCAATTATAATTTCCATGGCGACATGTACTGTTTTGGGAATTACTATCGAAAGAGTGGCGTACAAACCGCTCCGCGGAACTTCGCCGCTTGCGGTATTGATCACGGCGATTGGTGTGAGTTACCTGCTTCAGAATCTTGCGCTTTTAATTTTCGGTGCAGATACAAAGGCTTTTACGTCGGTTGTAAATGTTCCGAATCTTGAACTTTTTGACGGACAGCTTACAATTTCGGGCGTTACAATAGTGACGGTTATTGCATGTATTGTTATTATGAGCGCGCTTACTTTGTTTGTGAAAAAGACAAAAGCGGGAAGGGCGATGCAAGCTGTGTCCGAAGACAGAGGAGCTGCGCAGCTTATGGGTATTAATGTAAACGGGACGATTGCGCTTACATTTGCCATCGGCTCGGCACTTGCAGCAGTTGCGGGTGTACTTCTTTGTTCTGCATATCCGTCCCTGACACCTTATACAGGTTCTATGCCGGGTATCAAGGCGTTTGTGGCAGCTGTATTCGGAGGTATCGGTTCGATTCCGGGTGCTATGATTGGTGGAATTTTGCTCGGTATTATTGAGAACCTCAGTAAGGCATATATTTCATCCCAGCTTTCGGATGCGATTGTATTCGGAGTGCTTATTATTGTGTTACTTGTTCGTCCTACCGGAATTCTCGGTAAGAATATTCAGGAGAAGGTGTAGGAGGATTGTATGAAAATATTAAAAGCTATGAATAAAAATACAAAAAGCAATATGATTACATATTTGATGGTGATTGTTGCGTATGTCATCGTTCAGATTTTTGTAATGACAGGTAATATGTCTTCTTTGATGGAAGGACTTTTGGTTCCGGTTTGTACTTATGTCATTTTGGCTGTATCGCTGAATCTTACAGTAGGTATTCTCGGAGAACTCAGTCTCGGACACGCAGGGTTTATGTGTGTCGGTGCTTTTGCGAGTGCATTGTTTTCGCTCGGAATGAAAGAAAGCATTGAAAATGATTTACTCCGTTTTCTGATTGCGATTATCATTGCGGCTGTTTCGGCAGCGCTTGCAGGTATTTTGGTAGGTATCCCTGTTCTTCGCTTGAAAGGTGACTATCTTGCGATTGTAACACTTGCATTCGGAGAGATTATCAAGAACTTTATCAATGCAATATATCTCGGCGTTGACAGCAACGGATTCCATTTTTCCATGAAGGATACGATGGCACTCGGTATGGAAGCAGACGGAAAAATTTTGATAAAAGGTGCCCAGGGTATTACGGGAACACCGAAGTGTTCGACTTTTACGATTGCCGTAATTTTGATTCTTGTATCACTTGTTATTATTAATAACCTTGTAAATTCAAGAACGGGAAGAGCGGTTATGTCTATCCGTGATAACCGTATTGCGGCAGAATCTGTCGGAATTAATATTACAAAATACAAACTGATTGCATTTACGATTTCTGCATCTTTGGCAGGTGTGGCAGGTGCACTATATGCACATAATCTGTCAACGCTTATGGCGACACCGAAAAACTTCGGATACAATATGTCGATTATGATTCTTGTATTTGTAGTACTCGGCGGCATCGGAAATATGAGAGGTTCCGTGATTGCAGCGGTTCTTCTGACTCTTCTTCCGGAGCTTCTTCGCGGACTGGCAGATTATCGTATGCTGATTTATGCGGTTGTACTTATTTTCATGATGCTCTTTAACTGGAGCCCGCAGTTTATCAATTTCCGAAAGAAAATGATGGCAAAAATCAAAAAAGAAAAGAAAGCAGAGGAGGCATAGGATATGGCATTATTAGAAGTAAAAAATCTCGGCATTTCCTTTGGTGGTCTCCGTGCGGTAAATGCTTTTGATATTCAGATTGAAAAAGGACAGCTCTACGGTCTGATCGGACCGAACGGAGCCGGAAAGACAACGGTATTTAACCTTTTGACAGGTGTTTACAAACCGGATGAAGGGAGCGTTGTTCTTGACGGTGTTAATATTACGGGGAAAAAGACAATTGACATTAACAAGGCCGGAATTGCCCGTACATTCCAGAATATCCGTCTGTTTAAGGATATGACAGTCCTTGATAATGTAAAAGTTGGTTTGCATAACAATCATTCTTACGGTGTGATGACCGGAATTTTCCGTCTTCCGAAATATTTCAAAGTGGAGAAGGAAATGAATGAGAAGGCAATGGAACTTCTTAAAGTATTTGAACTTGATCAGTATGCGGATGTTCTTGCCGCAAACCTTCCATACGGTAAACAGAGGGAACTTGAGATTGCAAGAGCACTTGCGACAGAGCCGAAACTCCTTCTTCTGGATGAACCTGCTGCAGGTATGAACCCGAACGAGACAAAGGATTTGATGGACACCATCCGTTTTGTGCGTGATGAATTTGATATGACGATTCTGCTCATTGAACATGATATGAAACTCGTTTCCGGAATCTGCGAGAAACTGACGGTATTAAACTTCGGAGAAGTGCTTGTACAGGGTGAGACAAGCGAAGTGCTTAATAATCCGCAGGTAATTACCGCATATCTTGGAGAATAGGAGGACACTGTCATGGCAATGTTAGAAGTAAAAGATTTACATGTCCATTATGGCATGATTGAGGCGATTAAAGGAATCAGCTTCGAAGTAAATAAGGGTGAGGTTATTGCGTTAATCGGTGCGAACGGTGCAGGAAAAACGACAACTCTTCATACGGTTACAGGCTTGATTGCTCCTTCCGAAGGTGAAATTCTTTATGAAGGAAAAGATATCAGCAAAATACCGGGACATAAAATTGTTTCTCTCGGAATGGCACATGTTCCGGAAGGAAGACGTGTGTTTGCACAGCTTTCCGTATATGAGAATCTTTTGATGGGAGCATATACGAGAAAGGATAAAGAAGAAATCCAGAATACGCTCCGTATGGTTTACGATCGTTTTCCGAGATTGGAAGAGCGTAAAAACCAGATGGCGGGAACACTTTCCGGAGGTGAGCAGCAGATGCTTGCCATGGGGCGTGCGCTTATGAGCCATCCGAGTATTATTTTAATGGACGAACCGTCCATGGGACTTTCACCGATTTTTGTAAATGAAATTTTTGATATTATCCAGCAGGTAAGCAAGACGGGAACAACAGTTCTTCTTGTAGAACAGAATGCCAAAAAAGCTCTTTCCATTGCTGACCGTGCATATGTTCTTGAAACCGGCAAGATTGTTCTTTCCGGAGACGCAAAAGAACTTATGAATGATGATTCGATTAAAAAAGCTTATTTAGGTGAATAGAAAAAGGGGGCAAAAGTAATGGGAAAATTGATTATTACAATCGCAAGACAGTACGGAAGCGGCGGTAAAACAGTCGGTCATATGCTTGCAAAGGAACTCGGTATCAATTGTTATGACAGAGAACTGATGCGTATGGCTTCCGATGAAAGCGGCATTTCAGAGGGAATGTTCGGGAAAGTGGATGAAAAATTAAAAACTTCTCCGCTGTTCCGTATCACAAAAAATATTTATAAAGGACAGTTGATTCCGCCGGAAAGTGATGAGTTTACATCGGATGACAACTTGTTCAATTATCAGGCAAAAGTAATCCGTGATCTTGCAGAAGAAGAATCATGCGTGATTATCGGTCGTTGTGCAGATTATATTTTAAAAGAATATGATAATGTGCTCAGTGTATTTGTTCACGGAAGTCATGATTTCTGCGTGAAGAATGCAAAAGAACGTCTCGGATATGATTCCGACAAGGAAGTTGAGAAGTATATTGCAAAGACGGATAAATACCGTGCGGATTATTACAAGTATTATACAGGACGTGAGTGGTACGATGCACGTAATTATGACTTGTGCTTAGATGCTTCAAAACTTGGCTTTGAAGGTTGCGTGGAAGAAATCAAGGCATATATGGATGTAAGATTTAAGAAAAAATAAAAAAGTAGTTATAATGAACGCTTCTGTAACGTAAACTATGATAAATAAGTAACAGAGGTATCTATGATTCGTTTGACTCAATTGAAAAAGCAGATGTTGTGTCTGCTTTTTTCTTGTCTTTTTTTGATAGAAAATATGGGGTGTGTTGTATGCGCAGAAAATGTAACGGGACCGGAATGGATACAGTCAGAGAGCGCAGTGCTGATGGAGGCATCGACCGGACAGGTAATAATACAGAAAAATGCGGATAAGCGGCTGAGCCCTGCAAGTATAACAAAAATAATGACCCTTCTTCTGATTTTTGAAGAAATAGAAAACGGACGGCTGAAACTGACCGATGAGGTGACGACAAGTGCGTATGCAAAATCAATGGGTGGTTCCCAGGTGTTTTTGGAGGAGGGAGAAGTTCAGTCGGTTGAGACAATGATTAAATGTATTGCCGTCGCATCCGGGAATGATGCATCTGTGGCGATGGCAGAGAAAGTCGCGGGTAGTGAAGAGGCGTTTGTTGCGAAAATGAATGAGAAAGCCAAGCAGCTTGGCATGGAAAATACACATTTTCTGGATTGCTGCGGACTTTCCAATGACGATGCACATTACACAAGTGCGGAAGATGTTGCGATTATGTCACGTGCCTTAATAACGGAATATCCGCAGGTTCTTTCGTATACAGGGATTTGGATGGAAGATATGGTGCACAGAACGCAGCAGGGAGAAAAGGTTTTTACGCTGTCGAGTACAAATAAGCTTTTGCGGCAATATGAATATACGACAGGACTGAAAACAGGATCGACAGACAAAGCGAAGTATTGTTTCAGTGCAACGGCGGAAAAAGACGGTATTTCGCTGATCGCTGTTGTGATGGCTGCGCCGGATTATAAAGTGCGTTTTTCAGAGGCGAGAAGACTGTTGGAGTATGGATTTGAAGTGAGCCGCTTTTATACGGATGAACATAAAGAAAAACTTCCGCCTCTCAAAGTGAAAGGCGGGACAAAAGAGCAGGTTTCTGTTGGGTTTAAAGAGCCGTTTTTGTATTTGGATACACAGGGGCGTGAGTTGGAGAAAATCGAAAAGAAATTAAGTCTTCCAGAGGAAGCAGAAGCACCTGTAGAGGAGGGCAGCATTGTAGGTGAAATGGCGTATTATTTGGACGGAGAGAAAATTGGGAAAAGTGACATTATATATTTTCAGTCAATAGAAAAAGCAGGATATAAGGATTATCTGAAAAAAGTATGGAAGAAGATGCTTTTATAAAAGCGATTTTTTTGATATAATATATCAAACTATGCTTGAAAGGAATTGCAATGCGGATATTGTTTGTGATACTGATCTGTCTTATCGTTTTGATGATAGGCGTGATGCTATATGATTCCAACCGATTTTATAAAGTGACATACGAACTGAAATCCCGGGATATCGAGAAGGATTTCCGTTTTGTATTTCTTTCGGATCTGCATAATAAGCAGTATGGAGAAGGGAATAAAAAGTTGCTTGATGCGATAGATGCGTGCTGTCCGCAGGCAGTCTTTATCGGAGGAGATATTTTGACAGCATCTCCGGGGAAAAGTGTGGAGCCGGCGGCGAAATTTGTGCGTACGCTTTCGGAAAAATATTTGGTGTATTATGCAAACGGAAATCATGAGCAAAGATTGGAATTGTATCCGGAGACATACGGGACAATGGGGCGTGATTATGAAAAACTTCTGTCAGAAGCAGGCGTGATGCGTCTGGTAAACGCTGCGGAGTATTGTGCGCAGTACGGTGTAGAAGTGGTCGGCTGTCAGGTTGACCGTAGGTTTTATAAGCGTTTTAAGCGAGTGCCTATGGATGCGGAGTATTTAAAAAATATTCTCCCTAAGAAAACGGCAGGAATGTATACCGTGCTCCTTGCGCATAATCCGGATTATTTTCAGGCATATAAGGAATGGGGAGCAGATTTGGTTCTGAGCGGTCATGTACATGGCGGCGTGATGAGACTTCCTTTTTTGGGAGGTGTGCTCGGAACAAATTTCAGGTTTTTTCCCCAATATGACGGCGGTAAGTTTTCGGAGGACGGCAAGACGATGATTGTCAGCAGGGGGCTTGGCGCACATACGATTCCGCTCCGGGTGTTTAATCCGGCGGAACTTGTGGAGATTGTGATAAAAAAAGAAACAGATGAGGCATAGATATGGCACTTGAAGTGAAGTTGCAGGTGTTCGAGGGACCACTTGATTTACTCCTGCATTTGATTGAAAAAAATAAAGTGGATATTTACGATATTCCGATTGTTCTGATTACAGAGCAGTATTTAGAGTATATACGTCAGATGGAAACTGACGATATGAATGTGATGAGCGAG
Organism: Lachnospiraceae bacterium; assembly: GCA_045546735.1. Taxonomy (GTDB): domain Bacteria; phylum Bacillota; class Clostridia; order Lachnospirales; family Lachnospiraceae; genus SVFI01. The sequence goes on along the minus strand of JAZQDJ010000008.1, from coordinate 13,479 downwards.
TTTTTGGTGATGGCGGCGACCTTGATTGATATCAAATGCCGTATGCTTCTCCCGAAAGAAGTGAATGAAGATGGGGAAGAGGAAGATCCGAGAGCAGAACTTGTACAAAAACTTTTGGAATATAAAATGTATAAATATATGTCCTTTGAATTAAAGGACAGGCATATTGATGCGGTGAAAAATTTTTATAAAAAACCGACGATGCCAAAGGAAATCGAGCAGTACAGACCTCCGGTCAATTATGAAGAACTGCTGGGTGACATGAATCTTGTGAAATTGCAGGAGATTTTTGAGTCTGTAATGCGTAAGCAGGAGGACAAGATTGACCCGATTCGTGCAAGTTTCGGTAAGATTGAAAAAGAAGAAATTGACATGGAAGTCAAGACGCAGTACATAGAACGATATATACTGGATCATAAAAAACTGTCTTTCCGCGACCTTTTGGAAAAACAAAATTCCAAGGCGGAAGTAATTGTGACATTTCTTGTTGTGCTTGAACTTATGAAAGTCGGTAAGATCGACATCCGACAGGAGCACACATTTGATGATATTGAGATAACCAGAAAGGATACAGAATAAATGGACGAGAAAAAGCAGAAAGCAATACTGGAGTCGGTATTGTTTACGATGGGAGATTCCGTGGAAGTGACCAAACTTGCGGAAGTGATTGAATCGGATGTTAAGACGACCCGCAAGCTCTTGGCTGAACTGCAAAAAGAATATGAGGAGTCGGGACGCGGATTTACCATTACGGAATTAGAAAATTCGTATCAGATGTGCAGTAATCCGGAATATTATGACTATTTGATTAAAATTGCAAAGACACCGAGAAAGTATGTATTGACAGATGCGCTTCTCGAAACGCTTTCCATTATTGCGTATAAACAGCCGGTAACAAAGGTTGAAATTGACAAAATCAGAGGAGTCAGCTGTGAGCATTCGGTAAACAGGCTGCTTGATTTTGAGTTGATTATGGAAGTCGGAAGATTAGATGCACCGGGGCGTCCGATTTTGTTCGGAACAACAGAGCAGTTTTTGCGTAGTTTCGGTGTTAAGAGTCTGACGGAACTTCCGGAGCTTAATCCGGACCGTATTGCGCAGTTTAGGGAAGAAGCGGAAAAGGAGATACAGCTTACCTTGGATATATAGGAGGGAAAAAATGAAAAAAATGTGTAAAAGAATTCTGGTAATAATGCTTGCTTTTGCAATTTGTCTTCCGATGACAATTCCGGCAACGGCTGCGCCGAAAGAAAGTGTTTTAAAGTTGACGGGAGCAGAGACTGTCAGTGCGACGGGCGGAATGCAGGCGTTCGACATGTCGGAAGAGGCGATTGCCGCTTCGGAAATAAGTGTGGAACAGTATATGGAAAAACATGGTTTGACAGAAGAAGACCTTGCAGTTTCCGAACAGCAGATGCAGGAAGAACTCGGTATGCTCGGAGTTGCTTCGGATGTGGTGTTGCCGGAAGGAATTTCAGCCAATTCGACCATTGTCATGCCTCAGAAGGCCGGAGTAAGTTATTCGACGATTGAGGATGCGGCGGCTTATCTGCGTGCAAAAATGGTAAACCGTAAAGAGGAAGCGGTGATTCGCGTGGCAAGTTCCAAAGATTCGGCGCTGAAAGATGTAAGAACCATTCTTGCTAAGATTTATGAATATGATGTTAACGGAAGTCCGAAAGAGGGAGATTACCTTTACTGGCATACGCATTATATGGAGTGGACAAGTCCGCAGAAAAATTCGGACGGGACGTATACAATCCGTTTTTGGTTCTATTATCGTACGACAGCGGCAGAGGAAAAGTTTGTAGACAGAAAAGTGAATTCGATTATCAGCAAATTAAATCTGAAATCCTCTTCGCTCAACGAATATCAGAAAGTTCGTACAATTTATGACTATATTATGAGTATTATCGAATATGACTATTTCCATTATGAAACTAATCAGAATTATATGCCGATGTATACGGCATATGAGGCGCTCAACAGTGGAATTGCAGTTTGTCAGGCGTACGCGACGCTCTTTTACCGTTTGTGTGAAGAAGTGGATATAAGTGCGCGTGTGATTTGCGGTATTGATGATACGCAGGGAAATCCGACACACGGATGGAATATTGTGAAAATAGGAAGTGAATATTATAACGTCGATGCGACATGGGATGATGCAGATTCGCCGACGCATATTTATTTCTTAAAGAACATGGAAGAATTTCTGGATCATCAGAGAAATGCCATGAATGACGGTGCTGCGTTTGATAAGCAGTTTCCTATGGCAGAGAATTCTTATCCGACTCCGGAAGCGGATGTGAAAAACGTACTGATAAACCAGGCGAATATAGAAGGCTCGGTTCGGCTTACAGACGGAAAAAGTTACTCGCTTGCGGCAAACGGAAAACCGAAAGTGATTTTCTTTATGAATCCGGAGGATTGTACGGTTGCATGTGTTCAAAAACTCTTTTCGTTGGATGCAGTATTAAACAAACAGTGTGATGCAGTTTTGGTGGATATTTTTGATAGCTATGATATGTATGAAAGTTCCGGTCTGACACCTGAGTCAATGATGAATGCGATTATGTCGCTTACGGATAAGCCGTATTTATTTAAGTTTAGTTCTGATTTGGAAACCGGTCTTACATACAAAGAAGAGTATGCGGCGCTTTCGGGAATGCCGAGAGGGTGTTATACATCGGTTGCAATTGTGGACGCCGATAACAGACTTCGTTTTTTCGGTACGGAAATACCTTTCCGCCTTTTCGGAGAAAGTATTTTATCCGAAATTACTTATAAAGCTGCTTACGGTAGTGTGAGCGGTATCAGTGCGTCTCAGACGAAAAATAATATGATAAAGGTGTCGTGGCAGGCGTACAGCGGAGCAAACGGCTATCGCGTATACCGTAAGATGGGAGGAGGAGCGTATTGCTGCGTAGCCACTACAACTTCTACAAGTTTTACGGATGAAATTAAACCAAAAAATTCTTACACTTATCAGGTGCGTGCGCTTTACGGTGACAAAGAGATTGCTTCAAGTGCGGAAAAGAGTGTTACGACAAAGACGATGCTTCTGAAAAAAGGAAAAACGTATACGGTAAACGGATGCAAATACAAAGTTCTTAAGTCTACTGCGAAGGCAAAGACAGTTTCGTTTGCCGGAGTTTCCAATAAGAAACTCAAAAAAATTATAATTCCGGCAACGGTTACCATTGACGGTATGAAATACAAAGTGACCGAGATTAAAGCAAATGCTTTGAAGGGAAACAAGAAAGTGAAAACGGTTTCTATCGGTGAAAATGTAACAAAGATCGGAAAACAGGCATTCTATAAAGCATCTAAGTTAAATAACATTGTTGTGAAAACAAAGAAACTTAAGAGTGTAGGAAAACAGGCGTTAAAAGGTATTGCAGCAAAGGCTGAAATTCGTGTTCCTTCCGCCAAACTTTCGAAATATAAAAAGTTATTTAAGGGAAAAGGACAGAAGGCGTCTGTTAAGATTAAGAAATAATAGGAAAATGAATGAAGTAATTCTTTTTTTCATATATTACCAATAAGAACCGATAAAGGATTTCGGTAAATCATGAAAATTCGGAATATGATAAAAAGAATAGTATGTCTGCTTTGCTTGTGGGCACTTATCGCTACTGAGAGTGTACATGCAAAGGAACTGTCACTGTATGCCCGTTCGGCGCTTCTGATGGATGCGTCAAACGGGCGTGTTTTATATGAAGAAAACGGATATAAAGTAATGCCGATGGCTTCGACGACAAAAATTATGACATGCATTTTGGCTTTGGAGTGGTTGGAGGAAGTGTCGGAAGAAGAAAAGAAGAGACCGGTCGTTATCTCGGCGCATGCGGCAAGAATGCCTAAAGTACATCTCGGAATGAGGGTGGGTGAAGAATATATATTGAAGGATTTGCTGTATTCTTTGATGCTTGAGTCGCATAATGATACAGCGGTTGCAATTGCGGAACATATTGACGGGAGTGTGGAAAAGTTTGCGGAGCGGATGAATGAAAAAGCGTGGGCGCTGGGGTGCAGGCAGACAAATTTCATAACTCCGAACGGATTGGATGCAGAAGAAAAAGGAAAAGCGCATTCTACAACAGCATATGATCTTGGGGTGATTGCAAGCTATGCAATACAAAATGAGAAGTTCTTAGAAATCATTTCTACGAGAAGTTATATTTTTGAAGAACTAACCGGCAAAAGGCAAATTCGGATATATAATAAGAATCGTTTTTTGGATTTGATGGAGGGGGCGGTCGGAATTAAAACCGGATTTACAGCAGATGCAGGATATTGTTTTGTAGGTGCAGTCAAATGCGACGGGAAGAATCTTGTGTCTGTTGTTTTAGGAAGTGGTTGGCCTCCGAATAAGAACTGGAAATGGAAAGATACTATGACGCTTATGGGGCATGGAATTGCTGCGTATGAGAGCAAAGATTTGGAAAAGAAATTTTTGTACAATCCATTGCCTGTTGTAGAAGGCGTACAAGATACGGTAAGGGTTAAAGCGGAAGAAAAAAAGGAGGGAGAACTTGTTCTTTTGTTGTCAGAGAATGATGAAACTACAGTAACTAAGGAAATTGAGCCGTTTATTCATGCCCCGGTAAAAGCCGGTGAGACAGTAGGGTATGAGTGTTACTATGTAAATGGACAATTATATAAAAGGTATGAAATAAAGACCGCAGAATCTGTAGAATTACGCACATATTTCTATTGTCTGCGCCAAATTTTTATGTTATACTTTTAGTCGAATGTGGTGTGCGGGCAGACTATGCCCATACATAATCTAGTTATTCATAAATTAATATAAAATGGAGGTCCAAAACATGAGTAATTCTTCAAAAGCGAGTCAAAGAATTGCAGCTTTACTCGACGACAACAGTTTCGTTGAAATCGGGGCTATGGTTACAGCCAGAGCAACAGATTTCAATATGAAACCAACAGAAACTCCTTCAGACGGTGTTGTTACCGGCTACGGAGTAATTGAAGGCAATCTTGTGTACGTTTACAGCCAGGATGCATCTGTGATGAACGGTAGCGTTGGCGAAATGCATGCAAAGAAGATTGCTAACCTCTATGATCTGGCTCTTAAGACAGGTGCCCCGGTTATCGGTCTTATTGATTCTGCCGGACTTAGACTTCAGGAGGCAACAGACGCTATGAATGCCTTCGGTGAAATCTATATGAAACAGACATTGGCTTCAGGTGTGATTCCGCAGATTACAGCAGTTTTCGGTAACTGCGGCGGTGGACTTGCTCTGATTCCGGCTCTTACAGATTTCACATTTATGGAAGGAAAGAATGCAAAATTATTTGTCAACTCTCCGAATGCATTAGACGGAAACTATGCAGAGAAATGTGATACTGCTGCAGCTGATTTCCAGAGTGCAGAAGCAGGACTTGTTGATGTTGTTGCTGATGAAGCAGATATCTGTGCACAGATTAGAGCACTTGTTGCTATGCTTCCTTCTAATAATGAAGATGATATGTCTTATGAAGATTGTACAGACGATCTTAACAGAGCAAGTGCAAATCTTGCGGCTTGCGCAGGAGACACATCTATCGCTTTATCTGAAATCGCAGATGACAACGTATTCTTCGAAGTAAAAGAAGCATACGCAAAAGATATGGTAACAGGATTTATCCGTTTAAATGGATCTACAGTAGGTTGTGTAGCTAACCGTAGTGAAGTAATCGGTGAAGATGGTAAAGTGGCTGAAAAACTTGACGCTGTTCTTACTCCGAACGGATGTGCAAAAGCAGCAGAATTTATCAACTTCTGTGATGCGTTTAATATTCCTGTACTTTCTCTTACAAATGTTAAGGGATATGTAGCATGTACATGTGCTGAGAAGAAAATTGCTAAAGCGGTAGCTAAGCTTACATATGCATTTGCTAATGCAACAGTTCCGAAAGTAAACGTTGTGGTTGGAAAAGCTCTCGGTACAGCAGCAATCGCTATGAACTCAAAAGCAATCGGTGCAGATCTTACAATTGCATGGTCTAATGCTGAAATCGGTGCTATGAATGCAAACGATGCGGCTCAGATTATGTACAGTGGAGAAGGCGCTGATGTAATGAAAGAAAAAGCAGCATAGTATGCAGCACTTCAGACAAGTGCAACAGGAGCTGCGAAGAGAGGATATGTAGATCAGGTAATCGATGCAGCAGATACTCGTAAATATGTAGTTGGTGCATTTGAGATGCTGTTCTCTAAAAGGGAAGACCGCCCGGCTAAAAAACACGGCACAGTTTAAGAAAGGATGTACTTAATATGAAAAAAAGATTATTAGTATTAGGTATGATTGCCTGTCTTCTCGGACTGACAGCGTGTACAAATGCGGAAACAGAGGCTATGACAGATGAGCAGCTTGCTGCTGTGGAAGTAGCCGATTCCTATATCGGTCAGGTAAAAGAAATCGTAGAGCAGGGTGCTGCAGCAGAGTACGTTGCATACGATGAAACGCTTGCACCGGTGTTTGACAGCTGGGAAAGCGGTATGGAAGAGTTAGGCAGTTATGTAGAAACGACCGGACATAAGGTTAAGATTGACGGCGACGAAGTGATTGTAAATACAGCGATTACAGGTTCGGCCCTCGATCCGAATGGAAACCCGAGAACGGCCGATGTGGAACTTATTTATAATTCCAAGGATTATATTATTATCTCCATGGTTGTAAATGTAAATTACACGATGGGAGAGAAGATGACAAATGCAGCACTCAATACCCTCCTTGGTATGGGTACCGTATTTATCGTGTTAATTCTTATCAGTTTGATTATCTCCAGTTTCTCATTGATTTCTAAATTCGAAAAGAAAGAAAAGAAATCAGAGACAGAGAAATCAGTAGATAATACAATTGCACAGATTGTTGCGGCAGAAGAAGCTGATGATACAGAACTTATCGCAGTCATCTCTGCAGCTATTGCGGCGTATGAAGCTGCAAACGGCGGTTCTTCTGATGGTGTAGTTATCAGAAGCGTACGTAAAGTAAACAGAAACAAATGGCAGAATGCCTAATTAACAGGAGGAAATTAAGATGAAAAATTATACAATTACCGTGAACGGAAACGTATACGATGTAGTAGTTGAAGAAGGCGCTACTTCAGGTGCTGTAGCAGCAGCTCCTAAGGCAGCTCCGAAAGCTGCTCCGAAAGCAGCTCCTGCAGCAGCTCCTGCAGCAACAGGTGCAGCAGGAAGCATCAAAATTGAAGCAGGTGCAGCAGGTAAAGTGTTCAAAGTAGAAGCAAGTGTTGGACAGGCTGTTAAGAAAGGTGATACAGTAATCATCCTTGAAGCTATGAAAATGGAGATTCCTGTTGTTGCTCCGGAAGACGGAACAGTTGCAAGCATTAGTGTAGGTGTTGGCGATCCTGTTGAAGCAGGTGCAGTTCTTGCAACATTAAACTAATACGTCTTTTAGTAAAGCAAACGACAAATAACAGGAGGTCGACAAATGGATTACATTATAACTACGTTAGATAATCTTGTACACCAGACGGCTTTCTTCAATCTTACTATTGGTAACTACATCATGATTGTAGTGGCTTGTGTATTCTTATACCTGGCGATTGCAAAAGAGTTTGAGCCGTTGCTCTTACTTCCGATTGCATTCGGTATGCTTTTGGTAAATATTTACCCAGATATCATGATGAGTATTGAAGATTCACCAAACGGAGTCGGTGGTTTACTTTATTATTTCTATCTTTTAGATGAATGGGCTATCATGCCATCCCTCATCTTCATGGGTGTAGGTGCGATGACAGACTTTGGTCCGCTTATCGCAAACCCGAAGAGTTTCCTGCTCGGTGCATCAGCTCAGTTCGGTATTTTCGCAGCTTACTTCGGAGCAATTGCGCTCGGATTTAATGACAAAGCTGCAGCAGCTATTTCCATCATCGGTGGTGCTGACGGACCTACGTCTATTTTCCTTGCAGGTAAGCTCGGACAGACATCGCTTCTCGGACCGATTGCCGTGGCAGCATATTCTTATATGTCGCTCGTGCCGATTATCCAGCCGCCGATTATGAAATTACTTACAACAGAAAAAGAGCGTAAGATAAAAATGGGACAGCTTCGTCCGGTTTCTAAACTCGAGAAGATTTTATTCCCGATTATTGTTACAATTGTTGTATGTTTGATTCTTCCGACAACAGCTCCGCTTGTTGGTATGTTGATGCTCGGTAACTTATTCAGAGAGTCGGGAGTAGTTCGTCAGCTTACGGAAACTGCATCCAACGCTCTTATGTACATTGTAGTTATCCTGCTCGGTACTTCCGTAGGTGCTACAACAAGTGCAGAAGCATTCCTTAACTGGGATACAATCAAAATCGTTATTCTTGGTTTGATTGCTTTCGCATTCGGTACAGCGGCCGGAGTTTTATTCGGTAAGTTAATGTGTATTATGACAAAAGGTAAAGTTAATCCGCTGATCGGTTCTGCCGGAGTTTCCGCAGTTCCTATGGCAGCTCGTGTTTCCCAGAAGGTTGGTGCAGAGTATGACCCTACAAACTTCCTTCTCATGCATGCGATGGGACCTAACGTTGCCGGAGTTATCGGTACAGCTGTTGCAGCCGGAACATTCATGGCTGTATTCGGAGTATTCTAAATTTAATTGATAAAAACAGGAGGAAAAATAAATGGCAGAAAAAAGACCGGTAAAAATTACCGAAACCATATTACGTGATGCGCATCAGTCATTGATTGCAACAAGAATGCCAACAGAATTCATGCTTCCTATTTTAGAGAAGCTTGACAAAGTAGGATACAATTCTCTTGAGTGCTGGGGTGGTGCAACATTTGATGCGTCCCTTCGTTTCTTAAAAGAAGATCCATGGGACAGACTTCGTAAAATTAAAGACGGATGTCCTAACACACCTCTTCAGATGTTATTCAGAGGACAGAACATTTTAGGTTACAGACCATACGCTGATGACGTAGTAGATGCTTTCGTTGAAAGATCTGTTGCAAACGGTATTGATATTATTCGTATTTTCGACTGTCTCAATGACCTTCGTAACTTAGAAGCAGCAGTTAATTCTACAAACAAAATCAAACAGCGTGAAGGAAGAGGTCATGCACAGATTGCCCTTTCTTACACACTCGGTGACGCCTATACAATGGATTACTGGACAGACATGGCTAAGAAAATCGAAGAGATGGGTGCGGATTCTATCTGTATCAAAGATATGGCAGGTCTCTTGGTTCCGTACAAAGCTGCAGAACTTATTAAATCCATGAAGGAAGTAACAAAACTTCCGATTCAGTTACATACACACTATACATCAGGTGTTGCTTCTATGACATACTTAAAAGCAGTAGAAGCAGGTGTAGACGTAATCGATTGTGCTATGAGTCCGTTTGCACTCGGAACATCTCAGCCGGCAACAGAAGTTATGGTTGAGACATTCAAGGGCACAGAATACGATACAGGATTCGATCAGAACTTATTGGCAGAAATCGCTGATTACTTCAGACCATACAGAGACGAGTGCCTTGCATCAGGTCTCTTGAATCCGAAGGTAATGGGTGTTGATATCAAGACATTGTTATACCAGGTACCGGGAGGAATGCTTTCTAACATGGTTAGCCAGTTAAAAGAGCAGAATGCAGAAGATAAATATTATGACGTATTAAAAGAAATTCCTGCAGTTCGTAAAGATCTCGGTGAACCGCCACTTGTAACTCCTTCATCACAGATCGTTGGTACACAGGCTGTATTTAACGTTCTTATGGGAGAGAGATACAAAATGGCTACTGACCAGACAAAAGACGTATTACGCGGAAAATATGGTCAGACTGTAAAACCTATGAGTCAGGAAGTTATTGATAAAGTTATTCCGGGTGAAGAAAGAATTACATGTCGTCCGGCGGACCTTATTGAAAACGAAATGGATAAACTTGAATCAGAAATGAAAGAATGGAAACAGCAGGATGAAGACGTATTATCATACGCTTTGTTCCCACAGGTTGCTGTTGACTTCTTCAAGTATCGTAAAGCACAGCAGGATAAAGTTGATTTATCAAAAGCTGATACAGCAAACGGTGCTTATCCGGTATAATCCGGCCAGAGAAATGAGACAAAGAGCTCTTGCAAGTATTGCAAGAGCTCTTTTTATGTTGCATGGTTTTCTTGCAAAACGCCTAAAAAACTGTTACACTAAATGCTGAAAATGAAAGACATTTTGCAGTAAAAACCATGTGATTTGCAGCGATGCAGGAAAAACAAGCGTTATTTGCATGATTTTGAACAAAAAACAAAAGGAAAATATAACAAATGTTACCGGCTTATTTTGGGCCGTAAAAACAGCATAGTAACATTTGTTATAAAATGATAAAAAGAGGTAGAAAAATGAACAGTTATAAGCCATATGAAAGGGAGATTTATTATTATGAAACAGACCAGATGGGGATTGTTCATCATTCGAATTATATCCGCTGGTTTGAAGAGGCCCGTATCGAGTTTTTGAAACAAATCGGTCTTCCTTATGATGAAATGGAAAGAAAGGGACTCCTGATTCCGGTGCTCGGTGTTTCGTGTAAATATAAGAAGGCATTCCGCTACGGGGACACTTTTCAGATATGTATGAAAATACAGGATTTCAGAGGGGTTAAGTTCAATGTGGTTTATGAGGTGCGTAATAAAGCGACAGGTGAATTACATGCGACAGGAAGTTCGGAACACGGCTTTGTTGATTCGAAGTTGATGCCGGTCAACATAAAAAAAGCATACCTAGATATCTATGAGGGCTTTGTTTCGGGAATCAGCGAAGAAAAATGATAAAAAGTGGTTCACATAATATTGACAAATGAAGAAAAACAGACTAGAATAACAAGTGTTATGATACATACGTTATTCTGGTCTATTTTTATGAGGTGAAAAGCTATGGCAAGAAAGATTAGTGTTACAAAAGAAATGATTCAAAAAGCAGCATTTGAGATTACAAAAACAGAAGGAATGAGTGCGGTTACAGCAAGAAAACTTGCAGATAAAGCGGGCTGTTCCACACAACCGATTTTTCGCATTTATGAAAACATGGAGCAGCTTCACAAAGAGATTTTTGAAATGGCAATCCGTTTCTTTTCGGATTTCTATGTAGAGTACTGCAAAGCGCATCCGGCGGAAGATAAACCGTTTGTCCGTTTTGGTATGGCGTATATTGATTTTGCGATGAAGCATTCACAACTTTTCTATTTGTTGTTCTTGTCAAAAGAAAGATACGGAAAAAGTTTATATGAATTGTTAAATGGTTCGACAGGTGCTTTTATGAAAGAGATTTCACGTGCGAAAACTTTGGGGGCAAAAGACCCGGGAGAACTTTTTATGAAGATGTGGATTTTTATTCACGGTGCAGCAGGGATGGCTATTACGGGAGATTATGATCTTCCGGAGGATGAAACTGTACGACTGCTGAGAGAGATGTATGAAAAAAACGTATAGGCATATAAAAGATATGGGGTGACGTTATGGCAAAGACGGTAGATATAATCGCCAGAATTGAAATGAAATATGATAAGCTGAGCAAAGGACAAAAGAAGATTGCTGCATATATTACAGAGCATTATGACAGCGCGGTGTTTATGACGGCGGCAAAGCTTGGAGCAGAGATAAATGTCAGTGAATCAACGGTTGTCCGTTTTGCGTCTGTATTGGGATATAATGGTTATCCGGAATTCCAAAAAGCACTCGAAGAGTGGGTGCAGGGAAAGTGGAGCAATGTTCAGAAGGTCGGTGTGAAATACGGTAACAGTTCGCAGTCGGAACTTGTGACTTCTGTTTTGCAGGCGGATATGGATAAGATTGCCCATACAATGGAAAATCTAAATCCTGCTGCATTTGAAATGGCCGTTGACTGTATTTTAAAGGCAAAACATGTATATATCATCGGACTTCGAAGTTGTGAACCGTTGGCAAACTTTTTGGGGTTTTATCTTTCGATGATTCGCGGTGATGTTATTATGCTGCGTACAACGTCTATGACAGAACTTTTTGAGCAGATGATTCGTGTGTCGGAAGAAGATGTTGTAATAGGCATCAGTTTTCCGCGTTATTCTATGAGAACGTTGAAAGCAATGGAGTTTGCAAGAGATAGAAATGCAAAGGTGATTTCTATTACAGATACAGAACATTCGCCGATGAGTTTATACTCTTCGTGCAGTCTTCTTGCAAGAAGCGATATGCTTTCTATCGTAGATTCGCTTGTTGCACCGCTGAGTTTAATTAATGCACTTGTGGTTGCGCTTTGCGTGAAGGCACCGGATCAGACGAGAGATAACTTAAAAGAATTGGAGAGAGTCTGGGGAGATTATCAGGTTTATTTAAATGATGAAATTAATTTTATTGATGATGAACCGATGTTGGATAATTCTTTGACTAAGGAATGATACTATGAAAAAGATAATCATAGTCGGCGGCGGTCCGGCCGGAATGATGGCAGCGATTACAGCTGCGAGGGCCGGAAATAAGGTGACATTATATGAGCAAAACGAGAAACTCGGGAAAAAACTTTTTATCACAGGAAAAGGCCGTTGTAATGTAACAAATGACTCTGATTGTGAAGAGTTGTTGGCCAACGTGATTTCAAATCCGAAGTTTCTGTATAGTGCATTTTATGATTTTGATGCGCAAAAATGTATGGATTTTTTTGAGGAAATAGGTGTGCGTTTGAAGGTAGAACGTGGGAATCGTGTTTTTCCTCAAAGTGACCATTCTTCGGATATTATCCGCGCATTGGAGTATGAGATGCGCAGGCTTGGTGTGGAAGTTCATTTAAATACTGCTGTGAGCGCAGTGCGTATGGCTGAAAAGATGTCGGATGAGGAAAAAGCGGTCTGTACAGGCGTCATGCTTGCGAACGGGAAATGTGCAGAGGCAGACTGTGTTTTGCTGGCTACGGGAGGAGTTTCTTATCCGCTTACCGGTGCGAACGGTTCAGGTCTTAAAATGGCAGAGAAGACAGGACATAAAGTGACAGAATTATACCCGGCACTTGTTCCGCTTTGTACAGAGGAGACATGGTGTCATGAACTCATGGGATTGTCGCTTCGTAATGTTTCGGCAAAAATCAAAAACGGAAAAAAAGTTTTGTATGAAGGCTTTGGAGAGATGCTATTTACGCACTTCGGTGTGAGCGGACCTTTGATTTTGAGCGCCAGCAGCAAGATTGTAAAACAGCTTCAAAAAGGTAAGCTTACGCTAACTCTTGATTTAAAACCTGCATTGACACAGGAACAGCTTGATAAGCGGATTTTGCGCGATTTTGAACAGGCAAACAAAAAACAGTTTAAAAATTCTTTGTCTGATTTGTTACCGTCGCGTTTAATTCCTGTTATAATAGAATTGTCCGGAATTTCTCCGGATAAGAAAGTGAATGAGTTGACAAAGGGAGAGAGATTGGCATTTGGCGAGTTGTTAAAACAATTACCGCTTACAATTTACAAAGCCGGAGATTTTAAAGAGGCAATTATCACACAGG
>JAZQDJ010000007.1:0-17116 GCA_045546735.1 Lachnospiraceae bacterium | reverse complement strand
CCGAGGCCATAAAAAACCAACTCTGCCCCCCCACTTAAGACCGCAAAAAAAGGACTGTGCAATCACAGCCCCTTTCTCAAATCCCTATACTCTCTCATAAGTTGTAAAGCGGTACTCCAAATCAAAATATGTCTGTTCTTCGCTCTCTTTTGTCATCTCCCACTCCGGCTTTTCATCCAGATTCGGAAAAAATGTATCTGCCTCATACGCATGATCAATTCTTGTCACATAAGCTTTCTTACAGTACGGCAAAAACTGCTCATACACACTGGCTCCGCCGATGCAGTACACTTCATCTCCGTGCTTTTTGCTCTCCTCAATCGCTTCCTCCACACTGTGCACAACAATCGCACCTTTCACCGAATAATTTTTATCCGAAGTCAGTACAATATTTGTTCTGCCCGTCAAAGGCTGTCCCTGCGGAAAGCTCTCCAGCGTTTTTCTTCCCATGATAATCACTTTTCCCATCGTCTCATTACGAAAAAACTTCATATCATTCGGAATATGCACCAAAAGCGCGTTCTTTCTGCCGATTCCCCAATTCTTATCTACTGCTACTATTAACTTCATGTCTCTTTCTCCTTAAATCGCAATCGGAATATTTGTAATCTGCGGATGTGTCTCATACCCTTCCAGAGAAACATCGTTTCTTGTAAACTGATAAAAATCTTTTATATCCGGATTCAATGTAAACTTCGGCGCCGGAAGAGGCTCTCTGGCAATCAGTTCTTTGATAATCGGGATGTGTCTGTCATAAATATGTGCATCCGCAATCACATGCACGAACTCACCGACCTGCATATCACAAACCTGGGCAAGCATGTGTACAAGCACTGCATACTGCACTACATTCCAGTTATTTGCCGCAAGCACATCCTGGGAACGCTGATTTAAAATTGCATTAAGTACAAGTTTCTCCTCGCCCGGACGCTGTGTTACATTAAATGTCATACTGTACGCACAAGGATAAAGATTCATCTCGTGCAAATCCTGATGCACATAAATATTTGTCATGATACGGCGGCTGAACGGATTATTTTTTAAATCATAAATCACGCGGTCTACCTGGTCCATCATGCCTTCTTTATACTGATGTTTTACACTCATCTGATATCCGTATGCCTTTCCGATAGAGCCGTTTTCATCTGCCCATTCATCCCATATGTGGCTGTGAAGATCATTGATATTATTTGACTTTTGCTGCCATATCCAAAGCAGCTCATCCGTCGCACTCTTAAGAGCCGTTTTTCTGAGCGTCAAAATCGGGAATTCTTTGGAAAGATCATAACGGTTTACAACACCGAATTTCTTAACCGTATAAGCACTCGTACCGTCTTCCCAATGCGGTCTTACTTTCTCTCCTTCCGTACTTGTTCCGTTTGCCAGAATATCCTGACACATATCAATGAAAATTTTATCTGCCATGCTCATTGGCCTAATATCCTCGCTTTCTGTTTATCTGTCCCACTTATCGCAAAGAGCATTAATCTGATCTGCAAATTTCGCCAAATCTTTGTTTGTTCCGCCCTCGTTTCTGTGAATAACTGCAATAAGTCTCTGACCTGCGTCAAGCAACCTGTGGAAAATATCGCTGACCGCTTTTTTCTTCTTAACCGGAACACCCTGCGTTTCATAAGTAATCTTATTTTCAATTAAGTCAAACTCCGTTCCGCTGTAAGGTGCATAAGTCTCATATCCATACTCATGGCGTAGACACTGCGCAAATGCGCTGCAGACTGTATCCTCGCCATGTACAACAAATACTCTCGCCGGTTTCTTTTCAAATCCCTGAAGCCATGCAATCAAGCCATTCTTATCCGCATGTCCGGAAAGACCTGTAAGCTTCGCAATGCGGGCGCGCACCTGAATAGGCTCGCCGAACAACTTCACTTCATCTACCGCTTCATCAACAATAATTCGTCCGAGCGTTCCCGCCGCCTGATATCCGACAAATAAGATTGTACACTCAGGTCTCCAAAGATTATGTTTCAAATGATGACGGATACGTCCCGCCTCACACATACCCGAAGCAGAAAGAATAACCTTCGGCGTATCATCAAAGTTGATTGCTTTTGACTCATCACTCGTAATAGAAAGGCGAAGTCCCGGGAAACTGATCGGGTTGATTCCCTGTTTCACCAGTTCCATGGCTTCCTCGTCAAAGCAATTATATATATTTTTGTGGAAAATACCGGTTGCTTCCACCGCAAGCGGACTATCCACATAAACCGGGAAATCCGGATGACCTTCCACAAGTTTTTCCGCTTTTATTTTGCGGAGGAAATAAAGCATCTCCTGCGTTCTTCCGACTGCAAAGGAAGGAATCACTACATTACCGCCCTTATCAAACGTCTCCTTCAAAATCTGTGTCAGTTCACCCACATAGTCCGGACGCTCCTGGCTGTGAATACGGTCGCCGTACGTGGACTCCATCACCACATAATCTGCATCTTTCGTCAACTGCGGATCTTTAATTAGGGGCTGCTCCAAATTTCCGATATCACCTGAGAAAACAATTTTTTTTGTAATCTTGTCTTCTGTCACCCATACTTCGATACTCGCCGATCCAAGCAGATGACCGATATCCGTAAAACGTACCTCTATCCCTTCACACAGCGTAATTACTTTATCATAATGACATGGCACAAGACACTTAATTGCTCCGTCCGCGTCTTCCATCGTATAGAGCGGCTCTACCGGCGGATGTGCTGCGCTACGCTTTGCCTTACGGTTCTTCCACTCCGCCTCCTGCATCTGGATATGTGCACAATCACGAAGCATGATACTGCAAAGATCTGCCGTAGCATCTGTCGTAAAAATCCGTCCGCGGAATCCTCTCGCATACAAAAGCGGTAACATACCGGAATGGTCTACATGTGCATGTGTAAGCAATACATAGTCAATCATCGATTCATGCACCGGAATATCCACATTCTCATATACGTCGGCTCCCTGTTCCATTCCGTAATCGACCAGGATATGCTTTCCGCACGCTTCCAAATAGTGACAACTTCCCGTAACCTCGTGATCCGCACCGATAAACTTCAGTCTCATACCAAACCCTCCTGTTTATAAATACTTTAACACCCATATTCTGATTCCGGTAAGCACAAGCAAATGCACCGGATAGAAAACATAAAAGAAATACTTTGACCCTTTTCCCTTCTTGCCATTATACCCATTCATCAGGAAAAACGCCGGAAATCCCCAAGAACTGTACATAAGCAGACACATTGCTGCATATCCTGCCAGGCATGCCACCACTCTCTGATACCGGAATATGTAAAGAAGCAAAACCAAAACTACGCCTTTCCAAGAATAGTCCGTCCTGAGAACATATGCTGCAAGCGCACAAAAAACTACGCCCGCTATGCACATTAATTTCGCACGCTTTTCAGCCATCTGCTCACCCCGACGCAGAAATGCCATAGCTGCTACTGCAAAAAACAAGGTAAAAAAGACATTCTGCATCGACACATCCCAAACCTTGTCATAAAAAGCAAGATCGAACGGCACTTCTGATATACATGCAAAAGCAAACAATCTTGCAAGATATTTCCGGACACTTTTCGTATGACAGAATCCTTCCACCAGCAAAAAGCAAAACAGCGGAAACGAAGTCCTTCCGATGATGCGCAGCACCTGATATATCGCATCCGCACCGCCAAAAGCAGCACTCCCGTCGTAGTTAGAAGTAAAGATACAAAAAAATGCAACTGCGATATGATCGATGAGCATCGTAATAACTGCTATTTTTTTTAAGGTAGCTGTGCTCATATTTGCCCTCATCCTCACTGAAAATATCTGATATATCTATTCTATCATAAGTAATGCATTTTGACCAAAAATCTTTTGAATTTTTCTACGACTTTTTTTAAAATTTATATATAAAAATTTCCATTCTTTTGATATACTGAATATAGTGTATAAAAATATTGTATGTAACCTCGCTTTTCGCGTGCGCTGCCTACACAAAGAAAGGAACCTATACCATGAAAAAAATAAACGAATTTGCAAACTTTGAAGCATTAAACAAATATATTTCAGATTGGTCCGCTGTTACAGGACTTGCAGCTGTTCTTGCAGACTTTGACGACTCTGCCCTTACAGAAGACTTTGATCGCGATGCTTTTTCCACTGTCAGCGTAGACGATACCCTTTCAACTCTTCAGGTTGACGGAGAAGTTGCTGCCCAGCTTACATATGGTGTTCCTGCCGGCGTATCTGCTCAGGACGATGCCGTTATAAACGCATTTAAACAGTTACAGTATGTAATCAGCAGCGCTCTTACAGCACAGTATGTTTCTGCGGAAGACGCAAAAGAAATCGCAAAATACAAAGATGAGTTACAGACTTTCCGTACACTCGTAGACCAGATTATTGAAAAATCACACGCACTTGACAAGATCGAATCAAAACAGCGTATGCTCGCTCTGAATGCTTCCATCGAAGCTGCACGTGCAGGTGAAGCCGGTAAAGGTTTTGCAGTTGTAGCCGACGAAGTTGGTAAACTTGCCAGCGTATCCGGAGAGATTAACCACTCTATCAAAGAAGGTATGAGCGAACTTTCCGATCGTGTTGAAAGTCTTACAGCCGCACCGGTTGAATTAAAATTATAATCATGACAATATGAAAGGAAGCATGTTTTACAACATGCTTCCTTTTTTATTCCACCGTTCTTTCAGTTCTTTTCTTCCCGACACTTCACACTTTTCAAAAATATGCGACACATGTTTTTTAACTGTTGTCTCGGCAATGAACAATTCCTTTCCCATTCTACTGTGCAACATAACTCGAAAATGCCTCATCTCCTCTGCGATCCGGCAACTCATAGTTTTCCTCAATATAAGAACCGAGTGCTTGGTTAAACTTCGGAAGACCGTTTACATTTAAATGATTATGATCCGCAAAGTCTGTCGCAAAATCAAGTCCTATCTCGTCATACATTCCGTTAAAATCCACGTACGACACCTTATCATATACCGTCTGCACCGTCAGATATTCTTCAAGCGTATTAAACACTTTTTTATCGTCCGGCTGAACAATATAAGGCGCATTCATCAAAAGCACCGGGATGTCGTGTTCCTTTGCTGTCAAAAGTATTTTTTCAAAATACTCCATCGTCTTTTTCTCGATCTCCAGCGTCTCTGTAATCTCCGAAACTTCCGGGCGTTCCATCGGTACAACTTCCGTTACAGGGTGCGCCCCTTTATAGCTGTCATTTACTACAAAACCGCGATTGAAATCTTCCGGTGTCAAATCCACATAACGGCTGTGATATGACGGAAACTCTACCATGTGCATAAGCAAATCTCCCTGATCTTCTTCCGCCAAAGACACCTGAATCGCTTCGTACTTATTACGCGAAAAACGCATACCGTACGTATTTTTTACAACCTTGCTCTCTTTGGCATACGGGAATGCCTCCACTAAGCGGTACACATCGAGAACAATCAGCTTCGGCTCCTGATATTTCAGCGCCTCTTCCAAGTAATAATACGTATTCCACATCGGCTGCATACTTGCACACAAATCATACGAAGCAATACCGAACTCCTCATAAAGCATCGCAGGATTTACATCCACAAACGCATGCGAAGAACCGAGTACAAGCACATCCACTGTCCCTTCCTCCAGATCATAAAAATGCTCCATCTGCGTTACACCGTCCGTATATTTAAACGCCACCACATCATTCAGTTTGAACATTACGATTGAAAGGATGAGTAAAAATCCGACAATCCTGCAAATATTCTTCTTCATCGAAACCTCTAAAACTGAAAATAAATAAACTCCGCCGCATTATATCCCGGTCCGTAAATGCCGAACAGGAAAATTGCCGCAATCAGGAAAATATAAATCCCCCATCGAAACCACAACGACTGTGTATTCAAATATTCATAAAGCTGCATACCCTTGTGATAACGGATTACATCCACAATCAAAAGCATAAACAGTGAAATAAGTGCTATCCCGAGTTCCATACGCGACAGTCCAAGCGTATAAATCGAACCGTTAAACAAAAACCACGGGTCCGGATTTGTAATCATCCGTCCGATATACGAGACACTTTCCGTCAAAGAGCTGCAACGGAAAAAGATCCACGCAAAATCAACAAGCGCAAATGTCACAAGCCCCTTCAACAACTTATGACTGAAAGTTTCTGTTTTGACATGCAGCGCCTTTACTATCTTTTCACGCACCGGCATTGTCAGTTCACCGATTACCTGATACAAACCGTGAAGCCCTCCCCATGCAATAAAGCTAAAGCTCGCTCCGTGCCAAAGGCCGCTCACCAGGAAGGTTATCATCAAATTAATATATTTCCGCACTTTCCCTTTACGGTTTCCGCCGAGCGGAATATATAAATAATCACGGAACCAGCTGCTGAGCGAAATATGCCATCTGCGCCAAAATTCCTTTACGCTCAGCGCAAAATAAGGCGTATTGAAATTTTCCATCACAGAAAATCCCATCACCTTTGCACAGCCGATGGCAATCATAGAATAACTTCCGAAATCACAATAAAGCTGGAACGCAAAGAACACCGCCGCCATAATAAGTGCTGTCATTCCGTACGAAGTATAATTCAAGAATACATAATCTACCAAAATCGCAAGCCTGTCTGCAACGACCATTTTCATAAAATAGCCCCAGAGCATCATTGCTGCACCGCTCGTGATATTATCATAATTCCAAAGACGGAGCGTATGTGCATTTTGAATCTGCTTCATCAAATTTTTGCTCCGTTCAATCGGTCCTGCTGCAAGGAGCGGAAAAAATGATACAAAAAGTGCATACTTAAAAATATTTTTCTCCGGCGCCGTTTCTCCTCTGTACACATCCATTGTGTATCCGAGCGTCTGGAACGTGTAAAATGAAATTCCGATCGGCAAAAGCACATCAAACGGCTTTTCTATCACACCGACGCCAAACTGCCCGAGCACCCGGTTTACATTTGCAAGCGCAAAATCAAAATACTTAAAAAAGAATAATATCCCGAGATTTGTTACAAACGTTCCTGCCAATATCCAGTTTTTTGTCTTCTTTTTTTCTGTTTTTCCAAGAAAAATACCACACAAATATGTGATGACAGTTGATACAGCAATCAGCACTGCATACTTTGGATTCCAGCTCATGTAAAAATAGTAACTGGCTGCCAAAAGCCACACATACCGGATTTTTTTCGGTACCAAAAAATAAATCAATACCACAATCGGAAAAAACACCAGAAAATCTACGGAATTAAATACCATAGCTTCCTCCTGTTATATCTACTCTTTTGCCTTCTGCTTTTTACGGTTCTTTTCTTCATACATTTTTCGGTCCGTCACGCGGATGCAATCTTCAAGATATGTTTTTGCTTCCACCTTAAAAATATCATAACCGAAACTCATGGAAAGTTCCGCTTTTCTGCCGTCTGCATTGTACTTGGCAATCCGATCCTGCACACGAAGCCAGTACTCTTCCACCTCACGTTTATTATGTACGGTTCCCATAACAATAAACTCGTCACCGCCATATCTGGTTACGAAGTATTTGCCTGACTCTTCTTCTAAAATCGATGCTGCCGCACTGATAATTTCATCTCCTGCTTCATGCCCGTACACATCATTAATTGTTTTAAGATTATCCAAATCAATGAAAGAAAGCTGCATAGAAATACGCGACATCATACATTTACGCTTGATTTCCGCAAAATGTCTCTCCAAACCGAAACGGTTGTAAACACCGGTCAGAGAGTCCCGGATATACATATCATCCAAGCGGTTCATCGCGTTCCGAAGCATGCTCTGCTTACGGATATTTTCAATGGAATCTCCCAATTTAATCAACCAGCTGATGAAAAGCTGATTACTGATCGGAAATGCACTGTCAACAAAAACAACATATCCGAACGTTCTCTCTAAATAATGCATCGGTGCAAAAATGTAAAGTTTACATTTATCCGAATCTTTAAACATATCATCTAATGCATACTTCGACTCAAAAGGTGCTTTATTTAAAAATACACCGTTTTTGTACGCAAGAATCGGATGGCTGACACGCGAAAAGGCAAGCCTTTCTTCCGTCGTCATTTCTTCCTGCTCCAAAATATCAAGCTCAATTACATTTTCCACAAAACCGTCATTTACACAGCAGTAAAATTCCGAAGCATCCACCTTTGGAATAAACTCACGCAGCGACTCTATCCAGTCTTCCAGACCGTCTCCCTCTGCAAAACTCTTTTCTAATTTAATAAGCTGATGAATCATCATACGTCTGGCAATATCTTCACCACGAATTAATCTGCTGTCCGTTTCCGTATAAATAGTCGACTCATCCTCACATCCGCAGCTTTCATCTAAAATGACTTCATCCGCAAGATATGTCTCTTTTTCTACTTCTTTTCCGTCCAGCACATCCACAAGTACCCTGCATGCTTCCATTCCCATTTCTAAGAAACGGGAACGCACTGATGTAATTCTCGGATAATGGCTCTGGGATTCCACACTATAATCGTAGCCGGATATAATTACATCATCCGGAACACGATATCCTCTTTCCATTAAAATATCGCAGATGGTAATCGCCATAACATCATTTGCACAAATGATGGCTTCCGGGAACGGCAGAACACAATTCAATATTTCCGCTGCTGCTTCTTCTCCCCCCGTCACATAGAAATCTCCCTGGCTGACACGCTCCGGAAGAATCGGAAGATTATGCTCCCTCATTACATCTTCGAAGGCACGATAACGCTCCGCCGCATCTTCATTCCCTTCAATTCCTTTTACAAAATGGATGTCCTTCACCTTGTGGTCAACAACAAAATGCTCTACAAGTTTACGCATCGCCGTATAATTGTCGGTATGAATGCTGTAATAATCTTTCATCTTACATCCGATACAAACAATCGGGCACGTCAATTTATCCAGCGCATCTTCAATCATCCGGCGGTTCTTTTCAATATGGAAGACGTTCGAGAAAACAATAACTCCGTCAAAAAGACTTAAATCCGGCAAATTGATAATATTCACTTCGCCTTCATTGTGTTTTTCTTTCTCAAATGCTCCTGTGTACCAAACAAAAACCGCAATGTTATATCCGCGGCTCTTACCGAACTCTTCAATTCCTTTTAACTCCACTGCCTGTGACTCTGAGTCAAGGGCCGTCATTAAAACTGCAATATTTTTAAACCTCATAATTGCCCCCTATTCTTATTTTTGAAATACCTGGTTACTATTTTACCACAAATTCCCCATCACTACAAACAAGGATTTACGCTGTTTTATAAGAGCGTGAGACAGCGCACGAGGTCCGGTGGACCTCGGTTTTGCGCGGACCGGATCGGAGCGAAGAACTCGAACCTTCGAGGCACGGATATGCCTCGATTGCATGAAAAAAGGACATCCACCGGATGTCCTTTTTCAGGTAACCTGAGAGCGCGAGACGGGACTCGAACCCGCGGCCCCGACCTTGGCAAGGTCGTGCTCCACCAACTGAGCCACTCGCGCATATTTGCCTCGCTTTTCAGCGGGCAAAGATAACTATACTACAAGTAATTATGTTTGTCAATCACTTTTTTTAATTTGTTTCGCTTTTCGCATATTTCACACGGTAAATACGCTTCAAAGACTCATCAATACGTTCTTCCGTAAGTGTTCCGTCATTTATCGCATCCAAAATTCCGTTATAGGATTTTTGGAAATTCTTCGGCGAAAGAATCATATCAGCTCCCGCTTCAATGGCACCTACAGCCGCCTCAGCATAGGTATACTTCTGATACATGCAGGAACGATTCATGAAATCAGTAATTACAATACCGTCATATTCCCACTCTGTACGCACAATATCTGTAATTACTTCCTTCGAAAGCGATGCAGGTCTCTGGTCTCCGCGAATCTTAGGAAGTCCGACATGCGAAATCATTAAAAAGTCCGCTCCCGCATCAATCGCCTCCAAATAAGGAGATGCTTCTTTAAGCAAATCTTCTTTCGTTCTGTTTGAAACAAGCTGTCCGCCGTCACCATTATGAGTCACGTCACCATAACTCGGAAAATGTCCGGCCGCTACTGCAATGCCCTGATCCGAAAGACCTTTTACATAGTTCTTACCGATTTCTGCCGTAGTAGCCATGTCTACACCAAAACCTTCTTTTGCTGCCAAACTGTCATCCGTCAGTGAAACATCCAAATTCGGGGAAAAGTCCACTTCGATTCCGTACTGGCGAAGTTCGCTTCCGATAGAAATACCTGCACTGTACGCACCGGATACACCAAGATTTGCTCCGATTTCCTGATGAGAAGCAATTACATTTTCCGTAAATCCGGCTGCTACAAACGGCGCTTCCTCTCCGCCTTTATTCTCAATACCGAAAAAAGTATCTTCATTTACATATACTTTTATATTTGAAACAAAAGTCACAAATTCTTCTTCACTCGGCATATTCGACTCGTCAAATAAAAGTCCGCCGACCGGATATGCAGACGCTTTCTCTCCGAATTCGCTGCCGATAACCGTCACATCACTCTGAAGTCCCATAAGCTGTGCCGGTGTAACAAAGAAAAGTCCTGCCACTTTCTCTTCGAGTGTCATAGATGCAATCTTTTCAGAAACTTTCTGCTCAATTGCTGCCTTATCCTCTGTTCCGAGAATTTCATCAATAACACTTTGTGACGCATCTTCCTCCGGAGTTTCTTCCGGCTCCGGTTCTGTCACCTCTTCTTCTACTTCTTCTACGACAGCTTCCGTTTCTTCCACAACAGGCTGCGTTTCTTCTGCAACAACCTGTTCTGTTGATGTCACTGCATCTACCTGTATTTCCTTTTCCTTATCTTTATCAGAAAAAATACGCACTAAAGAAACTGCAATGCCGCCCACTACAAGTGCAACAACCAAAATCACAGCCGCAAAAATTGCAATAGCCTGCATTTGCTCCTTTTTTCTTCTTTTCTTTCTTATTTCTTCTCTGCTCAAACCGCTTGATTGATTATCCAAATTACTACCTCCAATCACAGCTTTTTTCAACTTCATCAAGAATCAGTATAACACAAAGACTTAGCGGGTATCAATCTCTTTTCGAATGACACCCGCTAATTAACTATTTGATCCATGGGACCTACCTCCGTATTCTGTTGTAATTCGTTCCATCCTCGGCTCTGTACTTTATGTACTGCAGTAAGCGGATACTCTTAGTTTTAAGGCTATCACTTTATCTTTTGTACTTTACTGCTCTTTGTCTCTCCATGTACTTGAATGCAACTAATGTTTTTTCTCTTGTACTTCTCTAAAGTACTGTACTTAAGGTTTTGGTGGTCTGTACCTCTCTTTCATTAGATTTTTAATATCTATGTGAATTTCTTTTGTATGAACTTAGTATACATGCCCCCTCGACATTTGTCAACACAATTTTTGCATTTTTTTAAAATTTTTTCAATATTTTTGGTATTTTATGTTATTTTCTATCTCTTTTGTATCTCTTCGCACTGTTATTTGTTAATTTTATGTGCTTTTTTAGGTCTAAAAGCAAAATTGTCACACATATTGTTTTATGATACAATCATAAAAAAGGAGGTATTTCTATGTCATTCATGAAAGAAGCTTTTGCCCGCAAGGCAAAAATTATTATTGCAAACTTACAAAAAAGAAATATGGAAGGTTACTACTGCGAAAGCAGCGAGCAGCTTCTCGAAACACTTCTCCCGATGATAGAGAACGGGGCAAGCATTGCGTGGGGCGGATCGGAATCCTTGAAAGAATGCGGTCTCATGGACGCTTTAAAAGAAAGCGGCAAATACAACCTCATCGACCGTTCCAAAGCCAAAACTCCGGAGCAGGACAGAGAAGTATATTTGCAATCCGCAGGAAGCGACTATTATCTGATGAGCACCAATGCTATTACTATGGAAGGTGAACTTGTCAATATTGACGGAAACGGTAACCGCGTTGCCTGCCTGATCCACGGGCCGAAACATGTTATCCTTGTAGTCGGTATGAATAAAGTTGTCACAGATATCGGAGAAGGTTTATCTCGCACGCAGAATATCGCAAGCCCGCCAAACACGATCCGTTTAAACAAAAAAACACCTTGCGCTGAAACAGGTGTATGCGGCGGATGCTTATCACCGGATTGTATCTGCAGCCAAATTGTCATTACACGGCGCAGCAGACACGAAGGAAGAATCAAAGTATTCCTCGTTGCCGAGAATCTCGGTTTTTAATTTCGCCAAACACAACCGGGCTGTCACAAGATAGATTATCAATCTACATAGCAACAGCCCGGTTATTTTATTGATTATAATATCTCATAATCTCCTCTCGGGTTGCATCTGCGTATGTATCTGTTGATGTGATAGTCTCGAATGTCTTTTCAAAAGATGCACCGGTCATTTTGAGAGCGGCTACGCAGGCGGAAAGTCCTTGCAAAAGTCCCTGTGAAAGTCCCTCAGCAATTCCTTCATCGATTAAACTTTGTAATATTTCACACATATTTATCATAGCTCCTTTCTGCTCTGATTGTCGAAATTTTTCTGTGAATGCTTCCCGATAGCGGTTATCTTTTGTAAAAACGGAGAAGAAATCAAGAACAGCCCCGACATGGCATATTTTCATATCGGATTTTTTTAAAGAGTCTATCCTTCCCAGACGTTTTTCTTTGAAAAATCTGGCAATCACTTTAAAATCACTTGTAAACTTCTCAATTACATTATCACTTAAGAAAGCAATATCGTAAACCCGTATTTTATAGTTCTCGACGTATGGTTTGAGTTCGTCGGGCAGTTTCATCATTTCGTGTAAACTTTTGGCGGCATTCCATCTTGTGTCGCCGAAATTCAGTACAATGGTTGTCACCGGAGATATAGACTTGGAATTTGCCAACATTCCTTTATATGAGCCGTAATCATACCCCATAACACGGACAGGCATTGCAAAATCTGCTGTCGTTTGATTTTCGATTCCGAAAGAACAAATACAGAGCTGATTTTCTTTATATTTTTTCAAAATATCCCGTCCCTGCCCTGCAGCTTTTCCCTGCGCAGTTTTATAGACAGATTCTGTCGGACCGCTCTCTAAATGATCCTCTTTTACAACATCATTTTCAAACAGCAGAACATTAAAAATGTCCGCAAATACATCATTGTACTCCTCTAAGAGTTTTTCGTTTAAATCTTTCTGTGCCAAAAATTACCTCCTTCATATTTTTTGATGTTCATTGGAAAATAAGTCGAATTGACTAAAAAAGAAAAGATGTGTTTAGTGCTTAAAATTATATACCAAGAATAAATAGTTGTCACTATGCAAAACCAAAAAAAATCAGAGCTGTTACTCCATAGATGGATGATCCATCTGTAGAACAACAGCTCTATAAACCGTAAACTATATTTACATCATTCCGCCCATTCCGGCTCCGCCCGGCATTGCAGGAACATCTTCTTTGATGTTCGCAACGACAGACTCCGTTGTAAGAAGTGTAGATGCAACACTTGTCGCATTCTGAAGGGCACTTCTTGTTACCTTTGCAGGATCAAGAATTCCTGTTGCCACCATGTCAACATACTCTTCTTTAAGAGCATCAAATCCGATGCCTGCCTGTGACTCTCTTACCTTATTGATAATTACGCTTCCTTCCAAACCTGCATTGGCTGCGATATGGAACAGAGGTGCCTCAAGCGCTTTAAGTACGATCTGCGCGCCTGTTTTTTCGTCGCCTTCTAATGTATCAGCAAGTTTTGCAACTTCTTTAGATGCATGAATATAAGCTGAACCACCACCTGAGATGATTCCTTCTTCTACTGCTGCCTTTGTCGCTGCAAGAGCATCCTCAAGACGAAGCTTAGACTCTTTCATCTCTGTCTCTGTTGCCGCACCTACGCGGATTACTGCTACACCGCCTGCAAGTTTAGCAAGTCTTTCCTGTAATTTCTCACGGTCAAAATCAGATGTTGTCTCCTCTACCTGTTTCTTGATGGATGCGATACGTGCCTGGATAGCTTCTTTTGCACCTTCACCGTCTACGATTACTGTATTTTCTTTCTGAACTTTTACAGATCTTGCGCGTCCGAGCTGATCCATTGTTGTGTCTTTGAGTTCAAGACCAAGTTCAGAACTGATTACCTGTCCGCCTGTAAGAATTGCGATATCTTCAAGCATTGCTTTTCTTCTGTCGCCGTATCCCGGAGCTTTTACAGCTACAACATTGAATGTTCCGCGAAGCTTATTCACGATAAGTGTTGTAAGAGCCTCACCTTCCACATCTTCAGCGATGATGAGAAGTTTTGCACCGCACTGTACAATCTGTTCAAGGAGCGGAAGGATTTCCTGAATATTGGAAATCTTCTTATCTGTGATTAAGATGTATGGTGCATCAAGCACGGCTTCCATCTTATCCATATCTGTAGCCATGTATGCAGAAATATAACCGCGGTCAAACTGCATACCTTCTACGAGGTCAAGTTCTGTAAGCATTGTCTTACTTTCTTCAATTGTGATAACACCGTCTCCGGAAACTTTTTCCATCGCATCTGCAACAAGGTTACCAACCTCTTCATCACCGGCAGAAATCGCAGCTACTTTTGCAATATGCTCTTTTCCGTTTACTTTTGAGCTCATGTTTTTGATTGATTCAACAGCACAATCCGTTGCTTTTTTCATACCCTTACGAAGGATAATCGGATTCGCACCTGCTGCAAGGTTTTTCATACCTGCATTAATCATTGCCTGTGCTAAAACTGTAGCTGTTGTTGTACCGTCACCGGCCACGTCGTTTGTCTTGGTCGCTACTTCTTTTACAAGCTGTGCTCCCATGTTTTCAAATGCATCTTCAAGTTCAATTTCTTTTGCAATTGTCACACCGTCGTTTGTAATGAGCGGCGCTCCGAAAGATTTGTCTAATACTACGTTTCTTCCTTTCGGTCCAAGTGTTACTCTTACAGTATCAGCGAGCTGATTTACACCGGATTCAAGAGCAGCTCTCGCGTCTGCTCCGTATTTAATCTCTTTTGCCATGTCTATGACCTCCTGATTCTATTCTTCTACGATTGCTAAGATGTCGCTCTGACGAACTACCATATATTCTTCGTCATCAAGTTTTACTTCTGTTCCCGCATACTTGGAATAAATAACCTGATCACCGACTTTTACATGCATTGCAATTTCTTTGCCGTCAACCATTCCTCCCGGTCCGACTGCAAGAACTTCCGCCTGCTGTGGTTTCTCTTTTGTCTGTCCCGGCAAAACAATACCGGATTTTGTTGTTTCTTCTGCAACGAGCTGTTTCAATACAACTCTGTCGCCAAGTGGTACTAATTTCATAAATGTAAGCCTCCTTCTATATTCAAATCTTATTTTTCTTTTGTTTTAAAAAACCTACGCAAAACAGTATAACATACTTTTTCCATATTTTTCATAAAAATTTATTTTTTTATAAAGGATTCATATTTTCTTTATATTAATCCGAAATGTTTCATTGCATTCCAGATTCCGTTATCGTTAATATCCGTTGTGATATAGTCTGCATTTTCTTTTGCAATCTGTGTTCCGTTTCCCATAACAATGCCGACCTGCGCATAGCGGAGCATCTCAATATCATTGATGCTGTCACCGACTGCAATCGTATCTTTCCGGTCCAAACCAAGGATTTCACAGACACGCTTGATTCCGCCGGCCTTCGTATATCCGTGCGGTACAATCTCCGCGATATTCTCCTCGTGAAGCAGCAGGCTGTAATGACGCTTTGCACGCTCCGTCACTTCCTCCATGCGCGACCTTGGAACCTGTATGCTGATTTTATTTGCATGTATCTCCTCTATCTTTTCAGGAACAACCCGAAAACGTTCCGGAACCATTTCTTTTATGGAACGCACATACCAGTCGTCGATCGCATAGTGAATTGTCTGCTCATCATAATAAATATATTCCGTGCCTTCCAAAATATACATCGTATCTGTGCTCTTTAACGTCGGAATAATATCCTCAAGCTGCTCTGTCGTCATCTCGTCATCAAACAACACCTTATCCCCTAAACTTGCATACATCCCGCATGCAGCCACAACTCCGTCAAACCCGATAGAAAGAATCGGTTCTTCCGGAACCATAATACGGCTCCGCCCGCTGCACACAAAGGCCAAATGCCCGTTCTCCCTCATCTTGTGAATTGCACGAACCGTACTTTCAGGAACAGGATTGCCCTGTTCAAATAACGTTCCGTCTATATCAAAAAATACTGCTTTTCTATCTGTCATACTTCTCTCGCCTTTCACATACAAACGCCGGAGCTTAAAAAGTCCCGGCGCATTTTCCTTATTTTTTCTCTAAACGCTCTCTGTATCCCGGAGCATTTTTGATTTCGAACTTATTGTTAAACATTTCGTACTCTGCATCGGACAAAAGATCAAGCACGGACTGTTCCACATTATCCTTAAATACATAACCGCAGGCAACGGAAGGTGCGATTTTTTCATCCTCATAAGCATCGCATCTGCTTTGAACCCTATTGCAATAATCCTCCGCCTCGCCATCCTCCACAAGAGGAATCAGCACATTGAAAAAATCACCGCCGCAGCGTCCGATTACATATTCATCCTTCGACTCCTCTCGAAGAATCTCTGCCACCACTTTAATCAGGCGGTCACTTTCCTCATCGCCGAAATGATCATTTGCATATTTCCAATCATTGATATTCACGCAAATCACTGCGACCGGAACGACATCCGAACGGTCGATAACCTTGGCTCTGTTCTCAAAATATGTACTGTTGAGCACACCTGTAAGTGCATCTTTCTTCTCGCCGTGTTTTGCCTGATATTTCTCTTTTTCCAGACGCTTCTCAAGTTCATCCGCATAAATAGAAATTTCCATATTCTCATATGTATTTACAGCAAGCGCTGTGAGCTGGTCAACAATTGTAGCCACAAAGCGCTTCTGCACATCACCAAGCAGTTTCTCATCTTTTACATAAAGATGGGCAATTGTCCGTCCGCTCACACGGATTTTATGTCCCGGCGCATTTACCACGTCCGGTGCAAACCCTGCAAAGTCACCGGCACTCACATATTTTTCTCCGTGACGATCAACGAGCAACATATTCATACCGCTTATCAAATAAGCCGATTCTATAAAATCAGAAAGCTTTTCT
>JAZQDJ010000006.1:0-1539 GCA_045546735.1 Lachnospiraceae bacterium | reverse complement strand
CCTCATAAACGATCCGACTACGGGGTATGGCATCTTCATGGAAAACATGCTCGACGCCGCCGCCTAAAGCCTCCCTCTGACGATGGAGGTGGCTGCCCAAAGGGCAGACGGGGGGGTTAAGGCTCCCTTGTGCAAAGGGAGCTGTCATATTGCCGGGTTTAGGCAATATGACTGAGGGATTGTAAAGCATTGATACGCAACAATCCCCCAGTCAAAAATCAAAGATTTTTGCCAGCCCCCTTTACACAAGGGGGCCTTTTACCGCCCGCTTTTTGTTGCCAATTTAACTGCCTTGTGATATGATAAAAGAAAAGGCGGTGAGCGGTAATGCGAAAACTTGGTATTCTATGTCTTGCTATAGTTCTTATCTTTATGTTGGGAGGCTGTGCGGAAATGTTTATCAGTGACGAATTTAAACAAATCATGGAACAGACACCTGCTTCTATGCAGGAAATTTGGGAAATTGAAGATGAATATGAGTTTGTTTCCGAACTAGCAATGCATATTGCTGAAAAGTGTGATTATGGCAGTAATTTAGATGTGCTCAGTGATGAGGAGAAGGTCTTTTATATTACACAGACTCTGGAAATGGAAGTAAACAATGGAGGTTTTTGGCAGTTCTTATACAACGTGGAAGAAGATGTTTTTTCCAATACGGTATCTGCTTTTTCGGAAATTGGTGCTGAGAAGACAGCGGTGCTTTGTCAAAATGCTTTTTCTGCTTTTGAGAAGGATCTGCCGGCGGATCGCATCGCACGGATACAATTTCTGTCCGGTGTAGGAATGGAGGAATGCTATGAAATTCTTTCGGAGTATGATGATTTGTTTTATGCTTACGAAGAGGATCTGAACAAATTGAATTATACTTACGTGCAAAACCATGCAGATGCTTTCTCTTAAGCATCTGCATTTGTTTTTTCATGAAGAAATAACCGACGGTCCGGTATCGTTCGGAATTTGTCGAAAGTGAGAGAAAAATTAAAAGTCTCCTTTTTTGACAATTCGTCTATGTCAAGTTAAGGACTGCGGTTGAGGTGTGTAAAAACCTGCCTTTTACCTGCAAATACGCATAAAAACCACAGAAAAACACAAAATTCTTTTGTCCCTTACTTGACACAGAAGTGTCCGGCAGCCCCATTATCCAGGACGGAAAACTGGTAGGTGCCGTCACCCACGTTCTTGTG
This sequence comes from Lachnospiraceae bacterium, assembly GCA_045546735.1. Lineage (GTDB taxonomy): Bacteria > Bacillota > Clostridia > Lachnospirales > Lachnospiraceae > SVFI01. The sequence continues at coordinate 355 of JAZQDJ010000006.1, read as the reverse complement.
AACGACCCCACCACCGGATATGGCATTTTCATTGAAAATATGTTAAATGCAGCTGCCTAACGGGCGGATAATATCCGCCCCTACGAACTCTATCGTAAGACACTGTAGGGGCGGTTATCAACCGCCCGCTTTTTGTTGCAAATTTGACCGCACTGTGATATGATAAAAGAAAAGGCAGTGAGCGGTAATGCGAAAACTTGGTATTCTATGTCTTGCTATAGTTCTTATCTTTATGTTGGAAGGCTGTGCGGAAATGTTTATCAGTGACGAATTTAAACAAATCATGGAACAGACACCTGCTTCTATGCAGGAAATTTGGGAAATTGAAGATGAATATGAGTTTGTTTCCGAACTA
>JAZQDJ010000005.1:0-5483 GCA_045546735.1 Lachnospiraceae bacterium | reverse complement strand
CACCTTGATGTGCTTGCGCAAAAGGTTGAAACCGAGTTCTTTCATGTTTATAATATCTGTCTCATATCCTTCTTCCGTCTCCGGCAAAAAGATACCTGCCTCAAAATACCCCTGGTCTAACACACCATGCAAAAAGATGGGTTCCCCGTTCAAACAAACCCTGTTTACTCCTGCTAACTTTTTAATTTCTATCGTGCGGAGGGCAAAATAACTCTTTACCATATCCTGACCGGCTGATATTGTCATATCATATAAAAACGGATCATCCGGTGTCCAAAGATGCGGTGTCGGAATATCGACAATACCGTTACCCTCTGCTAACTCCACACACAAACTTTCCCCGTCCGGAAGAGTAATACTTACACATGTAGCTTCTGTATACTGATTGCAAACAACTTCTATTGTCACACTATCAAGTGACGGTGTGATTTTCAATTTTTCAATATAGATATCCGGTACATGCTCCAGCCAAACCTGCTGCCATATTCCGCTCACAGGCGTATACCACATACCATGCGGTTTTTTACACTGTTTTCCGTACGGGTAATCATGCGACAACTCATCTACCGCAGTTACTTGCAGACAATTATCATTTGCTTCAAGTAACTTTGTTATATCAAAAGTAAACGGAAGGTAACCACCTTCGTGCCTTCCCGCTTCCACTCCGTTTATACGTACTTTTGCAATCTGATCCACAGCTCCGAAGTGAAGTAAAATTCTCCCGCCTTTCCATGTATCCGGAACCGAAAATCTACAGACATATTCCAGCACTTCTCCGACCTTTCCGTCATACCCCGAAAGTTTTGACTGCGGCGGAAAAGGTATATGAATCGGCCGGGAATTAAGTTCCCAGCCGTCATTTAACACACAATATTCTTCTCTTTGCATCTGTGGTCTCGGATGTTTATTCCATGCCATCTTTCTTTTGCTCCTTTACAAAATCCATCTTAATTTGAATAAAATGCTCCATATTTCTCATAAAACAAAACAGCCTTGCACGATCCTCAAACTCCTGCCTTTCTACCGGGAGAGGCTGCGCTTTCATATAAGCATCCATTTCCTTAAAACGCTCCATAAGCTCTACTCCGTCGTTTGTCTCGTCAAGCACATGCGAAAGCATATCCAAAAACTCAGACACTTTTTGTGTCGTGCTCGGCGTTGTCTCAAGATGACGGATGAGGCTGTACATCTCATACAAAACAACACATTGACGTTCACGCATTGCAATATATTCTAAATCGTGCAGGTCATATTTATTAAACTGATTGTTATAATTAAACTCCGCCATATTTTTTGTATCACGCAAAATTCCGGACAGTTCCTCAAAGCACTGTCCGTTATAATCCGTCATATCGTGATTTTCCATACGCTCCGACATACGTTCCAAAATGTGAATAATATGTGCGTCCGTCTCCTGTTTCATCTTCTCAAAATGATGTACATTTTTTCGCAGATGGAGATTCATCACAATACCGACACTCACACCAATCAGGAAAATAAGAACCTCGTTAAGCACTGCTGCCCCGTCCAGACGCCCTGATGTTACAAAGTGAGACACAAGCACTGCATTTAACGTAATCGCATACGTCCAGTTCATCAGATAACATACAAAAATGTAAATGATGAAAAAGAGCAAAAACGCTTCAATCGTAATCCCGAAAAAGTAAAAACAAACAAACGAAATAAACAGCGCCATGCAAAAAGCAAGCGTTCGTCCGACCGCTGTCTGTATTGTTTCTCTCTTTGTCCTCAAAATGGTAAGAATCGCCACAATACCGGCTGATGTCTGATAATCCAAATCAAGCAAATTTGCAAAAGTGATTCCCAAAATAACTGCCACACTTATTTTTAAAGCATTAAATAATTTTTCTTTCAAATAGGTTACTCCTTAAATTTACTCTCAATCACCAACTCAAGTTTCTGTCTGTACACGGATGTCCGGCTGCGCGCATCTAACTTTTGCGCAATATCGCGCACCTTCTCCATATAATAATCTGTTAATTCTTTGACACTATACGTATCATCTTGCCGATAGAACGGGAATTCCGGCGCAAGTTCCATCTTATAAGTATCCTTTCCGCGAAGGTTGGAAAGGAATACAAGTACTGCCAGACCAAAGTAGAATTTGTTCATCGGATTCCGGACTTCCTCAAAATAAAGGCCGTGCTTTTTGTAATATCCAAGTGCTTTTCCCGGTTTTTCCAATGCGTAATAAAGCAAAATCTCAGACATATAGGAAGTCGCCGTTCCTTTCCGCTCAATTATGCGCTTCAACTGCTCACAAAGATTTCCGGCAGGTTCCGCAAAATCCGCATTACCGCTTATAAGTTTCACATTATAATATCGCAGAAAATCTCCGATGGTACATTCCGGCTGTTCCGCACACTTAAGCTCGCCTTCTATCACAGGCTGCGCAGCTCTCGCTGCCCTTCCGAATTCATCCAGCGCCAAGAAAAACTGCACTTCCTTACATCTCTCACATGCATGGCAATCACTTCGCCAATCTCTTTTACTGTTATGAAAATCCTGATAAGCTTCTTTCGCCTTTTCCCTGTCCGAATTCACATAAAACATAAAACGGTACGAGTAGAGCGGTCTCGGTGAGTATCCTTGTTCCAAATATCTTCTTTTACAATCTTCAAACAATGTTTCAAACTGTTTTTCGGAAATCTGATAAAACTCGTGTGCGTTTTCCAAAAGCCATTTATAATCCCACAAAATGTTCGGAGTCATAGAATCATATCCGTATGCTTTCACACGCTCATCATGTAAGCGGAGCACCTCCGGAAATATTACATAAGTTTCCATCACATCCTGATAAAAACAGCAATCACTGATATAATCCAACCTATATTGAATCTGCGCCTCGTAATCATGCTGTGCATCTGCCATCTCCCAAGCTTTACGAAGCAAAGGCAACCGTTCTGTCACATTTTCTGTTTCCTCAATCAATTCATCTAATTCTATTCTGTCCATAATTCTCTCCTCTAATAGTAACCCTGTGCTAATCCAATGCTTTTTCCATCAGGCGCAGCAGCCGGTCATTCATAATTCCGAGTTCATTGTTACGAAGCGGAAATCCGCCAAGCAGAAGTGTCTGAATATACAGTACCAAAATCATGTCATCAAGTTGCTCCGTCTCCTCTGCTTCCGCCATCTTTTTGACAATCGGATTACGCATATTAAAGTACAAAAAGGAAGTCGCTTCTTGCTTTATCTCTGTCGCAAAATTAGAAAGCATATCCATAAAAATAGTATCCTCATCTTCCTGAATACGCTTGATATCCTGATAGAGTTTCGCGTTCTTATCCATATAATAAAATGCAGGTAAGTTAGCAGGTATAAACTGTTTGATTTCCACTGCACAATCATACGGTTCCAGCAGTTTTTTGGCCCTCTTCACAAGCGGTAACGTTGCCTCTGCATCTGCCAGTGAAACATCCTTCAGCATGTCATCAATCTCATCCGCCTGAACACGTTCAACCGTTACCCGGTAAAAGTCACGCATTTTGTAAATTAAATCTTTTGTATATACATACCCTGTATTAATCAATAATTTCCCCTGCGCCACAAATATCTGAGAAAGCTGACGGTACTCATCCATATCGGCACAAAGCAGTGTCTCCTGGGAAAGCCTAAGTTCTAAGCCCGTCATCATTCCTTTCGTCGTATAAAATTCTAAATCATCAATAAAGAACTGATAAAGTTCGTCATCATCAATTGCCATACTCTTTACAGCCAGACTATGCACATCCAAAAACTGATGATATGCCGGCTTGTTATGCGTTGCCATGTCTTTCAAATACCCTGCAATGCAAGCCCCGATATCTTCTCTTGTTTTTTCCAGTATTTCATCCACATAAAACCCTTCACGCGATGCTGTCGGGCGAAGATTCTTTGCATTCACCACGCATTTCGTAAACACTGCCCAATCCGGCAAAATATCCTGCCCATTCTCAGTCAAGAGCATATTTTTCAAATAAATCAAATGTGTCTGCTTTACGGACGGCTGTACAGAATGCGGTAAGATATAAGCAACACCCGACACGCCGCCTTCCTCGGAATCAAAAATAATACAATCCATGAACTGCTGCGAAAACACAATCTGTCCGAATGCCATAATCTCTTCCTTGGTTGCATCCTCTCTTTCCCATGGTACGCCGACCGGATTAAGCCGTCTTTTGTTTTTGCCGTCATCAAGTAAAATCGGATACGGTAGAATCATTCCGTAATGCAGGATCAATTTTTCTATTTTTTCCGCCGAAAAATAGTGTTCACAACCTTCTTTTGCTTCGATATGAATTTCTGTTCCCGGATTTTCTTTCTCAAATTCCGTGAGTGTATATGTTCCGTCCGGATTTCCGATCCACTCATAGCCCACGTCGCTTTTTACCGAACGTGTCCGCAGACAAATCCGGTCGGAAACCATAAAATAGGACAATAGTCCGATACCAAAACGTCCGATAAATTCCGACAATATCTTGCCGCTCTCCAAGTCACGTTTCGAAGACTGTCCGATAATTGCAAGAAACTGATGAATTTCCTCCTTTGTCAATCCCAGACCATTATCCTCAAACACAAGGCTTTTTTCTTCTTCTACTTTAATTTTAATTTTTCCGGACTTCTTTTCCTTATAAACTTCATCTTCCAATTCCCGTGCAACGATTGCATCGACACCATTCTGCAGAAGTTCTCTGATATAAACATCCGGACTGCTGTACAGATGATCCGATAAAATTTCAATCATTCCTCCGAGATTTACTTTAAAACGAAATTCTTCCATGTTCTTTTCCTCTTTACTGAAATTATGTATATACACTACTTTATACTATACCATATCTGTCATCTTCCTCCAACAAAAAGAAGTTTTCGTACACTTTAACCCGGAGAATTTGACATCATCATATTTCTGCTTTAAAATAGTCGCATCAAACTACTATAAGAGAGGATTTTTATGAAAAAATACATCATTCTGCTTATAACACTAGTGCTTTTGACCGGATGCGGAGCTCCGAAGGATACACTTTCCATCAACGGTATGTACATCGGAAAGAAAGCTCCCGCCGACAGAGATCACCTGGTCATGGATGCCTCTTTCACCTATATGGATAAAGATGTCGGTTATGATGTGGACAGTGAGGGACGCATTGAGTATATGGCCTTTTACACGCTGCGCGACGCAAAGGACAATATGGTCTGCGACCTTTCCGACATCAAGTTCATGTATCACGGTAAGCAGCTTGTAACAACCAAGGACTTCATCGACTGTTTCGGCGAAAACTATGTTCCGGCCGAAGGCGAAAAATATGATTCCTTTACGTTTGAGGATGAAGAACTTATCGTTACGATTGAGCTCATTCGGGGCGAAGTCAGCAATATATTAGTTAGCCCGAGGTAACTTTCAAAACAGAAAAAGGAGTGTTGCAAATCTTGGCAAACTAAAGCTGCTATTGACCGTGGCTTTAGCTGTTGTATCCGATTTT
>JAZQDJ010000004.1:0-2848 GCA_045546735.1 Lachnospiraceae bacterium | reverse complement strand
CGCCGGCATACTCATTGTCAGCGCCAAAATACCGACCACAACCAAAAGTGAGAGCACCGCCTCCATAATCGATTTATGTTTCATGCGCGAAGCGGCGGCTGTAATCAGTGTTCCTTCAAACACTGCCACTGTAAGCGGAAGCATCGGTGCCACAAGCATCACTGCAACCCCTGCCAAACAAGGCATCACCGACGGATGCATAAACACTGCATACACCGCAAATCCCGGTAGAAACACAAACATGGATATCAGCAGATTTTCCACATACATCCGCAAAAACCTGCTGACTACAACCGCACCGTCCGAAAGAGGAAAAGCCGTCATGATATCGTAGCCTTTTTGCCGGAACAATACACCGCCGATTTTAAACACATCAAAAAACAGCGTCAGCGCACTTGTCATCGTAATCAGATATGCCGGTATGATTTCTGCCGCCCCAAGTATTCCGAGGCCTGCACACAGTGCCACAACATAGGACAATGCCACCAAAAGTAAAAAGGCTATGATCACAATAAACACCGTTGTTTTCTTCTTCTGCGCCGGGTCTTTTGTATGACGGATTACATTCAGACCGAACAGATTACGAAGTTCGAGAACTGTCAGTATCCTAATTTGTCTCATCACCCTGCACCTCCATAAACAAGGATTCCAGCGATCCTGCATCCTTGATAACTTCATTCATATTTCCGCTTGCAATCACATGACCTTCTTTTATAACAGCCACTTTATTACAAAGTTTTTCCGCCACCTCAAGCACATGCGTCGAGAAGAACACAGCACCGCCTTCCTTACATGTCTCTTTCATAATATTCTTAAGCATAATGGATGCTTTCGGATCAAGGCCGACAAACGGCTCATCCAGTATCCACAGTTTCGGTTTATGTACAAGGGCAGAAATAAGTGCCAGTTTCTGCTTCATTCCGTGGGAATATCCGGAAATCAAATCTCCGAGCGACTCCGTAATCTCAAAGGCATCCGCATATGTTTGAATCCGTTCCGTGCGCTCCTTCTGCGGCACTTCAAACACGTCCGCCACAAAATTCAGGTACTGTATTCCCGTCAAATATTCATACAAATCCGGATTATCCGGAATATAGGCAAATTTTTTCTTGCACTCCAGTATATTCTCTTTCAGATTCATTCCCCCGATAAAGATTTCACCGCTGTCATATCCCTGGATTCCTGTGATGCATTTGAGCGTTGTTGTTTTTCCGGCTCCGTTATGTCCGATGAAAGCGTAAATATCTCCGCTCTCCACATGGATATTTACATCTGTAGCACCTTTGCCACTTCCCTTGTAATGCTTTGTCAAATGTTCGATTTTCAGCATATCTGTTCCTCCGTTTGCTCTTATTTGCATACTTATCCTACGATATTACGCTGCGTCACAAGCAATAGGTGACGCAAGGGGATTTTTGAAAATATTATATCATGATGAGCGCATGTTGCATAGGAAGATGCTGCGGGGCGGCTTCCGGACTGGTGCAGGGCGACTTCCGGAGACAAACACTGAGACTTCCGATTTTCCGCTGTTTTTTTCAAAAAATCGGAGCCATTCCTTCTCATATTCCCGATTTCCCCCAATTTTACTCATCTTATCGGACAAACTTTTGTACCACAATCCTATTTTTTCATGACAATTCAAAAAAATCGGACATCACAGAGAATTCCTCTCCTATTTTTATTCTAAATTCAAAATTTAATCGGGTATATTACTCATTCCACAACAAACAGTTCACCCAAAAGATCACTCAAAGTTCTTGTGCTGATAGGATGTTTTGAATCTTCAAAAGTCACAAACAAATTCACCCCCCAGATAAATCCCATTCCTTTCATATAAAGCAAGTTTTCTCACTGCCTGTTCGACATACTTCGGATCATCCATCATCCCAAAATGTTCCAAATACACTTCCTTTCTTTCCGGCAACTTTAAAATTGTAAAATCCGGATAAACTGTAATTTTTTCCTTCAACATAAGCGGACACTCATATCTATACACTATTCCCAGTCTAAATAATTTGTCCGCAATTATTTTCTCTGATTTCGACCGGACCCGTTCCCCTTGCTCTGTCATAATTTCGGCAACTCCTTCTTCAAACTTCTTTCCTTTGTATTTTACTGCCCTCCACTGCGATGCATATGCTTCATCTGATATAATATCCGCTGCAATTAAATTTTTTCTCCCTATCTTTGTATTCTCATATAATTTCTTAAGCGATGTATCCTCGTACTTTTCCAAAAAACTCATGATTGCTTTACTTCTTTCTTCCGCTAATCTTACAATCTTTCTGTCATAATCTCTCTGTGCAATTTTTGCTGCCAACACAAGTTCTTCCTTCTTCAAATACCTACCGTTTTTCTTCTCCTCCTGCTCTGACTTGTAATAATATTCGTTTCGTCCTCCTTTGTTATCTACACGTAAATTCCCTATCGGTGCATCTTTAAGACGTTTCTCAGCCTCTCTCTTAACTTTACGCATCACCTTAAGTTCATCTCTCAAAATAGTTTGTATTGTTTTCATTCTTATTCCTCCTTATTAATTCTCCGATTTTTCCACTTAATCACAGAAAAATCGGAACAAAACTTGTATTTCCCCCCGTTTTTTTCTCAAATAATATAATTAATCGGTATGCTCCAATTATCTCATCCCTATTTTTTTAAATTATTTCTTAAAAATAGGGGATTTCTATTTTTATCTCCCCGACTTTTCCTCTTATTTCGCTCAAAATCGGACCCAGCACTCTCCCTCGCAAACCATCCCAGCACTCTCCCTCGCAAACCATCCCGGCACTCTCCCTCGCAAACCATCCCAGCACTCTCCCTCGCAAACCATCCCTCTCCGCCCCTC
>JAZQDJ010000003.1:0-27362 GCA_045546735.1 Lachnospiraceae bacterium | reverse complement strand
ATGGCTACGATCCGACTTCATTTTCAATACGGTTTAAGATTTCCATCTCTTCTTCCGCAGACGGATAAATCAACTTTTCTTTCATCAAAAAACGGTCAAGCTGCGCCTCTGCAAGCAAATAAGTTCCCTCTTGCTCAATCGGATTCTGCGTTGCAATCACAGTAAACACCTCCGGCATCTGATACATCTGACCACCGATGGTCACCTGATGCTCCTGCATTACCTCAAGCATCGCACTCTGCGTCTTTGCACTGGAACGGTTAATCTCATCAAGAAGAACAAAGTTTGCATAGACAGGGCCAAGCTTTGTCTCGAACGCATTCGTTGAATAATTTAAAATCTGTGTACCTGTAATATCACTCGGCAGAAGGTCCGGCGTACATTGGATACGTGAAAAAGTACCGTTTACCGCCTCCGTCATTGTCTTTGCCGCAGTTGTCTTTGCCAGTCCCGGAACAGACTCAAGTAAAATATGTCCGTTGCACATAATCGATACAAGGAGTGACGTACAAAGACGGTTCTGTCCTACCATTTTCGTAAAGTAATAACTTCGAATATTGCGCGCAATCTCCACCGCTTTGTCCACATCCTGTTTACTGATGCTCGTATAATTTTCCATTTTTTCTTCTCCTTTATTTTTCTAAGTCATACTTTCCCGTCAAAAGCCTCTGCTCAAACAATTCTCTCTGCATCGGCTTATCAAAAAGGTAGCCTTGAACAACTTTACAATTCATCTGCCTCAGATATTCCATCTGTGCAACCGTTTCCACACCTTCCGCAACAACATTCATATGAAGCTGATTTGCCATACGGACAATATTGGAAAGTACTATTTTATCGGTTTCTTCCTGCGTATCAATAAAACTCTTATCAATCTTGAGCACATCCACCGGGAAGGAACGCAAGAGATTCAGTGACGAATATCCTGTTCCGAAATCATCTACAGACATCGAAACATTTCTTTTTTTCATTTCTTTCATAAAGTAAACAATTTTTTCTGTTTCTTCTTCATCCACCGTCTCTGTAAGTTCAATCTCTATATATTTGCTATCGACACCGTATTTTTCAAGAATGCCCATAATATCATCCGGAAGATTCGGATTGGATAGATGCTTTCTCGAAAAATTCATAGAAATTCTCACCGGTTCTATTCCACGGTCAAGCCAGTCTCTGATATCTTTACAAACCTGCTCAAACATATAAAAATCCAATTGGCAAATCATACCGTTCCTCTCATAAATCGGTATAAACTCACCCGGAAGGACAATCCTGTCCTCACAATCCCAGCGCACAAGAGCTTCCGCACCGACCATTGTATAATGATCTGTATTTACCTTCGGCTGATAATAAGCTTTAAACTCGCCGCGCTTAATCGCCCTGTCAAAATCCGTCACACATTTCTTCTCTGTATAAATACGCTCCTTGATTTTTTCCGAGCAAAATATATATGGTTTCTTCTCGATATGTCTCGCCGTATGCAGTGCCACCGCACAATCGTCAATCAGCTGCCCGCCGTCCCTGACATTTTCGCCGATTTCACAAACTCCGGCCACCGCACTTACTACAACAGTATATTCTAAATCTCCGAGCGTTCCGTACGTCTTTACTGCAGCTATGTAATCTAAAAATGCAAGGGTACGTTCTTTTTTAATCAGTGCCACAAAATTATCACCGCCCAAACGGGCCACGCACTCTCCGTCCTCTAAAAAATCTCTGATTTTTTCCACATACCTGCAAATAATCCGGTCAGTCTCTTTTACTCCAAAACGTTTATTGATTAAGCTAAAATGAGAAAGGTTAAAAAACAATCCATTATATTGCATCAACTCATCGGTTCGGAAAAGTTCCTGCACATATCCGATAAACCCTATCGTATTCGGCAGTCCTGTCAAAAAATCCGTCGCTCCCATCCTCTTTACTGAATGAATCAGGCGGGCTCTTCCACAGTGTATGTACACTATTTCCAAAAAAGGTCTCAGCTCTTTTTTCTCTTCTTCCGTAAAATCCGGTTCACCCGCCATCCGATAAAGCGCAAATGTTGCTATTCCTTTCTCGCCTGTCCTATGAACTATAAAATAAGCCGGCTCACTATTTACATCTCCGTCAGCCTGAAACAGCACATCATGCCTCGTTTCCCCATCGCGCGTGCTGACCGACGGCTGTACAGAAAAAAGACATCGCACCTGTCCGATTCTGTACTTCTGTGCTACCGGCCCGAAAGCCTGTGCCACAGCGTCAGAAGATTCCTCTGTCATTGCCATATCTTCTACAAATTTTCCAAGTAATCGTTCCCCTGTCATAACCAACCTCCGAAAACTATTCGTGTTTCTTACCCTTTATAGTAATCGGAAGTTGGTTTTCCGTCTAGGCTTATTTTGTAGAATCATCAGAAACTTTTGCAACTGTAAGTTGCTCTAAGTCAGTTCCGGTTGATAATCAATCACTTGCATATATTGTTCTTTAAAATACCGCAAATAATAGATAATTCGCACCATTTCCCACGCATACTGAATACACTGTGCCCGGGAAAATAAATAATCTATCCTTTGTATCACATCCATGAATAGTTCATCATAACCGGCCTTTTCTATCTGATGCAAATCATCGCTTGTCAGTTGCCGGTTCCCTTTGCTGACGTTTTGCATAATTTCTATCGCCTCATCATCCGGAAAACCTTTCTGCAACATCCTTTCATATATATCTTCTGCGCATGTGATTAAATATTCATCGATTAGGCTACGCTTACCTTCATAATCAAACTGCACATACAACTCACGTGCATTATCCATCCACGTCCCCTGACCATGCACCAGACCGAGTATCGGAGCAATATCTGCAATTGTCTTCGGAAGACCGTCATAAAGTCTCGTTGTATCTAACACCTCAAGAAGCAGTTTGCCCCCAAATTCAAATTCAGGGACACATTCCGCAAGCGCTTTTCCTGCCATCGGATATCCTTTTTCATCAAATTTATCTTCATACAAAAACAGCCAAAAATGGTTTCCGACTATATCCTTCAAATCACTCTGTATATTGCAATAGTATTTTTCACCCGTAGCACGCTGCAGCTGATCAAGGAGCGTAAGATTCTTGCTCGAAAGCAGACACATACATTCCGGAACTTCCACGCCTCTTTTTTCTATCGTTTTTATAATTCTGTCCGGCAAATTAATATAGAATGTCAGCTTTTCTTTCTCATAAAATAGTCTGCAATACAATCCTATGCCTGCGCTGTTTCGAAGCTCCAACGGATTCATTGTCGTAATATTGCACAGATAAGCCACAAAAGATGCGCCTAAAGAACCTCTAAATCCCTTATTAAACCGGTCATCCCGTGTAAAATAATCACCGGACATAAATTCTGCTGCCTCAAGAAATTCCTTTGCCCAGCCTTTTTTCTGAATATACTTAAGTTCTTCTTCCAGACTTTCTTTCACAAATGCAGGAAGCAAACGCCCGTATATCTTGCGGGCATTTGCATAGCACACATCGTGAAGCCTATTCCAATTTTTCATAGTGTATCACGTCCTTTCTGTATTTTAAGCATAAAAAATCCCCGGAAAAGTTTCCGGGGGTATATTATCCATATAACAAAAAGAGCAACTGACTTTCGCCAGTTGCTCACACACACGCAATGTTTATACTTCGATTCGCACTGTAAATAAAAATCAACATTGTCAAAAAATGAACTTTCACTCCTATAACCGTATCAGTACACCGATACATCCATATTTACAATACCGTGTCGTCGTTCCACATCACTTATTATATAACATTATTCGCTTTCTTTGTCAATGATTTTCTGCTATAATCTTTCTAGATATTTTTACTAAGGAGATTTCAAATGGAACAGTTTTTTATGACACTCCGTGCCAAACAATTTCTCACAAAATATGATGTGATTAAGGGCGAAGACGGAAACCCTATCATACACTATTCTTTTGATTACACAAGCCGTTTTGATTGTCATAATTATATATCTCTCATGGAGCCTTTTGACGAATGTGCACTTTTATATCAATTGGAAAAAAGTTATCCGGAAGGCAAAAACTATGATATCGATTCGGTAAATTCTGCCCTTGTTTTTGTTGACTTTGAGAATGTTTTCAACGCAAAAGCAGGAAATGCAGCAACGGAAATCGATCTCGGTTCCTACACAGAAGAAGACTTATCTCCTTATTCTAAAAAAATTACAAATAATATTCGCCTGCAATACCTCTTCCGTTACGGATTTCAAATCAAGTACAGTGAAGATTTGACAATTACTTATATCCCTTTTGAAAAAAGTAACAGCATGGCGCGACACAACAAAATGTCCTTTGTTGCATCCGAACTTTATGACGAAGTAAACAAACGTCTGAATTTAGATATTGCGTTTGATACTATGCAGCTTACACTGAGCAAATTTTTTGCCTACAAAGGTTTATATTTAAGTTCCGCTCAGCGTGTATCATGTGATGAACTTATTCTTAATGAAAAAACCGTAGTCGTCATCAACGATATCTATTTCCACGCCTACAATCAGTCTGTTATTACAGCGGATGACAATGAAAAAATCATTGAAAAATCAAACTATGATATGAAAGTCGAAAACGCATTTGACGGAGAAGGTATTATTTCTCCGAAATATGCAAATTTAATCAACCATACCCTTTTCCCTGATGAAACTGAAACAAATGCTACATCTTTCCAGATTCGTATGCCGTTTTCAAAAGGAATGTTACATCAGGTTGATTTCCTGAAATTTTTTTCAAAAGAAGCACGTTTAAATCCGGAAAACGGCTATTACATAAAAGATGCATTCGGAATCGTCCGCGATTTAAAGGATGCACATATTATTATGTCCGAAACTATGTTCAAAGCTTATAAATGGATCAGGACACAAAAAAATGTCGAGGATCCTATGAAATATTATTTCGATAAGTTCCGTAAATATGACCATGCGCTTTATATTACAAATACCAACCTCGGTATTCGACGTGTCGGAACAACAAAGCTTGGTTACCAGCTTTTAAACACCTTGAAACTGACCAAAAAACAAATGGATGCAATTGCACAGGAACACCTGAAACAGTCCGATGACCCTATTACTTATCTTTTAAACTCACCGGAAGCATCGGATGAAAAAAGCGTCTGGATTTCTGCCTTATCCAAATCACACGTTGTTGCCCACGACCGCCATGTCAAAAGTGAACTTTTGAAAGTTAGCAATGGCTTAAAAAGCGCAAGCGGTGAAGGCAAATTCCTTGTAGAAGGCGAAATCCGTTATCTTTCCAGAGACCTTTTACACTTTTTGACCCGTCTCTTACGTTTGATGCACGATTATCGTCCGGATGAGAAGTTGAAAAAAAACTATGAGAAAATTGAGAAATTAAACTTATTCTCAGATAAATTTTATATGCCGGACAATATCCTGGATTTATCAACGGATACTCCTTGTGCAATTTTCCGGAGCCCTCATTTATCAAGAAATGAACAATGCTTACTCAGAAATTTTGATGCCGATTCAAAAAGTATTTACCACAAATATTTTTCCCATCTCTCCGGTATTATTATGGTCGCCTTTAAATCCCTCGACCCACAGGCTTTAGGCGGTGCGGATTTTGACGGAGATATGGTAAAAGTAATCACCAACGAGCACATTGTAAATGCTGTTGCTGACGGCGCGTACAAATTAAATAAACAAAACAAATATGTCCGCTCTCTTCCAATTATACTTATCCCTTCGCGTGAAGGTAAGACCACACTCGGATGCGACTACAAAAGCGCGGACTATTTCAACACGATAAAAAACACTTTTTCAAGCAGAGTCGGCAAGATTTCGAATATGGCAATCCGTTTAGGCCAGAAACAATACTCCGATTCCGACACTTTGGAACACTCTTGTGTGGAATGTACGATTCTTACCGGTTTAGAGATTGATGCCGCCAAATCCGGTGTTCATCCGGACCTTACGGAATTAATCGATTACTGCAGTTCTCTTAAATTTGATTTTGAGTACCTTGATGACTTTCATGATCCGCTGCTGGAATATAATGAACAGCCACAACACTATAAACCGTTCATTCCGAATCTTTCTTCCATCGAGGAAGACAATGCAGGCGATGATGATTACATTCATCCGCTTGCTCTTTTACCGGGCTATTACAAAGAATATGCCGAAAAACACTGGAAACCGGATATACTCGACAACGAAAAAGTAAACGGACGTTTTCAATATTTTACTTTTTCCGGTTCAAATGCATGGAGAAAAGAATTAAATACTAAACTGATTAAGGAAATTAACGCTGTCACTACAGCCTATAACAACGTCATTAAAATATCTCGTAAGGTAAATAAATATGTTGTCCACAAAACAAGCAGCACCTATGCAGGCCATATTTACAATACCTTCAAAAAACAATATGATGCGGAAACAGCCGATGAAATTTATGACGAAATATATATAAAACTCTTTCATATATTGGATGCTCATTTTACGTCAGTCGGAGAAACAGAGGCCGCGCTTGTCCGCTTAAAAAACAGCAACTGGCCTTTCCTTTTGCAAGAACATCGGAAGAGTGCCTTGTCAGAAATTCTCAGTCTCGAAAAAGGTCAGGAAGAGGATGAAGTTTTCTCCTGTTTGCTTAATTTTAACGCAAGAGGATACTACCTCTTATACTATGTCTTAAATGATATGCTTAACTTAAAAACAAGAACTGCCACAACAGAAGAAAACGCAGAATATTACAGGAACAATATAGAAACAGATTTTTCGGACATTGACGAAACTCAATATAAAAAATCATTTAATATATGCTATGATTTTTATATTGAACAAACTTCACTTTCTGTATCGGGAAATGTATGGAGAAACGCACTGCGCAGGAAATGTCTCAGACATATTAAAAACATGATAGAATCCTCCCCGGAAAATGAAGATTTTGTCAAGACCATGTTCGCGGCAAAAGACCGTGATTTCTTCTGGGATTCTGTAACCATAGAGGACTTAACTCCTTATTTATTCATTCAGGAGGAAACGCAATGTTAGACGAAAGAAAAGAATATGCGGATTATATTACTGCTCCGTCAAACGATAACGCACCGCGTTTTTATCCCGACTGCTTTGCAGAAAATGCATCCAAAAAGAAATTTTCAAAAGCAAGCGCCTCTCCAAAGAGTCCGGGTAACTTCCAGGGCGTAGAGCGTGCCATGACTATCATTGCCCGCTACTATTTATTTGATATATATCATTACGAAAATGCTGATTCTAAGGAAAGCCAAGATAAAATTCTTGATGATGTCAGAACCATTCTGAAATCTTGGTGCGGCTTTTTGCCGGAAGATGCACAACTGCCGGAGCAGACAGATAATGCCCTTAAAAACTGGCTGGAAATCTATTACCGGACCTATATAACCGAAGAAAAATTCAGTTCAAACATACCTACATGGGAAGAAATAAAAGAAAAAAAGGCAAGGAATTTTTCCCTCTCCATTTTCTTTTCTCCTAAGGACAAAAATATGAATGACAGTAAAGCCATCAGTTATTCCCGTGTCATCGCCCGGGCAATCAATGAAGGTCCGCTAAAAACATACTATCTAATCTGCCAAAAAGATTATGACAAATTTGTTACCTATACCACAGGAAAAGGAAATACCGTCGTTAATTCCATTACAAAAGACGGCGCTACACCGGCAAAATACAAAGATCTGGTTTTAAAATTTATTGCCGCATACTTAATAGAAAAAAACAGAACCGGAAACAACTTCAACGTTGTCAACTTAACTGATTTTTCACATTGGATACAGCAGGCAAACAACAGTGACCGGATGAAAAAGTTTTTTTATAAAAAACAGCGGCTTTTTGAGTTTACAAAACTGATTAACGGAAACACCTCCAAAGTCTGTGTCTGCCCGGAATACCTTGAAACATATGATTTCAAAATTGTAACAGAAGAAGACGTTTCTTCTGTTCCGGACGATTATGTCTGTTTCGCAGATGACGGCTTCGGAAAATTTCTGAAAATAATGTAAAAAAGAAAAGGGCTTTTAACAGCCCTTTTCTGTATATTCCTTTAAGCACTCCTTCGTTCCCGGAATCATATATTGGCACAAAGCATCTGACAATTTTTTCAAGAAATCAATAAGCTCTTCATGCAACCTATCAAACTCTTTCGCATAATCTTTCATATCATTCTTGACTTCCTCTTCATTCAAAGATGCAAGATGAATGCGATTTCGAAGTTTGATGCATTTTAACATAAAATCATAATCCTCGTCTTCCCAATGAAAAAGATTTGTTTTTTTCATCTGCTGCACGCGCTCCGAAAGATTATTTTTCCGTTTTGACATACGATAGTCACACTTCTCTACCGGACAATCGCCGCACTGCTTTCTTACATCTTCCACCACGAGAAGAATAAGCGCTTCCATAACTGCAACCAAATTGATAAATGCTGCTTTTTTAATCGCCATATTTACGGAACCGTACGTGTCGAAATAATTATCCAAAAAGCTGTAGACATCTGACATTTGCAGACTATACTCCACATTGCTGCGGACGACATCATTGCGGATCAGACAATCAAGCTGATACATTTTTTCATACTCTTCTTTATGTTTAATATATCCTTTCGGGAAAATTATTCTGTCTTTTCCGCTTTCAAACGCCGGATCATATTCACGGCTCCGAAGGCCGTTTTCCATCAGAAGATTCATATTTTCTTCCAAAAGCTTCGAAATCTTTTTATTGTTTTCGACCACTTTCTTCATCGCTCTTTCTTTTCTCTTTTCATCCTCTTCCTCTAAAAAAACCACCTTTTTTAAGATGTATCCCGGAAAATAATCTTTCGGAACTCTCTCTACAACAATACGGACACGCTTCCCGATCAGTTCTTCTTCATGATAGTCATTGCGTATACCTAAATCATCCTCCGACCAAGATAACACATGGAACACATTTTCACGTTTCCCGTATCCGCCTTCCATGCGGATGCGCTCACTGAGATATTTTCGAAATGCGTCGTTTTCTTTTGTTCCTTCTCCGGATAGTTCCGCATCCTGCAAAGTCAACGCATAAAAAGGAACTTTCATCACCTTTTTCTTCAGTTTCTTACGATCGGCATTTAATTCCTTAAGTTCCTGTCCTTCTACTTGCTGCATAATATGCGAATAGGCGATAGTTCCTTCTACCTCTGCTTCACAAGGTTCTGCCATCTCTAACATATGATCAAATTCTGTATGCAACCGATAACGGTCGATACATTTGTGTAATCTCTCCACGTGTTTTCTCCTACTTTCCCGTAAACTGTATAAATTATAGCACGCGTTTTTCCGTATGCCTAGAATATCACTAAATATGTTTCAAGTCATATCCCTTTTCTTTACATATAGTCTCAGCTAACAATCTTCTGTGACACTGCATCGGAGTCGGTTCAGAGCAAAGAAGCAGTACGTTCTTATATCCGGAATACTTCTTTTCAAATGTTTCCGTCATCTTTCTTGTTTCCATCAACCGGCTGTATTCCTCCACATACTGATCCCAGCTTGTACTCCCTTTCTTATAACGGTCCAGAAGGTCTTTCGTCGGTGCAAATGCGATTTCATGGCTGTAACCGCAACCGCAAATCTCTTTCAGGAAATAAGAAAGATCCGCCCCCTTTGCAAATCCTGCCAACTGCGATTTATTGTTAAGACGGATATCAACCAAAAGGTCGATATTATGTTCCGAAATTTTACGGAAAAACTGCTCCGCACTTTTCTGTGTAAAACCCATTGTATAAATCGTCATACTATATTCCTCCTCATAATTCAGTCATGTGATAACCGATTTCTGCGTTACGTTTCCGATACGCTTCCTTTAAACATTGCACTTCATCTTTATTCTCATTTTCAAAAAGCGAAATCTGATTTCTCTCCGGAAAATAATGTACAAGCAGACGTTCATTCAAATCCTCCTGCTTTAACAAACTGCCATCCGTAAGAATGTGATTCACTTCGACTCCGGCAATTTCAAACCCTCTTGAAACCATGATGGCTCTATGGCAGTCATAAGGATCTTTTTCCGTACACATCAATGCAATATTGTAGTCTTCCAATCCCTTTTTTACATTCGCAAGCCCCATCTGAAACAATTCAGAATCCCTGAACTTTTCAAAGTCAAGATGTCCCTGAGCAGAATAATACTCCTTCTGTGGCTGTCTTGCTCCGAAGTACTTGCCCATACCTGCATATCTGATGCCGGCCTTCTGCAATGTATGCGGCAGTACATCTGAATTGTACTGCGAAGCATACTTAGAAAAAGCCGTACTCCTGACATCAAGAACATAATTTATATCATATTGTTGAAGCAGACGGACAAACTGCTCTGCAGGCAGAGTAGAATGTCCGATTGTAAACAACTGTTTCATCCTTTTTACCTCTCTCTCATATGTAGTTATGCAACGCGTATATCCTCTTCACTGTTTATGTCATCAAGCGGTACCACTTTCGCGACAAGACTATAATGTCCACTGTTAAATGGTAAGCCACGGCTAACTATAAGATACGCTTCCCCATAATGAAACGTACCGGTTTCACCCCTCTCAAACTCCGGATCCGTCACAACCATGCCATATGCAGCCCCTCTGTAAGTAAAGTGTGCTCTCGTTTTTATCTTACCAAACTCCTCATTTCTTGCAAGAGTTAAATCATGCACATGCAGAAACTGAAGCGATCTCGGACGATTCTTATCATAAAGATCTGTCATATTACAGTAAGAATATCCTCTCTCACAATGGAGAATGGTCTGATCCGATATAATTTCGAGATTTCTTGACGCAACCTCATCCCAAGTAACGTGTCCGACCTTTTTCATCGGAACCTGGTCATTAATCTGAACGTTTTCCGGATGGTAGTTCGTCATTACGAACTGATTCGTACACTCCACTTCTACGACATCAAGAATACCGCACATGGTACCATCCTCGGTAAGTAAATCACGATCGGCAAGTCCGCCGCCTTCATAACAGCTGTTAATCAGACGTATCCACTTCGATGTATTGTAGTCGATTCCTGCTACGCAGCTTTTGCCTAACTTTCTGGATTTAGTAAGAATAATCATTGTCTTTTTCATAATACATACCTCTTTCTGCCGCTGTATCGGCGATTATTTTTCAGAAAAAAAGAACCCCCTAAAAAATTTCAGGGGGTATATATTCCATAATATAATTGTCACACCTTATAGTACGCATGCTCTGCCATCACTTCAAATCCGACCTTTTCTGCCGTCGCCTTTGAACCGGCATTCACAACGTCGCAGTCCCATACCGGTTCTTTCCCGATACTTTTTACATAGACCGCCATCTTCTTTGCAGCGGCTGCTGCCAGGCCTTTTCTTCGATGCTTTTCGCATGTCTCAATTCCGATATCTACTTGCCGGCTGCTGACTGCCGCCGAAAAGGCAATCGCCGCTACATCATCTCCGTGCACAAGGCAATAGCCCTTGCCCTGTGCCAGAAATTCTTCCGCACTGCTCCAAAAATTAGAAGGAACAATACGTCCTTTGACTTTTGCAAGCAGTTTTTCGTCCACTTCTTTCAGTTCGTATCCTTCCGGAATTTTCCCCTCCGGTTTTATTTCTTTTAGACGGAACCGGTATCTCGGATGCATTTCCACATCCTCTTTGGCCCGAAAATAACGTGCTGTTTCTTCATCTTTTATTTCCAACACAAAACGGCGTGGATTCTGTCCGCTTTCATTTTTCATGAGTGCATAGATTTCATCCAGCTCCTCTTTATCCGGATATCCCGTCAAATAAGCAAATCCGCTCACATGCCAAAAAAGAGCATACGCTGGATTTTCTGTATCATCTGTATAGATATCCCCCTCCTGAACTCCCTCTGCCACAGACATCGGATAAACCGTATTACATGTGTTAGCCTTTGCTAACTCTATATAGTTTGCATATTCTTCTTTTTTTACTTTCTGCATAACTTGCACCTCTCTTGCAAGATTATAACATATTTCTACTCAATATCCACAATCTCCTGCCAAAGGCACCGGAATTTATCCACGGTACGATCCTCATGCCAATGCCCGAAATACCATCTGGCGAAATTTGTCATTTTCGCAATCATTTCAAAATATTCCTGAAGTTCTTCTTCTCCGTAATTTACTTTCGAAACAAATCTTTTTGCCACAGATTGCGGGCAAGTGTGTGAAAGAATGTAATCCACTTTATATCCTGCTCTTTCCAAATTGCACATTCCTTCCTCGTACTCATCCGCCGAAGGCATCTCGCCGACCCACCAGTTCTGCCCGGACGTACGCATATGTCTGTCAACAGAAGCCGCGCCTCCAAACGTAAAAAAGGTTTTCCCCTCAATCTCATACACCTGTCCGCGCATCAGGTGAATAATATCCTCTTCGATAAATTGCACTTTACCGCCGTGCCAATCTTCCACAGGATATTCGTTAAGCAGTTCAAAATTCTCGTGATTTCCGTCAATCCATAAAACCGTGCACGGAAGGTTTCTCAAAAGTTCACGCACAATCTCCTCGGTCCATGCACCGTCCCAGCAAACCCCAACATCTCCGAGAATAATCAAATAATCCTCCTTCGTAATATCGTCATAACATACCGCATATTCAAAAAATTCTTCCACCTTATCAAAATCAAGATCACCATGAATATCACCACACAACCAAATCATAATCTTTCTCCTTTTGCACAACCTTGAACTACTCTCCGCTTAGTGCTATAATCACAAAAAAATAAAAGCGAGGAAACCTATGAATACTTATTCCGAATACCAAAATGCCGACTATACTCTCACGTTTGAGGAAATGCTCCAAATACACAACGACATGATTGCCGAAATCGGCTCTGAAGAAACTGCTCTCGAACTCTACGATGACATAATTTCCCAGTCAACAAAATATGCCGACTACCGCGCTAACTGGACTCTTTGGTCAAATGAGAAAAAAATAGAAGCAGACCCGGGTCGCAGCAAATGCCACGACCGTTTAATTGACTGCTTCAACATTCTGGAACGTTATTTAAAAAAAATCGGTAAAGAAGCCTCCTGGCGAGCCCGCTTAGGTTACACGGACGAAAATCCGCGCCTTCGTATGCGCATCGGCGACTTTGCTTGTTTCCTTGTATTTATCAATGCTTTAAACTCACGGTAAATCAAGCAAGCTTTCCGGTTCCGCCTTGATTCTGCGCCAGGTAATAAGTTCTTTCGGTGTCAGGCTGCTTTCTATTACAATCGGAAGTCTGCTTTCTGTCTGTATTTTCCAAAAAAGTGTATTTTCTATGCCGCAGTTTTCACAGGTGCGCGGACTTAACATACCAAAAGCACCAAAGTGCGGCGGATAATCCCATCCCTTTTTAAAGGCATCATCTGCTGTGATATATTCTTTTTTACCGCACACTTCACAATAATGCCAAAACGGGCGCGTCTTCATGCTCTCAAGCAATCGGAGGCGCTTTTCTTTTTCCTCACCTTCCCGATGCATACGCTCCTTTTCATCCTGTATCTCCCTGCGCGCTGTATCAAGCATTTGCGGGCAAGGCGGATCCATTCTTAACCTGATTCCGCTCTCTGACAACTCATAAATCCGATCAATCCCCTCTGCAGGGTTCGGAAATTCCACCAACCGGAACGGTTCTCTTCCGTCTGCACAGAGCACGTAAAATGTGACTGTGACATCCGGCAGTTTTCTGATTTCATCAAGACAGGCCATCCTCCTCTTTGCCTTGTAAAATGTATGCTCCGCTACAACATTGCATCCTTGCAAAAGATACGCCAGCGCATCCTGCAGAAAATCTTCATTCGCCCGGTATAAACACCGATACTGCTCATCAAATGACATCCAATCCTTATTGCCGCTTTCATCGTACGCTCTCTGCTGATAATCAAAAATATCAAGAAATACTGCGTCCTTATCAGCAAAATGTTTCTTTATAAACGTAGACTTTCCACATCCTCCGGTTCCCATTACAACAATAAATTCAGGCATATCTATTCTCCTTTCTTCAAACTTACTTATCTTTTTTTAATTCTTTCATCTCTTTATCTCCTTAAATTCTCCGCTTTCCGTAAACTCGTAATACTGTTTCTTTTTCTCGTCATATGCCAGACATAACAGACTTTGCGTGCGCGTTGTCGAACCATCAATATAAAAATGGCTCTTCCCGTCAAAGTATATCCCTTCAAGAGAGCAGTCCCCTGCCACTGATGAAGCCGCAACATGTCCTGCGATTACGTCCTTATAAAAATACCCGGTTGTCGGCGGACACTTTCCGACTAACATATATTCCGGTGTCGCCCACGTACACCACGCAGCTTCCTCTTTTGGAATATCCTCATCCACACCCGCATGTACAAAAATCTGTGATTCGGTCTCATAAAAAGCCTTGAGATGTTTCATCCAATCCAACAGCTCCTTATGGTTTTCCAAAATACATTTTTTAACAAAGAGAATCTTCTCATTATGAATGTCGATTTCCTTAAGTTCTTCTCTCTGAAGCTCTGTCAGAAATGTCCTTGTCGTTGAAAAATCTTTATCCTCTGCCAGCCACACATCTTCATCTTCAAAAAGAAATTCCCGAAACCACATCTCGTGATTTCCTTCCAGCACAATGACCTTTTCCTCACCGAACTCCTTCTGCAGATCATATGCCATCTTCAGACAATGGAAACTTTCTCTTCCCCGATCAATATAATCGCCCAGCATAATCAGCCTGCTGCCTCCTTCTTTTAAGTAAGGTAAAATTTGCTCTATTCTGTTTTTCATCAACTCGCTATGTCCGTGAACATCTGAAAATACAAAATACATGGATTCACTCCTTTATCATCAATATAATAGTCACAACAAATTTTGCGCGAATTATTTCCATACTTTGCGACATTTTCCGGCAGATTATCATTTACGGCATCAAACATAAGGCCGTAACCTCTGCACCATTCTACTGCCGCATCGAGCTGCTGCCCTTCACGACACGTCCATAAAATAAGCTTATCTCCTCTCTCCTGCAATATCTTTAATTTTTCAATCAAAGAAAGATTGGGATTTCCAAGCCCCGGCCAGTTTGAATAGCAAAGTGTTCCGTCAAAATCTACGCCCCACACCATGTCTTTTACACCTCCTTGTCTCCGATTATCAGTTCACCGAGAAGAACTGCATGATCCGGAAATCCGATTCCGACCGGAACACACCAATCTATTTTTAACTTTCCATTCACAATCCGGGTTGTGCTGAAATCTTTTCCTTCCGCATAAATCTGCGGACACCGCTTTACAAAATCACGATTGTAAACGTAATTTTCAACGCTGCATCCTTTCGCCAGGAAATGATCCTCAGCAAATTCATACTCCCGGCTTCTTGCTTTCTCCTCATGTATGCTCTGCCCTTCCGGAGTAAATACTCTGTATGATTCATCTGCGCAATTTAACTTTCCGATGTTCCAATCGATGCACGTCGTTCCCTTGCGATAGTTATTAAAATCTCCGGTCAATAAAACTCTGTCACAATCTGACAGCTTTTCCATGACATACTCCATCTGCTTTTTGCGCAATGTTGCCTGCTCCTGATACTGCTGCTCCAACGATTTATCTCCGGCTCTTTTCGGACTCTTTATCTTAGAACCCATAGTAATTCTCATACCTGCCAAGGTCAATCTACTTCCCGGTTTACTTTCCAGTGTCATCCGGGCAAAATTCGGTATATTGTTGGTCCAATTTGTATAGGAATGCATAGGTGCCTCTCCCGTCGGCGAAAACAGCTCCCTTTTCCATGCAAGCAGTATCTTGTTCTGATGATTGTATTTCGAATACTTTTCTTTTCTTGTATACCAGTCATATCCTTTCTGTGACAGCTGTTCCAAAAAGACCTCCGAATTCTTACAATCACAAAACTCTGTCAGCACAAGTAAATCCGGATTGTGCTCTCCGATTGTTTCTCCGACCAAATCCGCAATCCTGTTTGTCCCGTTTTTGTTTGTAGCCTGTGCAATATTCCAATTCATTACTTTATATGTTTCCATAATTTTATTCTCCTTTTCTGTAAGTTGTAAGGGTCCACGAAAAACCCTGTTCATACCAAAGTCCGTAGCATTCAAGCAGTTCTATAAATTCCCTGTGGATATACTCTGCCAATAACCACCCTTCCTTAGGAGTAATTACTTCGCAATCCTCCGTATCAAAATAAAGTTCCTCCAATAGCTGCTGCTCTCTCTTTTGTATGGAACGTTCAATAAAATCCTGATACTCTTCTCTGGACGCAAATTCTACATGCTCCGTTTCCTCATCATCAAGCTCGAGCGCATCTCCCCTCTCTAATTCCAGATACTCCTCATAGGAATCAAAAATCATCGGATCCCAGCCATTTTTCCGCTCCATATATGCAAAATACTCTTCATTTCTCCTGTCCTCCTCCTCGGAATCCACGAGTATATACTGCAGCTCGTCTTTTAGATACTCCTTTGTTTCCTCCGGAAGGTCATTTAAGTCCACCCCATATTGAAATTTATTCAACAGCGTACTCAGCGGTCCCATAAACGTCATATCCAGCAGATGCGCCGGATTTGCAAATGTTTCGCTCTCTATATTTCCGTAACAGTCACGGCCCACAATTCCTGAAGTATATATATCAACCTCTTCGCTGCTGCACGGTTCCTTACACAAACCGCTGATTCCGTCTGTCACATCATCCTCACATCCGACCGAATAGCACCATCCCCCTGTATAAATTTTTACTCCTTCCCAAAGATTCCATTTCTTTAAAAACTTCACGATTTCAAGTGCAAGCTTTGTATAATCCGCCATGCTGCCTCCTTCTCATAAAAAAAGAAGCACTGCAAAAACTTGTTTTGCAGCACTCCCTTACACTCTATATGTATTTTTACAAAAGTTTCTCTATCACGCTCTCATCGAAGTCTTCCGCGCTCCGGAACAAAATTCCCGTACCGCCGAATTCTTCCCATGCACGAATATTCTTTTCATAGTCATCCACCAAAACACTTTGAGTACCCTTTGCGAAATCTTTCTTCTGCTCGCGGTAAACAATGTTTACCTTTACATCCTCGCCGAGATACTTTGCGACCCACTCACGCTTGTCTTCTTCCGCTCCGACAATCCCCCAATGCGGTTTTGGGATTGCACTCAAAATCTCGCAGCGGTATTTTTCACTCAGTCTCCGAAAAAGTTCTAAAGAGCCCTTCATCGGTTCCAGCTGAAAATAAAATCGATCCACCTTCTTAATCTCATCCCACATGCGCTCATCTGCCGCCTTATCCCTTGTTTCATGAGGTACATAAAAAATATCATTCTTTCTGATATACCCTTCAAAATCTGCAAGCACTCCGTCCAAATCAAAATAAATTGTCATACTGTCCTCCATCTGTTTATATCATCATCTAAAAATTAACATACATCGTCACAAACTACAACTTTACTGCCCGGCTCAATCCCTTTTTCCATGCACATAGCGTTCAAGGTTTTTACGCCTTTTACTGCTGCATCATATGCGTCAAGAGAAATTTCAGATTCCGAATTTTTGACAGCCGCCGTCAAAGCATACCGGACCGTTGTTATGTAAAAATCAACCAACGCCTTTCTTGCAACAATGATATCCTCAATTGCTGCCTCATCATTTCTGTAACTCTGTAATAACCTGTCCATAGCTGTTCCTCCGTTTTTCTAAAAAATGACACCCCCGAAATGCAAATTTTTCGGGGGTATATAGTTCCATATATATTACGACAAAATCAACTATTTTCTTGCAAACTCTGACACTGTAGCACAGTTTGGTTAATCCTCTCATTTCCCCGGTGCCTCTGCCTTTTGCCTTGCCGTAATTGTTTTCTTACGGTCAGCCAAATAATCGCTTTTCGGTCTCTCAAAATACTTACTCACATATCCGCTCACACCCGGCACATACTCACCGTTCGCATAAGTAAAAGCATCAAAGACTTTTCGTTTTTCATCAAATACCTTCTTTGCCGCATCATAGTCATCACCAAATGACTGTACCTGCATAGACACCAAAATCTCACCGCATTCTTCCCAGATATCCTGCCAGTAAAGATAACAGAAATGGCAGTCAAGATTTGTTTTATACCCTTCCTCTTCTGCCTTCTCAAGCACCGCGCCTTCCAAATAATCTTTACCCAAAATATAAAGACCCGCACCTGAACTTGTATCGATTTGCAGCGGGAGAAAAATATTTTCTCTTTTCTCTTCCAGCATTTTGTCATAGGTCACAAAACATTCATCCTCAGACAATGTTCCCGGACCTGTGTTTTTTTCCAAATACATTTCGACCAAATCAAGCATATGATCTTGTCTGCGTGATACACTTTTCTTGCTTCCGGAATCCTGTCCGTAACCCGAGTTATAAAGAAAATCCTTTGCCTCTGCCACCAGGATTGCCGAAAGAACTTCCTCCGTGATACAGTCAATATCCCCCGGCAAAACATCCGGGGCATTCAATACTTCCCGATATTCGCGGGAAAGACAATACTTGCGATTCGCATTAAGCACCTTCTGCATCACACCCAAGAGCTCCTGCTGCGATATCTTTGAAAGTTTATAATCCCAATACAATTCCTGCAAAGAAATATACGGTTCTGTTTTCCAGAGTTTATTCCGAAGAGAAAGAATTTCCTGCGCAACCGCATCTATCTCTTCTAATGTGCTGATACATATTTCATCTTTTCGGCAAATCTGTACAGCTTCCTTAAGCGACGCTGCGTTTGGAGCTTCCAAAAGTTCACAAAACTTCTCTTTTGTATCCGCCCCGTACTTTTGAAAACTTTCCAAAAAGTCCAGCATCGCCTCACGATACGCACCAAGTTCCCTTCTGTACTTCAAAGTGGACTGCTGCTTTTTTGCTTCTTGCAATTGAAACCGATATTTTCTGATTACCAGACGAATATCTTTCTCATGCCTATCCCTGATATATCTGCACAAAACAGGTTCTTTCGGTGTTTTTCCACTCTTTTTCAGCCGTCCGTACACCTCAAGTTCATCTCGCAGTTCTCTGAACATTTCGTCTCTAAACATTCTTCCTCCTCGTTAAAATTGTCGTTTTGCAATTTTTTTGCATCTGTTAAGCTCTGCACGCAGACGCAGGAATCTATCATCGTCTCCTATTTTATTAAAACCGTCATACTCTAAAATTCCGAGCAAATGCTCTTCCAATGTTCCTTTGCAGTCAATCACATCGACGCACCAATTGAGTTCACAAAATTCACGGTAAGCATCAAGATACTCCTGAGGATTCTCAAACGACTCCATCCACGCCTTCTTCCGGTCCTCCTCAGTCCGTATCCACTCGCGCTCCTCTTCTCTCGTAAGATAACGTTCCTCTCTTCTGCTATACGTTAACGAAAGATCATCTTCCTCCTCTATGCGGTCTTCTTCCGGAATAATTGCCTCCGGATATTTGTACCAATATTCATTGGCAAGAGCATCCCAGTAAGTGTCAAAACCTTCGATTCCGTAACCTTCATATTTCACGCGCAATTCCCTACGGAAACTTTCTCTTTCGCTTTTCCACTTTTCCATCAATTCATTTTTCCTATTGTAAGACTCCACCATACGATCCATACGTTGCGATGTCATGCCCTCGGTCAGAGGACGCCCGCCCAAAAGCCTGTAGCTTGTCTGCATCTGTTCAAAAAAACCTTTGTGGCATCCGATACGTCCCGCTTCACGCATAAGAAATTCATCATGATTCCGATAATCTTTCTGTAAGCTCTTTGTAATTTCCAAAACATCCGAAAGATAAAGAACTTTGTCATATGGATCAAATGTCCGGAAAAGAAGATAGAAAAGCACTTCATAGTAGCGTTTCAAACATCCCGAAATACCGACATCGCAACCAAACAACATACATTCTCTGTTGATTACCCTTTTCGTGAACTCAGCAATTTTTTCATCAGAAACCTTTCCGCTTTCATCACAAATATAATGCGCTACCGGAGTGCGCAGCCCCAGCATATACTCTTCAATTGTCTTTAATTCTTTTCGCATATCATACAAATTATATTCTGCCTCCACATTCATTTTGAAACACTCCCTTTTCTCTCCTTAAAATAAAATTTTCAAGGGCTCATTTACATGAGCCCCCTTTTCGTCAGCCGAGAAACTCTTTGTTAGCGTTCGGACTTCCAAAGATACCTGTTGCTAACCCATATTCTATCGCCTCTTCGGCGTTAAAATATGTATCATCACGTGTTTTCTCGTAGACTTCCTCAAGCGTCTTTCCGGTTTTCTCGGCAATAATCTTTGCAACGATTTCCTGGCTCTGCTTGAGTTTATCTACATAAACCTGTAACTCGTGAGGCTTTTTGCCCGCCATGTCACCACCGCTGTATGCAGGGTCGTGAATCATCAGGCGCGTGTGTTCCAGCATTTCTCTCTTTTTCCCTGCCAGGAACAAAATAGCCCCCATACTTGCTGCAGTTCCGATACACACAGTCCGCACCGGTGCTTTCATCAGTTTGATAAAGTCGTAAACCGCAAGACCGCTTACAACCTCACCTCCCGGACTGTTAATGTAGAGCGTGATTTCAGCACTGTTGTCCAGTTTTTCCAAAATCATGAGCTGTTTGATCAATTTGTTGGAAGTCTCGCTGTCCACTCCTGTTGTCAGGAAGATTTCCCTGTTCGTAAACAGCAAATCCTCCGGTGTTAAAACTTCCATTCCCCTTACACTTTCTTTAATCAAATTTGGCATATGTTTACCCTCCTTCATTATTTACTTACACCGACTGTGCAATTTTCTTTCGGTATATTTTTGTACGGAACCAATTTTGTTACAACTTTTGCCTGTGCACCTTCTTCGATAAACACTGCTTTATCCTTCGGCATTTTCAGAACCGTGTGGATCGTCTGGTTTAAGTAGTCGGCCACATACTGCATGGTGTCACGGTCTTTTCCTGCAAGATAAAGCACGTGCGCACAGTTGTTGATAATGGTATCCGCTTTTTCCTGCGAATACATATGTTTGAGCTGCGATAAGCTCTGGATGATAATGCTGACACTGATATCTCTTGAGCGGATAATCGAAATCAGGTTTTCAAAGCCTTCTATCTTAGCCGCCGCCGCAAAATCATCCAGCACAAGACGACACGGTACTTCCAGCCTTCCGCTTCTGTTGTGGTCCGCCTGTTCAAGCAGCACCTGCATCACCTGCATATTGAAAATATAGCTGAGCGCATGCATAGAAGGATCATTGTCAGAACTGTTGACAAAAAGAACGGTCTTTTCACGCCCGATTCTCTCTATGTCAATCGTCGTTTCGCCTTCCCAAATCGGGTCATATTCCCTGAAATCAAAAACGTCTAACCCCTGATTAACAAATTCCATAATAGAGCTCCACATTTTTTCTGCCTTTGAGGACTCTATCATCTGCTGGTACTTGCGCGCTGCGAAAGCTGTCGGATTTCCGTTCGCCCAAGCCTCAAATTTTCTTTTTCCGCTCTCTTTTTGCAGCATACGGTGTACCTCGCATACTGTCTTCATTGTCTGTTCTTCCTCAATGGCTACCTCAAGCACATAACCAATCAGAATTGCAATGTAGCGCGTTGCAGCTTTTTCCCAGAACGGTTCACTTGCATCAAGCATAGGCATAATCGCTGCTGCCAGTTTCATGATGTCCGCCTCGTTTGGTTCACCAAACTCGTTTCTGCGAATGTACTTAAGCGGGTTGTACCCTATACTGTTTTCCGGATCGACAAAATCAAGTACATATACTTTATACCCCTTGTCTTCCAGGTACTGCCTGAACATACGGTGCAAAAGTCTCTTTGTGTCCGAGATAATCATGCTTCCGTACGGAGCCATGAGCAGTTCACTGACATACGTTCCTGTCTTTCCGGAACCACTCCCTCCGATAATCAAGTCATTATTGTTCAAACCTGTTGCATGTGTATCGTTAGAAACGCTCACGCCCTGTGCAAAAGTACGACTTCCGATATTAAATTTTTCCATAGTTTTTTACCTCCTTGTTTTGCTTGTTTGTTGTTGCATGTGTACAGTATATCCCACCATTTTTTAGCGTCCGCAAAATCTACGGACATTTTTTTGGGGGTATATATTCCATAAAAATCTTCTGCAGCAAAACCCCCGAAAAGTCACACTTTTCGGGGGTGGTATATCCTATCAGAATAACATATCTATATTACGGTCAAACACAAACTCGCCGAGATCAATTTCATGCCTGCGGCAATAATCTAAAATCCATTCCGCCTCTTCCTGCGTGCAATCCTCATTAAATCTGTGGTACGCCTGCACTAAACGCTTATCAAATATTTCAATTGTGATAAACGGCTCATTATAATTGTCCGTCTTCCTCATAAGAAGAATGGTTGTATCATTATGCAGATAAGCCTCGACATACGTCAGCAGACAATTCGACATATAAATCGCTTCCCGGCAAAAATCATTGATGGTCTGAGGATACCTGACAACATATCCGTGATTCCTCTCCTCCCAATCCGGGTTACGCTTTCTGTTCGAACGACGGATCCGGGCATCATATTCCTGTCTTTTCCGGATTAAATAATACTTAAGCTCCAGAATTTTATTTTTGTCTACACCTTTCTTTTCCACAAAATCTTTATAAATCGGGTCAATCGATGTAAGCTCATTCATTGCATTCATTTCTTTTTCCTTCTGAATAAACATCTGATACTGCGCCGGAGCCCACATACCTCTAAGTTGCTTTCTTCTGGCTTCAAACAATCTTCCTGTCTCTCCGACGGTAAGATCTCCGCCTATCAAATAATTCAGATATCTGCACTGCGCCTCATTCAACTTTTCATCAAAAATTTTCGGATATTTCACCTGTAATTCCTTCACAAATTTCCTGTTATATTCCTTTGATAAAAAATAGGCACCTGCCGTGCAGTTCAATGCCCTCAGCGCTCTCATGGAAACACCGTCATAAAGATCGGAAGGCTTGCTTGACAGCAAATCAATTTCTTCCAGCAATCCTACATTTACCGCCAATTCATCAAGACCTGCCTTATACAGCATTTCCTTTGCCGAATCTCTTCTCATACAATGATAAATATGGTCAAGCAGCCTCATGGACTTTGTGTAATATCTTTTTAATTTCCAATCCGGATATTTCTCTGAGTAATATTCAAAAATCTCATCCATCCTATCAGAATTAAAATATAATTTGTCGTTGCCCAGGCATTTTTCTTCAAAAAACTGCTCATCCTCGTAACTCCATCTATAACCCTCGTGAAAGGAAAAGCGCTTCATAGATTTGGTAACAGGGTCAGTCTCAGCATCATAATAAATATAATATGCATCAATATAAGGCTCTGTACAAAATATCACAAAGCTCTCCTCATATTCCGGACATATATTCTCTTTCTCGCTGACACACGGCGGTATCCATGCATCTTTTGTATTTTGATTTAGCTCCAACATAACTGACCCTCATCTCTTTTATGACCTGTAAATTTGATTTAACATATCATACAGCTCTTTATACTTCTTACGCAGCTCCTGATTTTCTTTTTGTTTTATTTCATACATATCAATAATGATCTGTAACTTCGAAAAATCATGCGGATATATTTCTCCCGAATCTTCCAGTTTCATCAGAATCTTAATAACCTTCACACATGCTTCTTCCACATTCTTCATCGGAACCGGACCGACAAAATGCATATCCTCTGCTACCATTCCGCTGAGTCTTTGCGACATACTGTCAAAAATTCTCTTTCTGGCTTTTCCCGGAAGACCTTTCATTGCCAGCATCAATTCATAATGGTCCACATCCCGTAAAACTCTCTGCATCTCTTTGTTCGACAATGCCAAAATGGCCAGCGCCGCCTGATCGGTAATGTAATAGCTCTTTTCATCAATCTCTCCGTCATCTTCACAAAGGAGTTCCACCCGGCTCTTCTTTTCTTTCATTTTCCGCTCTTCTATTTCCCTGCTTTTTTCTCGCATTTCCTCAGCAATAAACGCCGGTACCATAGACATTAAGTAACTTTCCATCAGCCGCGGATTTACTCCTGCCTGAATCAGAAGGACCGCCTTGTGGTATAAAAGTAAAATCAGACCATCGTAATCGGAAGGAACATTTACAGCAATTTGATTCATGCCCATTTCATCTACAATCTCCGGTTCCGTTCCATCCGTAACCAGCATAATTCCATCTCTCAAAAATGCCAATGTACGGTCACTGAAATCCATTTTTTCTACCGCCTCTTCAAGCGCAAGCAGACCTTCCTTTCTGGCCGTATCCGCAAGATATATCGCCCGCTCATAAGCATCTGCGACCTTCGCAGTTTTAGCTTTATCCTCACCGAGGCTTTTAATTTCACTGCAGCATCTTCTGAGCTCACTGTAAAAGAATTTGTTCATAGGCCATCCTCCTTTGAATTTTGTTTCTAAGATAACTATAGCACATGATTTTCTGATATTTGGCTTTTTAAACTTGCGGTATATAAAAAAGACAGATAGTCGGTAGGCTATCTGTCTTTTAAAAGTTCCTGCTTCAATTCCACCTTGATTTCTTCCATACGTTTTATTAAATCTGCAATGGCATCACTCTCACTATGAAGCATAACCTTTTAGCTGCAATTGTACACAATGCTTGGTGTTTCAAGAGATTGTATTGTCATTGTTGCTTTAAGATACTCCCCCCGAATCATTCTTCGAATATCCCCAATCGTTTCGCAATCTCTTCAGGCTCCGGTAGCATTGCCTTCATATCATCCGGCAATGTATTACGTAATTGGTATGTTGCAAATAAAAGTTACGCATTCTCCACAAATTTGCTGCTGAATATCCCTTGGCCCCTGGAAACTCTTTTTGCAATTCAGTTGATAACACTTGAACAATGGACTTTCCCCAGCCCTTTTTCTGTTGCTGTCTAAAAATCTCTTTACCGATTTCCCTATACAAATTATGGTTTCAGAATTTATCATTTGCAATACATGATATTGCTTTTTTTGAATTAATTGCTTCAGATCATTCACTAAAAGCTCATATCCTACAATCTCATTCTTTTCCATGCGCATCTCCATTTCTCGCACCAGTGGTGCGAGTTTTATTAATTCTTTTATTTCTTAATACTTTTTGCTTCTTTAATATCTAAATTTTTCTATATCGCCCGTTTCCTAAAAACTCTAAGATCCCTTTATCTCTCAATATCTGCAACTGCTGACGGATTTTATCTTTGATGTGATGATTATTGGGATACTTCGGTGCTAATATCTGCTCAAACTCATACATCTGGTTTAATGTAAATTCTGAACTCTCAATCACATTTACACAATTTAATACATCTAAAATCCAACCTCGCGCATTCAGATTGTATTCTTTAATAAAATCTGTTTTTTCCACTTTTGCGATTACATTTTTTATAGGTTGTTCTATTTCATTCTTAACAATATAAATTCTACCCTCATCAGGAATATTTTTTAATACAATGTTGCAACCTACCCATCCCGCTCTTCTCGCTGTTTCTGCAAGTGGCTTTCTCTTTTCAATGATATTAGGAACAAAGAAATGCTTAGGAACCATTACAAAATTCTTTACTCTTAAATCCGTTTTGCCATATTGCATAAAGAAAAAATTAGGATTATTAACTGCGTTTATTCGCTGTATCATGGTGTCATAAGCACCATCTGTAACTTTATTGCTTATAGACGTATTCTTACTCTTTAATTCATATTCTTCTGCACACTTAGGGCAATAAAAATCTGCTACTGGTCTGTTATTTTCAAAGTGACTTATGTATACACTTCCGCAATATGGGCAGAATAAATTATTACCTACCCAATGTTCTGTAATTACTCGTATTTTCTGCGAATTACTATTATATGCCAAAGCAATTTCCGCATCCATTTGTAGATTCATGTTACAACTCCATTATCGGTTTAAATACTGTATTATTTTCAAACCGCTTTTTAATTTTATCAATATTTTCTCTTAATATCTCAATTAGTATACAGTTTCGCTTTATATTCAAAGCAGCTTCTCCAATTACACCACTACCTGCAAACGAATCTAAAACAACTTCTCCCTCATATGTAACATATTGCAGTATTTGTTCACATAATGCTAAGGGTAATTCGCTTTGATGTATCTTCTTATTCTTTGGAACAGGTTGCACATCAAACATTGTTGGTAGCATACCATTGCATCCACTCATATAGCAATCAGTACCTGTAATATCAGATTTCTTCTTATCGTACCGCATATTTCTTGCTTTTCCTTTCGAAAAAATCATTACATCTTGATTATTCTTTGCTTTTCTTCCGGTATTGCTAACAAAAGTTCCCTTTTTCCAAGGTACCTTTGAATAATAAATAAATCCTGCTTCTTTTGCATATTGCTTAATCTGATATAAGTATTCGTAATTATTTTCATTTTCTGCCGGAAGTAACTCCACCAAGAAACATCCATCTTTAAGCACTCTGGCTTTTTCCTTAAAATCTTCAAATGTATACTTAAAACAATCATATTCCGCAAAAGCTCTGGTTCCTCCCTTGTTTGATTTCAAATCCAACCAAGGATGGTCTGTAAAAATACAATCGACGCTATTATCCGCAAGCATGGATAAATCTCTACCATCACCTTCTAATAGAATGCACGTTTCTTCTGTATCTAGTGTCTTATAGATTCCCTTTGCAATTCTTTCAAAACGAATCCCTAAATTCTCATATATCCTTGCGCGGATTGTTTCGTGCGGTTTATCATTATTTTTCTGATATGCGTCACTTAACGTAAAAGACTCTTGCTGTTTGAAACAATTAAATATTTTTTCTGCCAATATCATTTCAGGCACCTCCATAGTATTATAGCGATAATACTATAGCAAAGGATGTCCAATTTAGAGGACAATTGGTGGTATGACATAATTAATTATAAAATTTGACCCTATAATATCATATATATCTAAATTCTTCTATTTTTGAATAAAAATGCTGGTGTAAATTGATCTACATTTCTTTTTTATATTATTGCTGTTATACTATATATAATTATACCACCTAACTTCATTATTGTTAAAAAATAAAAACAACTACGTGTGCAAGCAGATATTTAGAGTAAATATTTTACCGGGTAGGCTATTTGATTAGAAACTTTAGAATTGCATCTGATATGACACAAAAGGAATTAGCGGATAAATGCGGATTAAATGAATCCACCATCTGTAACTATGAACTTGGTAACAGATATCCGGATGCAGCAACACTATTAAATATAGCCAACAACCTCAATGTCAGCTTTTATGCTTTATCTGATTCTGATGTTGCCAATATATTCAGCGCACTTCATATGCTGTTTGATATTGAGTGGGCATACGGACTACACCCTACTATGAAAGGCGGAGAGTTGACTTTTAAATTCGAAGAA
>JAZQDJ010000002.1:0-7675 GCA_045546735.1 Lachnospiraceae bacterium | reverse complement strand
GTAAAAGGACCGGGTTCGGGTCGTGAAGCAGCAATCCGTGCTCTTCAGGCTTGTGGTCTTGAAGTAACAAGTATCCGTGACGTAACTCCTGTACCTCATAACGGATGTCGCCCGCCGAAACGTCGTCGTGTGTAGTCTTGTATGTACTAAGACTGGATTCGGATTTTTATTATAGTTTAAAAAGTATGTTGGAAGAAAGTGCGTGTGCACTGTAAACAATATTAGGAGGAAAAGAAAATGGCAGTAAACAGAGTTCCTGTATTAAAAAGATGTAGATCACTTGGTCTTGAGCCAAGCTATCTTGGATATGACAAAAAATCAAAACGTCAGCTTGTAAGAGCAAACAAGAAGATGAGCGAGTATGGTCTTCAGCTTCGTGAAAAACAGAAAGCAAAATTCATCTACGGTGTTCTTGAGAAACCTTTCCGTACTTACTATGAAAAAGCTGATATGATGAAGGGTCAGACAGGTGAAAACTTAATGGTTATCCTTGAGAGAAGATTAGACAACGTAATCTTCCGTCTCGGCTTTGCAAGAACAAGAAGAGAAGCAAGACAGGTTGTAGGACACAAGCACGTATTAGTAAACGGCAAATGTGTAAATATCCCATCTTACCTCATCAAAGCAGGCGATGTGATTGAAATCAGAGAAAAATCTAAGAGCTTACAGAGATACAAAGATATCGTGGAAGTTACAGGCGGAAGATTAGTTCCGGAATGGCTTGATCAGGATATCGACGGATTAAAAGGAACTGTGAAATCACTTCCTGCAAGAGAAATGATCGATGTACCTGTAGACGAGATGCTTATCGTCGAGTTATATTCTAAATAATTAGTATAAGATATAATTCACATAGGTAAGAATTTATTGTAAGGAGGGTATTTACAGTGTTTGATTTTGAGAGACCTAACATTGAGGTTGCAGAAATCTCAGAAGACAAAAAGTATGGCAGATTCGTGGTAGAACCGTTAGAGCGCGGCTATGGTATCACATTAGGAAACTCCTTAAGAAGAATTATGCTTTCTTCACTTCCGGGAGCAGCAGTGAGCCAGGTTAAAATCGAAGGTGTACTTCACGAGTTCAGTTCCATCCCTGGAGTAAAAGAAGATGTAACTGAAATCATTATGAATTTAAAGAGTCTTGCAATCAAGAACACAAGTTCAACCAATGAGCCTAAGACAGCTTATATCGAGTTTGAAGGCGAAGGTGTTGTAAGAGCATCTGATATTCAGTGTGATTCAGATATCGAAATTATCAACTCTGACCAGGTTATCGCTACACTCAGCGGCGGTAAAGAGAGCAAATTGTATATGGAACTGACCATTACAAAAGGCAGAGGATATGTAAGTGCTGAAAAGAACAAAACAGAAGATCAGTCTATCGGCGTGATTTCTGTTGACTCAATCTACACTCCTGTAGAGAGAGTAAACATGACTGTAGAAAATACCCGTGTCGGACAGGTAACAGACTTTGATAAGCTTACATTAGATGTTTATACAAATGGCACGTTGGCTCCGGATGAAGCAGTGAGCCTTGCAGCAAAAGTTCTCAGCGAGCATTTAAGTCTCTTCATCGACCTTTCTGAAAGTGCTCAGAAAGCTGAAGTAATGATTGAGAAAGAAGATGACGAGAAAGAAAAAGTTCTTGAGATGAGCATTGACGAATTAGAATTATCTGTTCGTTCTTACAACTGCTTAAAGAGAGCCGGTATCAATACGGTAGAAGAGCTGACAAACAAAACTCCGGATGACATGATGAAAGTTCGTAACTTAGGTCGTAAGTCACTCGAAGAAGTGTTAGCAAAATTAAAAGAACTTGGTTTAGAGCTGAATTCCAGCGAAGAATAAACCTTGATCTGATACAGAATAGACACGCGAAATAAGCCCGATGAGCATTTGCGTGCCTGCTCTAAATGGAACAAAAAACGGTTCGGTATATAAGCCCAAAGAGCAATGCCGGATACACCATGAATGGAGGACACAAAAATGGCAAAGTACAGAAAACTCGGCAGAACATCTGACCAGAGAAAAGCATTACTTAGAAACCAGGTAACAAATCTTTTATACAACGGAAAGATCGTTACAACAGAAGCTAAAGCAAAAGAAGTTCAGAAGATGGCTGAAAAGCTCATCACATTAGCTGTAAAAGAGAAAGACAACTATGAAGAAGTAACAGTTACTGCTAAAGTTGCCCGCAAAGACAAAGACGGCAAGAGAGTAAAAGAAGTCGTTGATGGAAAGAAAGTTACAGTTTACGATGAAGTAGAAAAAACAATCAAAAAAGATAAGCCAAGCAGACTTCATGCAAGACGTCAGATGCTTCAGGTATTATATCCGATCAAAGAAGTACCGGCTGAAAATGCAGGTAAGAAGAGAGGAACAAAAGAAGTTGACATGGTAGCTAAGATGTTTGACGAAATCGCTCCGAAATATACAGAGCGTAAGGGTGGATACACTCGTATCGTTAAGATCGGTCAGCGTAAAGGTGACGCTGCTATGGAAGTATTACTTGAGTTAGTATAATGAAAAGAGAAATCGCTTAAACCATTAGGTTTAAGCGATTTTTTGTTTGTATTATTACTGCTTTTTGAATGGATTTGTCTTTTGCACTGAGTCTACCGATTTTTATATATAATTTAAAATATATCGGATGCATGAAGGCCCATAACTCCGATTGATTTGTAAAAATGCAAGAGGAATCGGATTCAAACATGATAGGAGCGAAAAAGTTCGCAGAAATAATTCAAAAAACTTTAGGTTTAAAACGTCTTCTGAAAATGCTGATAATCTTTCAGTGTTTTCCAGTGGCCGCCCCAAGTAAAACCATGCTCGATAAATAAGTTGTAGCAAAGGTCGCCTTCCAATATCATGTGTGGAAGTCCGCTGCTGCGGTCTGCGTAAGGCTCGCTTCCCACCGGTGAAATGCGTTCAACGCCGTTTGGATACGTGATATAAGGGTTTTGGAACGGATTAATATCAATGGCCAATCCGAGTGCATGTTTAGAAAGACTGTCTGTTCCGCCGACGACACGGTAGTTAAAGCATGATGTATTGTTGTCGTCACAGGAAAGATCGTCATCTCCGCCGTATTCGTCAATCAGACGGATTTTATCAATTTGATATTCATTGTCATACAATTCTTTAAAGATTTCCAAAAGA
Organism: Lachnospiraceae bacterium; assembly: GCA_045546735.1. GTDB lineage: Bacteria > Bacillota > Clostridia > Lachnospirales > Lachnospiraceae > SVFI01. Next base: position 4,517 of record JAZQDJ010000002.1, on the reverse strand, counting down.
TCCTGTGCAATTGCCTTGTTGCAGATGATTTCACCTTTTTGTGTGTTCCCTTCAAAGTCCACATATAAAACTTCTAAATATCGCAAATCATCATAGGTGATATTGTCATTTTCATGAAAAGAAACACCGGTAATTTTTTCTTTGATTTCATCGGACAGTGGTTCATAGTAAAAACCGTATGCATAAATCGTCCGATCAGACGGGACGGATGCGGCCGGGTCAAACTTGCCGACATGCTCCGGTGTGACGGCGGGAACGGTCGGTGCCGGTTCTTTCGCAGTTGTGTTTTCGGTTTCTGTAATCATTATTTTTTCTCCTTCTTCTACAGAGATCTTTTCATTATCATATGCATTTGAATTATCTGTAGAAGTCAGCGCATAAAGAATAACAAGTATTGCCAGTACAAAGCCGGAAGTGATTAAGATTTTTTTCATATAAAAATACCTCGAAAAGTGGATTCATAATTGCTAAAAAGTAGAGCGGCTAACCAAACCTCAGACACTTTTTATCAATTGTTAATTTTTATTATAATCTAATTTACTTGTATTTCATAGATAAACCATGTAAAATAGAACGCGTGAAAAAACAAACCACAGGCAAAGGAAGTAAAATGAACATTATTGATGTGAGTAAGCTTGTATTTGAATATATCAGACGCGACGATGAAGGTAATGTCGAGGGAATCACAACAGCGGTCGATCATGTGGATATGGAGATTAAGCAGGGGGATTTTATTGCGGTTCTCGGTCACAATGGTTCCGGCAAGTCGACGCTGGCAAAGCATCTGAATGCAATCCTTTACCCGACCGAAGGTACTGTGTGGGTGGATGGAAAAGATACGCAGGATGAGGAGAACTTGATTTCCATCCGTAAAAGTGCCGGAATGGTATTTCAGAATCCGGACAACCAGATTATCGGCCAGATTGTGGAGGAGGATGTCGGCTTCGGACCGGAGAACCTCGGTATTGAGACGAAACAGATTTGGGAACGTGTCGAGGAAAGCCTTAAAGCGGTCGGTATGTATAAATACCGTAAAAAGTCGCCGAACCGTCTTTCCGGAGGTCAGAAACAGCGTGTGTCGATAGCAGGAGTGCTTGCGATGCATCCGAAATGCATTATTTTGGATGAGCCGACAGCGATGCTTGACCCGAGCGGACGCAAGGAAGTTATTCGTGCTGTAAGAGCTCTCAATGAAGTGGAAGGCATTACAGTCATTCTGATTACACATTATATGGAAGAAGTGGTTCATGCAGACAGAGTATATGTCATGGATAAAGGACGCGTAGAGATGCAGGGAACACCGAAGGAGATTTTCTCTCAGGTAGAAAAACTTAAATCGCTCCGTCTTTCTGTTCCGCAGGTGACGCTTTTGGCGCATGAGCTGAAGAAATCAGGTGTGAAACTTCCGGGCGGAATTCTCACAACACAGGAATTGATAGAAGAATTAAAGAAGGTAAAATAACTTATGCCGATTATTATTGATCATTTAAATTGCATATATGAAGCCGGAACGGCGATGGAGGTTGTGGCGTTGTCCGATATTAACCTTGTGATTCCGGACGGTCAGTTTGTCGGTTTGATCGGACATACGGGTTCGGGCAAATCGTCACTTGTCCAGCACTTAAACGGACTGATTAAGGCAAGCGGCGGAACGGTATATTTTAACGGGGAAGACATATACGATGAGGATTTCGATTTGAAAAAACTCAGAAGTAAGGTCGGACTTGTATTTCAGTATCCGGAGCATCAGCTTTTTGAGGTGGATGTATTTTCAGATGTCTGTTACGGACCGAAAAATCTCGGTCTTTCAAAAAAAGAGGTTGAGCTTCGCGCGTACAAAGCTTTAAAGATGGTCGGAATGGATGATGATTATTTTTACCAGTCGCCGTTTGATTTGTCGGGTGGACAGAAGCGCCGCGTAGCTATCGCGGGTGTGCTTGCGATGGAGCCGGAGGTGCTTATTTTGGATGAGCCGACAGCGGGACTTGATCCGAAAGGCAGAGATGAGATTTTAGGATTGATTAAAAAGCTGCAGACAGAAACGGGGATGACAATTATTCTTGTTTCGCACAGCATGGAAGATGTGGCAAACTATGTAGACCGTATCATCGTGATGAGCGGCGGAAGTGTTATGCTTGACGGCGCTCCGAAAGATGTGTTTGCACACTATAAAGAACTTGAGGAGGTCGGACTTGCTGCGCCGGCTGTCACCTATATCATGCAGCAGTTAAAAGACAATGGTTTTGATGTGAGCGCGGACGCGACAACAATTGCGGAAGCAAAGGATGAGATTCTTCGCGTGCTTGCGCATGCATAACTGCGCCTAGATTGCGCGCTGCGCGCAGAAATTGATTGGAGTAACTATGATAAGAGAGATTACGTTCGGGCAATATTACCAGGCGGAATCAGCGCTGCATAAGCTGGATCCGCGTGTGAAGCTCGTTGGTACAATTATATATATTGTTTCGCTTTTCTTATATAAAGAAGTGGCGCCGTTTATGCTTGCACTTGTTTTTCTTGCGGCGATGATTAAAGCCTCTTGCGTGCCTTTTAAATATATGGTGCGCGGCCTTAAGGCAGTTGTGGTGCTTCTTTTGATTACGGCGGCATTTAACATGTTTTTGACGCAGGGAGAGGCGCTTGTTACCTTTTGGGGACTGACGATTACAAAAAAGGGTGTTGTCAGTGCGGTTTTTATTGCATTGCGACTCATTTTCCTGATTATCGGTTCGTCTATCATGACATTGACGACGACCCCGAATCAATTAACAGATGCCTTAGAAAAACTTCTCGGACCGCTGAAAGTAATAAAAGTACCGATTCATGAGATTTCCATGATGATGTCGATTGCGCTGCGATTTATTCCGATTCTTTTGGAAGAAACAGATAAGATTATGAAAGCGCAGATGGCGCGTGGAGCAGACTTTGACAGCGGTAATATGATTAAGAAAATAAAAGCGATGGTTCCGCTTTTGGTTCCGCTTTTTGTATCAGCGTTCCGCCGTGCGAATGATTTGGCGATGGCCATGGAGGCAAGATGCTATCAGGGCGGAGAAGGCAGAACAAAGATGAAACCTTTAAAATATCACAAGGCAGATGTGGTTGCATATGTTGTTTTGTTGCTTTATCTGGCCGGTGTGATTGTGCTTGGGAAATTGTTTTAAATGAAAAGAGTTATGCTGACAGTCGCCTATGACGGCACAAATTACTGCGGATGGCAGGTGCAGCCAAACGGCGATACGATAGAAGGTCAACTGAATAGACATCTTTCGCAGCTTCTCGGTGAGGAGATTAAGGTAATCGGTGCGAGCCGGACAGACGCGGGAGTGCATGCGCTTTGCAATTTGGCAGTATTTGATACACAGGCACGTATGCCTGCGGAAAAGATTTCTTATGCGCTCAATCAGCGTCTGCCGGAGGATATAAAAATCCAAAAATCCGAGGAGGTGGCTTTGGATTTTCATCCCCGCAAAGTAGCGACGCGAAAGACTTACGAATATAAAATATACAACTCGCAGTTTCCGAATCCGCTTGTTCGTCTTTATAGCCATTTTACATATGTCCCGATGGATGTGGAAAAGATGCAGGAGGCGGCAAAGCATTTTGTCGGAGAACATGATTTTGCGGCGGTTTCAACGTATAAACCGGAAGTGGAAAGTACGGTGCGGACAATCTATGATTTGTCTGTGGCAAAAGAAGGGAACCTGATTACGATTTCTGTAACCGGGAACGGTTTTCTTTATAATATGGTCCGGATTATCGCGGGAACGCTGATGGAGGTCGGCAGAGGGCGTATGGAGTCGTCCTTTATTCCGGAGATGTTAGCTGCGGGCAATCGGGAACAGGCAGGTCCGACAGCTCCGGCGTGCGGATTGACGCTTGTCAAATATGAGTTTGAGAAGTAGGTATTTTTAGGAAAAAGTGGTTGACACACGCGGATGCGTATAATATAATATTTCACAGTGGCGACCTGTGGAGTGGCTGACATAGCCCCGTCAGTACCCGAGTGGAAGCCTTAGATTTCCTTTCTATTCCGATTAGCCCCGGAGAGAGGAAGAGAACTTAAGAAACACCAGTATGTTATTAATTTGGAGGTAACACGATGAAAACATTTATGGCTAGTCCAGCTACAATCGATAGAAAATGGTATGGAGTAGATGCTACAGACATGACATTAGGACGTGTAGCTTCAGAAGTAGCTAAAGTATTAAGAGGAAAAAACAAACCGATCTTCACACCACACATCGATACAGGTGATTATGTAATCGTTGTTAACGCTGAGAAGATTAAAGTAACAGGTAAGAAATTAGATCAGAAGATTTACTACCATCACTCAGACTATGTAGGCGGAATGAAAGAGACTACATTAAAAGAAATGTTAGCAAAACATCCTGAAAGAGTTATCGAGTTCGCTGTAAAAGGTATGCTTCCAAAAGGACCTTTAGGACGTGAAATGTATACAAAATTATTCGTATATGCTGGACCTGAACACAAACATGCAGCTCAGAAACCAGAAG
>JAZQDJ010000001.1:0-28781 GCA_045546735.1 Lachnospiraceae bacterium | reverse complement strand
CCTTTTCCGCCTTTAAATCCCATATAAAACGGAAAATTGTGACCGAGCACTACACCGGCTCCGGCATAGATACGAAGAAGTGCCTCCATATCCGGATATCTGTCCTGAAACAGTACATGCACTAATACCATCGCAAACACTGCCTTAAGAGCATCGCCTAAAAAGACGATAATACCGGCTTTTTTACCTAATACACGCAGCGCATTTGTCGTCCCCGAATTGCCGCTTCCTTTTTCCCTGATGTCAATTCCGTGTAACTTACCATAAATAAATGCTGTCTGAAAAATACCGAAGCAGTAACCGATCAGCAAACATGCAATACGAATCATAATTGTCTCTCCCTAACTCTCATAAACTCATAAATAATGCTATGCATCTTTTTCTTTTCGCTCTCTGATAATCAAATGAATCGGTGTTCCCTGAAATCCGAACGTCTCACGGATTTTATTCTCAATATAACGCGCATAAGAAAAATGCATAAGCTGCTTGTCATTTACAAAAATAACAAATGTCGGCGGTTTTACCGCAACCTGTGTAATATAGTAAAGACGCAGTCTCTTTCCTTTATCACTCGGCGGTTGCTGAAGGGCAACTGCCTCTGTCATAATCTCATTGAGCACACCCGTTGCCACACGAAGTGATTGGTTCTGCTCAACCATATCAATCAAATCGTACAGCTTATTCAAACGCTGTCCTGTTTTTGCCGAAATAAATGTAATTTCCGCATATGGCATAAAGGCTAACGTCTTGCGGATTTTCTCCGTAAAACGATAGATTGTCTTATCATCTTTTTCTACTGCATCCCATTTATTTACCGCAATGATGATACCTTTTCCTCTGTCGTGGGCAATTCCTGCAATCTTTGCATCCTGCTCAGTCACGCCTTCCTCCGCATCAATTACAAGCACAACAATATCCGCTCTCTCCACTGCAGAAACCGTACGCACAATCATAAAGTGCTCCAGTTCCTCTTTGATTTTATTCTTACGGCGGAGTCCTGCCGTATCAATAAAGACATACTCCCGGCCATTATATTTTACTTCTGCATCGACCGCATCACGGGTTGTACCTGCAATATCCGATACAATCAAGCGATTTTCACCGAGAAGCTTATTGATAATCGAAGATTTACCAACATTCGGTTTTCCGACAATCGCAATCCTCGGTCTCTCATCTTCCTCCGCCTGTATAAGTTCTTCCGGAAAATGCGAAATTACAACGTCAAGCAAATCACCGATACCCTGCTGGTTTACAGCTGAAATCGCCATAGGTTCACCGATTCCGAGATTGTAAAACTCAAACACATCCATCATCATTTTCTGATAGCTGTCCACTTTATTTACAACAAGAATGACCGGTTTATGACTGCGGCGAAGCATATCTGCCACCTTTGCATCCGCATCGACAAGTCCCTGTTTCACATCCACCATAAACAAAATTACGTCTGCAGTATCAATCGCAATCTGCGCCTGCTCACGCATCTGCGACAAAATGATATCATTGCTGTCCGGTTCGATACCTCCTGTATCAATCAATGTAAAATTATAATTAAGCCATGTAACATCCGCATAAATACGATCGCGTGTAATGCCCGGCGTATCTTTTACAATCGATATTCTTGAACCTGCCAAAGCATTAAATAATGTCGATTTTCCGACATTCGGTCTTCCGACTACTGCCACAATCGGCTTTCTACCTTTACTACTCATGTTTTTCTCCTTATCTTACGCCTAAAATCTGCACGCATACTTTTATAATTTTACAATATTCAACGAAGATTGTAAAGTTTTTGATACCTTCTTGAGTTTCCTTCGTTTCTATGTTATAAATATAAGCGACGAAAAATATTTCATAAAATATTCGGAGGTACTTATGCCAAATTTAGTTGAACTTGAATCCGCACTTCCGGTCGCGCCACTTAAAATTCTAGCTTTAGACAGCTGCAAAGAGCTCGGCGACCGCGTCAATGAATATCTTGTAGATTTCCGTCAGCATGTAAATAACAACGTAAAAGACGATCCTGCTTTCCGTGAATATTCTGTTGACAACTACTTAATAAATGCTTCCTGCCCTCGTTTTGGCAGCGGCGAAAGCAAAGGTATTTTAAAAGAATCTGTTCGTGGTGATGATGTTTTCTTACTCGTTGATATTACCAACCACAGTCTTACATATACAGTAAACGGTTTTGAAAATCACAAATCCCCGGATGATCACTATCAGGATTTGAAACGTATGATTGCTGCTATCGCAGGAAAAGCGCACCGCATCAATGTCGTTATGCCTTTCATGTATGAAGGACGTCAGCACAAAAGAAGCGGACGCGAATCATTAGACTGTGCTTACGCATTAAAAGAGCTCAGTGAGATGGGTGTTTCGAATTTTATCACTTTCGACGCACATGACCCGCGTGTTCAAAATGCAACACCGCTGAAAGGCTTTGACAACTTTACACCGCCTTATCAGTTTATCCGTTCTCTTCTTGCATATGAGAAAGATTTAATCATCGATAAAGACCACATGATTGTTATCAGTCCGGATGAAGGTGCTCTTGACAGAGCCGTGTACTTCTCCACCGTTCTCGGTGTTGATACCGGTATGTTCTACAAGAGACGTGACTATTCAAAGATTGTAAACGGCAAAAATCCGATTGTTGCCCATGAATTCCTCGGTGACAATATAGAAGGCAAAGATGTCATCATTATCGATGACATGATTGCATCCGGCGGAAGTATGATTGATACAGCAAAACAGCTGAAAGAAATGAAAGCAAAACGTGTGTTTATCTGCTGTACGTTCGGTCTTTTCACAGAAGGTATGAAAGCCTTTGACGAAGCCTATGCAAACGGAGTTTTCGACCGCGTAGTCTGTACCAACTTAAATTATCTCTCACCGGAAGTAAAAGAACGTGAATACTTCGTTGAAGCTGACATGAGCAAATTTCTTGCCAGCATCATCGATTTCATGAACCATGACATTTCTATGGAAAATGTTCTTACACCGACAGAGAAGATTCATGAACTTCTTCGCCAGTATAACGAACAAGGAACATCTGTTTAACGAAACAAACGCCCTGCAAATTGCAGGGCGCTTGTTTATTTTACTGTTATACCTGTCAGGAATGCATTTCCGTACTCCGACAAATTATAAACTCCCGGCGGTATTACCACGTCAGAAGTCACTTTTGCCTTATTGCTTCCTTCCGTAAAAAAAGCTTTCAGAATATATTCCTCAACTTCGTATGTTGTCTCATTCATTCTGCTCAGTCTGTATTCACGGACAAGCTTGTTTCTTTTTATTCCTTTATATGGCTTTCCGTTATAATCGAGATGATAATTCGGACAATCTCTAAGCTTTAACGCCAATGCATGATAAGCCGACAATTCTTCCGCAATCACAGCTGTTCCGCTCTTTCCGGAAAACTCCAGTTCTGTAATCAGCGGAAATTCCGGATTATCTACAGAAGCAAAATTATCTATCAGATACTGTTCTACATTACTTTTGATTTTTTCATATTTCGGATATTCCGGAAAAACCATCTTATTGGTTGTTCCTTTTTTTGTTTTGTACAGACCATTTTGGATATTGGTTCGTTTTTTCAATACAGCTTCTGCATCAACTACTGCATATACAAGGTCAATATAATTTTTCTCTGTCACCTTCGTGCCATACAGTTTAAATACGGCATTCATTTTTTTACGCATCTGCTTTGCATTGGAAACACGTTTTTTTAAACTGTTTTTCTTAACAACCTTTAAATAGCAGGTTAATTTCTGTTTTCCCTTTTTTAACCGTATTACTGTTTTTCCGGTCTTCTTTGCCGTAACAACACCTTTCTTAGATACGGACGCCACTTTTTTATTACTGCTGGAATACTTGATTTTACTGAATATTTTGGATGTTTTTCCATATTCCACATCCGAATCTCCATTCATAAAAGTCGACCACTCTGCAATTGAAAACTTTTCACCCTTTTCTACCTGAACTTCAACTGTAGTGTAAGAATCCCATTTTTTTTGAATTTCATTCATCCAAAACTCGTCATTTGCCTGCACTTTTTGTCTTCCCGTAAACAACAGAAAAAACATGCACATTACAGCAAACAGAACTCCCTGTCTCTTTTTCATGCTGTTACCTCCTTTTGAGGATTATTTTAGCACAAGCAAAAACGCCTTACAACCACTGCCGCTATTTATCTTACCGGAAATCTTATAACTACTTTAAATAAATCTCCGTCCAAATGTATGTTAAACTCTCCCCCCTGCGCAATAATCAGATTTTGGGCAATGGAAAGTCCGAGACCGCTTCCTTCACTGCTTCGTGAAACATCTCCCCGGATAAACCGTTCTGTCAGCTCCTGCGCCGGAATATTAAGCGGCTGAGCTGAAATGTTCTTAATGATTATCTCTACCAGGTCTGCTTCATTCTCTGTCACTTTCTCCACATCTACATACACTCTTGTTCCTTCCATGGAATATTTGCAAATATTCACAAGTAGGTTTTCCGTCACACGCCACATGCGTCTTGAATCCGCATGAATAATCATTTTTTCTTCCGGATAAGTTTCCACCAACATAAGGTTCTTTTCTGCCAGCTTATCCTCATATTCTCCGACTGCCTGTTTCAAAAGTTCTTTCACATCAATATCGCTCATCTCGAGTGTGATATTCCCGGAAGAAATTTTACTTGCCTCTACCAAGTCTAATGTAAGCTGTTTTAAACGCTGGGATTTTTCGTCCAAAATGCGGATATATTCCTGCGCCTTTTCCCCTTGGATATTTTCACGTTTGAGCAAATCCACATAATTGATAATCGATGTCAACGGTGTTTTAATGTCATGTGATACGTTGGTAATCAAATCAGCTTTCAGCCGCTCATCCTTCATACTGATCTGCACTGCTTTGTTTACTGCATCACCGATTTGATTTACTGCTTGTGCAATTACCTTATTTTCACCGTAGAAATGTTTCGTATCTATCTGATAATCTACTTCCCCGTCACAAATCTTTGTAATTCCGTTTAAAATTTCTTCACGCGCTTTATTTCCATGGTAAAGATACACACCCACTGCTATGTCAAATATAAGGGCCATTCCCCATCCAAGCAGTCCGTTATGTCCAACCAGAAGAAATGTTGCATTTACAAGCAAAAACAGCAGATACGGTCCAAGCGTGCGAACTAAAAACGACTTATGATTCGCAAGTTCTACTGCTGCATTTCCGATAAGCCCCATGACTTTTCCGCAAATCCTTTTCGTATTGTGCAGCAGATAATAACATAAACTTCCTTTCCAAAGTGCCTTTGCCTTCATTCTGCGCACAAGCGATCCCATGTAGAGCAAAAATGTCGCATACAGTAAAATAAAGGTCACACATATACTCATCAGAAAACCTTTGTTATATTGGTCAATCGTCATATCAGGCAACAGCGAATGCTCCACACACATATTCGCAACGAGTGCCCCGATACCGATAATCATACATGTCGTCACACCCGCAAATATAACTGCAAGTTCCGTGAACCACTTATCAAAATAAGTAAGTTCCTCTTTCTTTTTCTTAGGCTGAAAAACAATAAATATAATCAGCATAATAAAAGATAAAATCCCAAGTACTACAGCCCATGCAAGCATTTGCTCCCAGGAAGCATCTACCGCATTCAAATTTGCATCGGATACGGCATAAAAATCCTCACTGTCATGCGGTCCGAATGCTGTTGATGATTTTGTCTGAATTGCGGCATATACGGTTCCGCCTTCCGGAAAACAATATTTGTAATCGCGGAAATACGATTTATAATACGACTCATGATTGACTAATAAATTTCTGCTTTTCAGCGTATTTTCCGTATAGTTGTAAACCAAATAAGTTTTGCAGTCAGTAAATGCTTCTTTCAGCTGTTCAACAGAAAGCTCTTCTTTATTTTCAAGATTGGTGTACACCAAATTCCCGTCTTCATCCAAAAACATATATTTAAAGTTTCGAGGCGAATCAAACCTTTGCGTTTTTTCCAAATATTCTTCATAGTTAATCTGCAGATCCTCCGCCGTCTGTCTGACTGCCTCAATCACATCAAACCGTGAAACATTCTCCGGCAATTCCAAATCATGCAGACTCACAATATTATCCGGCAAAAATTCCTCCTGCATAAACACGGTTTGATAAACGTAGTATTCCAGCAAGTCTCCGTTCTCCGAAAGCGGCAGTTCATCCATGCCATACTTATTTATGTTTATCGCAATACCTGACTCAATCTGTGACTTCATTTCTTCTTCACTTAAGTACAAACGGGCATCTTCATACTCCATCTGCTGTTCTCCCCAAGCAAATCCGTAATTGGCCCATTCAATCAAATCGCCTATGCGATAGACAAGTTTCGGATACTCTGCTCCTTCATTTTCGTTTTTGCGGTTCACATATTCAAACACATCCACCTTGCGGTCCGAATCATATTTTCCATCCGTCTCAAGCTGTGAACAAAGTGCCAAATAATGTGAAAACTCCATCAGTTCTCTTTGAAATACCATATGAAATGTCTGCGTATCCTGAAAGTCTCCGCTTTTCTCGTACGGTGAAATCATATAGGCGCCATAATGTTCATGCAGCACAATGTATCGCATAGCAAGCACAACTAAAACAAATGCCATCGCCATAGCAAAAATTTGTGAAAGAACCGCCGAAATATTTTTCACGGCTCTTTTGTTTATTTTAATATCTTTCTTAAATTTCATTTTTCCACCTACTTTTATTTTTCAATTTTATAACCTACGCCCCAGACAACTTTTAAATAGCGGGGTTCTTTCGGATTGATTTCAATCTTCTCGCGGATATGACGGATATGTACCGCCACTGTATTCTCTGCCCCATATGCATCTTCATTCCAGATGCTCTCGTAAATCTGCTGTGTCGAAAACACACGCCCTGCATTTTTCATTAAAAGAAGTAAAATCTGATACTCAATCGGTGTCAGTTTCACAACCTCTCCGTCCACCTTCACTTCCTTTGTCAGGTCATCCACACTGAGTGCTCCGATACAATAACTTGTCTCCGCTACCGTCGCTACACTTCCGAGCATCATATAACGGCGCAGACTTGACTTTACTCTTGCAATCAGCTCCAGCGGATTAAACGGCTTTGTAATGTAATCATCCGCTCCGACCGTAAGTCCCAAAATTTTGTCTACATCCTCTGATTTTGCCGAAAGCACCAAAATCGGTATCGAGGAAAACTCTCTGATTTTCATCATGGCATGAATACCGTCAAGTTTTGGCATCATGATATCCATGAGCAAAAGCTGAATATCTTCTTTTTTCAAAATATCAATCGCCTGCTCTCCGTCATATGCCTTAAAAATCTGATAGCCTTCCTGCGACAAATAAATAGATATCGCCTCCACGATTTCTTTGTCATCGTCGCAAACTAATATGTTTGCCATCTCCTCACCTCCACTCTTCTGGGTCTATTAAAACAAAAAAACCTTAAATCAAAAGTAGGAAAATTATTAAGGTTTTCTTAAGGTTATACCAAATACATAAACGCGCCCAAATTCCCGCGTTTTCCATTCGTCTTCCTATGTGAAAACAAATAGTCCGGATTGTGCGCCGTGCATACATCCGTCACTGAAATATGTTCCGGCAAAATGCCTGCACTCTGTAAAATCCATTTGTTTGCCAGATGCAAATCAAGCTGACATTTCCCTTCTTCTTTTTGCTTTTTATCCCGGTATGAAATGAGCTGTTCATACGCCCGGTTTGTGCGCAAATATTCATTTTCTTCAAATGCAGTTTTAAATGCCAAAGCCACATCGCTGCTCACCTCATAGCAGTCTCTGCAGATAGACGGACCTACTGCCGCATAAATATCTTCCGGACAGCACCCGAATTCCTGTTGCATCCGGCGAACTGTCTCCCTTCCCATTCCTCCTGCGGTACCTTTCCAACCGGAATGCGATAGACCGATCACTTCTTTTACCGGATCGACAAAATAAAGAGGTACACAATCTGCATAAAAAGTTGCCAATACAACCCCTTTTTCATTCGTAACAAGCCCGTCTATATCTGTATAATCTCTTTTTCTTGTCACACCTTTTCCGCAATCTTCTTTTGTCACAATCCGCACATTGGTCGTGTGCGTCTGATCCGTGCAGACAATCTGTGAAGGGGCAACTTCGAGAACCTTTGCAATTCTGCTGAAGTTCTCCGCAACCGACTTCTCATCATCCCCCCTTGTAAAACTCAAATTCATCGAAGCATAAATTCCTTCACTCACACCACCCAATCGTGTCGAAAACAAATGTTTTACGCACGGAAATCTATCCAGCGCAGGAAATGACAAGTACTCAACTTCATAGCCGTCTGCGCGGTAAATATTTTGTTTTACCACTTCTTCTTTACTGTGTCTGTTTAATTTATACATAACTTCCTCCGATAGAAAAGGCATCCGACACTTCGGATGCCTTATTTTTACTGAAATGAAAAAGCGTCTTCTATATGCCTGATTCCGCCATCCCTGTAAATAGCAATCACATCAAACCGACATGGTTTTTCCTGATATTGCGGATGACGCATCAGATAGTTAAGGGTAACTGCGCAAATCTTTTTCTGTTTGCGCGCATCCACAGCCTCCGCCGGGTCTCCGCATCCTGCGCTACTGCGGAATTTCACCTCCACGATTACAAGCATATCGTTCTTCTTTGCCACAATATCCAGTTCTCCGTATCTGCACCTGTAATTTTGTTCCAAAATCACATACCCGTTTTTCTCCAGATACTGTGCAGCGATTATTTCCTGCTGTGTTCCTTTTTCTCTCTTATTCATAAACCGCCTTTTTATTTTTTGTTTTTATGATCCTCAATTTTCGCCCTGATCTTATCCATCTGGTCGACAAATACAAGAATTTCTGCCACAACTTCATACAGTTCCGGCGGAATCATATCACCGATTTCCAATTTCGAAAGTGTATCCGCAAGTTTAGAATCCTTGTGTACCGGGACTTTCGCCTGCTTCGCTTCCTCGATAATCCGTTCTGCCAAAGCTCCCCGTCCGGATGCTACGACTTTCGGTGCATCTTCTTCCGGGTCATACGTGAGCGCTATCGCCTGTTTCGGTTTTTCCCTGATATCTTTTGCCATACTTTTATGCCCTCATATCAAACGAAAACGTACCGATACGTACATTTTCCCTGTGGTCTTCAACAATTTCCTCCATCACATTTCCCGGCTTATCTTTTACCGAAAATTGTGCATTCATCTGATATCCTTTCTGTTCTAACCTTTCATTTAACATTCCGATATGGTCATGTATAAACGAAAGCATATCATCATCCTGCAGATAAAACTGCGTGCTTACCTTCTGCTGTTGCATTGCCACATATACATCAACAGGACCGAGATGATCCATATCCAAATGCAGAAATGCGCTCACATTTCCGTCCTTATCTGCAAGGTTCTTTTTGTTTGTATAGACATATAAATCTCCATGTGCGTTATCCCCTGCTAACTTAAGCGGCAATTGCACATAGCTCATCGTCTGGTTGAGCTGATTCATAAAATCGATGTTCTGATGCACATTTGATACTTGATTCATCAAATTTTGGTCTGCTCCCGGAATATTCTTCAATGCTTCCGCCAGCTTACCCGACTGTTCATTTACCTTAGAATAAAAATCACTTACCTTTTGCTTATCCGCCACATCTTCCGGTGTCATAAGCCACTGTTCAAACATCTGCCCGCGGATTGCATTCTGCATCTCGGGACGTTGCAAAAGTTCTGCTAAACCGGTAAGCTTTGTCTGCGCCGCCCCTCTTTCAGCCATTTTAGTCAAAAGTTCATTTGTAAATTCCAAAAGCTCTTTCCCCGACATCTGACCGCTTATAAACTGCTGCGCCTTCTCCGCCGGTAAACCGAGACTTTCTATCTCTGCCTGCAATGCCTGCATTTTGTTTACCACACCGCCGGTCTCCGAATTTGCCGAAATCTCATCCGAATCTAACGCCACTGCACGCATAAGTTCCTCAAGCGATGCTTGGACACCTACTGTCTGCTGCGCCTGTTCCTGAATTACAACCTTTCCGCTATTTAACTCCGGCGCCGGACTGTTTTCCTGCATCGCTTCCGGCGTTTTTGCAATAGTTCCCTGCAACTGCTCCTCACCGGCCACAAAAACATCCACAAACTGTTTCATAAGCTGCGCCGCCTCTGTCGTCCTACCTTCGGATATCAGCTGCGCAATATTATTTGTCATCGTATCCGCAATTGTTTCAACACTGCCCCGGATTTGATGTTCCATATTCATATAATCCGAAAATTGTTTTATATTTGCATCTGTGACAGGAATCTCGAGTCTGTTCATTGTCACAATATGCTCACCGCTCACCTGCGGATGCGCCGATACTTGCCGGTACATCGCCTGCAGCGCATTTTTATCGATTGGCATACCTTCTTTCATCATCGCATTGACCATAGATGAAGTCTGTGCATTTACCGGAAGTTCTGCCGCTTCAAGTGCTTTATTTATTGTTGCACTGTTTGCTGTATTTTGAAAAAGCGCCCTCAGTGCAATCTGCTTGTCTGACATTCCGCTCACTTCAAAGCTGACTGACATTCCTTTTAAAAGGGAAAGACCGTCCTCCACTTTTGCCTGTAACACAGTTCCAGGCGCAATCTCAACCTGTACCATTTCCCCGTCTACTGCAACTACCTGACCGCTGACAATCTGTCCGACAGAAAGGTTTAAATTGCCGTTTCCGGACGCATTTGTACCAGGCTGCTGCACTGCAGAATATCCCTGCGTACTTGCAATATTCGATTGTCTTTGAAATAAACCGGTCAAATCAAAATTCATTCTTTCACCTTAAAACGTGTAATAAAAGTTTTACGATGGATCGGTGAAGCACCGTATTCCTCAAGGGCTTTTATGTGCTTAGCCGAACCGTACCCTTTGTGAGAAGCAAAACCATACTGCGGCATTACTGTATCGTAATCTTCCATCAGTCTGTCCCTTGTTACTTTTGCAAGAATACTTGCCGCGGCAATGGACGCACTCTTTGCATCCCCTTTGATAATCGGAACCTGACGCATCGAAAGTCCCGGAATTGTCACCGCATCATTTAATAATATATCGGGTGTTACAGACAGTTTATTAACGGCTTCACGCATCGCTTCATATGTTGCCTGTAAAATATTAATTTCATCAATTCTCTCCGGTGTCGCAAAACCGATTCCGTATGCAACCGCTTTTTCTTTTATAATATCAAAAAGCTCATCTCTTTTTTTTGCTGAAAGCTGTTTACTGTCATTAAGATATAAGATATCACAGTCCTTCGGCAAAATAACTGCAGCTGCCACAACCGGTCCTGCCAGCGGCCCTCTTCCCGCTTCATCAATTCCACATATGTACTCATACTCATCATATTCACGTTCGTATGACATCATCTGATACATTCGCTCTTTTTCCTGCTCATAGGAAAGCAGACGCTTATCTGCCTTTTCTATCAGATCCTGCACGCCTTTTCTCTCATCCGCAATAAACCTACTGATAAAATCAGGCAGCATACTTTCATCTGCCGCCTGATAAATTGCCTTAATTTCACTCATAGATAATTGATTGCTCATCTTACACCGTCCTATTCATGTTTAATAAAACCAAAAGAGTGAAACGGATAGATTCTAAACCATGCCCGTCCGATAATCCGATCACGTTTTATCACTCCGACCGAAGGATCTCTGCTGTCCGCACTGGCATTGCGGTTGTCTCCGAGCACAAAATACTCATCGGCACCGAGAAAAATCGTATCCGCAGCCATACCCGGATCAAGAATCACTTCTTTTCCGTATCCTTCTAACAGCTTTTCATCATTGATATAAATATCGCCGACCTCATCAATATAAACGGAATCTCCCGGAAGTCCGATCACTCGCTTAATATAGTATGTATCTTTTCCCTGCTGATAAGGGAAAACAACAATATCAAAACGTTTCGGTTCATGAAAACGATACGTCAGCTTATCCACAATCAGATTATCGCCATTCATCAGCGTAGTTTCCATGGAAGTACCCTGTACGACCGTTCTCTGTCCGACATACTGTATCACTAAAAATGTTAAAATTAAAATGCCGAGCAAATATAAACTCATGCCCAATAAATCTTTCAAAAAATTCTTCACGTCTATTCCTCACTCACTTCCGGTTTCTCAAGGGTAACACGTCCGAGTTTTCCGCTTCTGAAATCATCCAGCAATAAATTTGCTGCCTTGCGCAGATCCAGTTCATCTCCCTTTTTAAAGCATTTTCTAACTTCTGCAATTTCACTCAAAATCTTGAGTGCTCCGTTTTCTTCCTCAATGTCATCTTCCATTTCAACTGCAATATCAAAACGCTTTGCCAAAAGTCCTTTGTAGTCTTTGCAAAGGAAAACAATCAGTTCCATCGCCAATTCTTCAATATTTAAAATTTCATCATTCATAGAGCCGATCAGTGCCAGTCTCAATCCTACTTTCTGATCTTCAAACTTCGGCCACAAAATACCCGGTGTATCTAAAAGTTCTAATGTTTTGCTTAATCGAATCCACTGTTTTCCCTTTGTTACGCCCGGTTTGTTTCCGGTTTTTGCACAAGCCTTTCCTGCAAATGAATTGATAAATGTTGATTTGCCGACATTCGGAATACCTACAACCATCGCACGAACCGGGCGGTTGATAATCCCTCTCTTCCGGTCACGTTCTATCTTCTCTTTACAAGCCTCGGCAACAACAGAATTGATTGCTTTCATTCCGTTTCGATTTCTTGAATTGAGCGCCACAACAAAATAACCCTTTTTCTCAAAAAAAGCCTGCCATCCTTTCGTCTGCTGTTCATCTGCCAAATCTGCTTTATTTAAAAGTATTAATCTGGCTTTATTTTTTCCCAATTCATCAATGTCCGGATTACGGCTCGAAAGCGGAATACGCGCATCTACAAGTTCAATCACAAGATCAATCAACTTGATATTTTCCTGCATCATCCTCTTTGCTTTCGTCATATGTCCCGGATACCACTGGTATGTCATATTTTCACCTATTCCATCAAGCCGACCGGACTGTCTCCTGCCGCCATATGGAACCAAACCTTTCCTATAATGTTATCTCGCGACACCGCTCCGATATTTCCCGAACGGCTGTCCTCGCTGTTGTTAATATTATCTCCCAATGTAAAAAATTCATTAGAATCAAGTGTTACCGGATTTTCGGCAATACCACTATCTTCTATTTTATCATATTCTACGCCTTTGTACAAAACCTCATTGATATACAAATAACCGTTTTTTATCTGCACCGTATCACCCGGTACCGCAACCACTCTTTTTACATAATAGTGCGTATTTGCATTCCCATTCGGGAGAAAAACAATAACATCTCCCTCCTTCGGTGCCATAACACGATAAACAAAACGATTTACCAAAATCTCCTGTCCGTTATATAGTACCGGTTCCATAGAAACACCGATAACGCTCGTCCTCATTCCGACGCAGAAAATGATGACATAAGCCAACACAGTTGCTGCAATCGTAATGAAAACATAATTCCAGATTTCTTTCATAAGTGATGCACTTATTAACTTTTTCTTCTGACGGAAACTGAGTCCTTTTCTTCTCATCAAAATCTCCTAAAATTCATTTTTTCCTATCACTATTACTATACAACTTCAAAAGAAAAGGGACAAGATACATACTGTATTTTGTCCCTTACATTCTTTTTGACTATTTAACGAGCTCTTTTACTTTTGCTCTCTTACCTACACGGTCTCTTAAATAGTTAAGTTTTGCACGTCTTACTTTACCACGTCTTACAACTTCTACCTTCTCAACGTTTGGAGAATGTAATGGCCAAGTTTTCTCAACTCCTACGCCATTTGAAGTTTTACGTACTGTAAATGTTGCACGGTTGCTTCCGCCCTGCATTTTAAGAACTGTACCTTCGAAAACCTGAATTCTTTCACGGTTTCCCTCTTTGATTTTACCGTAAACTTTTACAGTATCACCAACGTTAAACTGTGGTACGTTTTCTTTTAACTGAGCTGCTTCGATTTCTTTAATAATTGCGTTCATTGTGTATCTCCTTCCGTATTGGATGTTCTTAATACGATCTGTAACAGAGGACCATCTCTTTTTCACAACGTGAGTAGTTTATCATAATTTATTCCTAAGTGCAAGCATTTTTCAATGAAAAAACATTTTATTTTTCCTTTTTCCCCTTTACAAGGATCCATCCGATTACCGCCAATGCAGCACCGACTATTGTAATCACAACCAGACTGACACCGCTCGGATCTTCCGTCATCAAAAACGGAGCAATTTTTCCGGCTTGCTCCGGATAAAGAGAAATCAGCACGGAAACACCGTTGTTAATAAAATGCATCATCATAGACACGAAAATGCTTCCCGTCATATAGGCCGCCACAGTAAGTCCGAGACCGACAATACTGATGGTAAACATTTTTATCAGGCTCATATGATATGCAGCAAACACAAGTGTCGTTGCAACAATTGCCACCCATGGCTTACATTTCTCTTTCAGTGTCCCCATCAGGAATCCACGGAACAAAAACTCTTCCCCTATGGCAGGCATTACAGCCATCACAAGCAAAATAACCCACACAGGCTGTTCTTTAATCATTTCATCAAGCACTTTCAAACTTTCTGCACTCTGCGGAAATACAGGTGTCAAAAGTGCCCCCACCACAAGTGCCAGCAATAATCCGGCAAAGGCCAGACAGATTCCTCCAAGTACACCTTTTACGTTCGGTGCTTTGACAGAGAACAATTTCTTAACATCAGCCTTCATATACCACGCATATACAAGCGGACAAATCAAGATAAAAGCCTGCTGCACTGCCACTCCGCCGAAACCGAGTTTTATCTGCGCATACGTTCCCCCATAAAGCATAAGCAAAAGCACCACGCACATTAAAAGCACACAATCGCCGATGCCCGGCATCTGCTTTTCCTTCATCTCGCTGCGTTTATCAAATAATTTTACACTCGTAAATCCTTCGGAGAATAAAACTGACTCACTGTTATATATTCTGCCGAGTACCATAATAGCCAGTAAGCTGTAGGCAACATTGGATACCAAAACAACTCCGAACAACGCATAATTATAATTAAACTCAAATAAACCGGCCACAAGAAGTGCCACGTTTACAACCGGAATCGCTGCTGTCTGAACTGTCAACTCCACATCCGGAAGCATCGGTGCATAACCGGCAAACATAAAGACAAACATAACAGGGGTTGCATAGTTATTTGCATCCTTAAAGTTCTTTGCAAATACGCAGGTACACATACATACTGCGGTTACAAACATTGCAAACACAATCATAACAAGTATCGTAAACAAAATTCCCGGAAGGAAAACCGCAAAATTGAATTCGATATTCATATCTGCCGCCTGTGCAAGCGAACTTGAAACAAGAAATGCCATTGCCCCGCCCATAGAAATCACATTTAAAACGGCTGACACACACGCAATACACGATACGGCAAGAAACTTACTCATAATCATTTCAAAGTTCGTGACCGGAAGCGTCAAGAGTGTCTCAAGAGTACCCCTTTCTTTCTCTCCGGCTGTCACGTCAATAGCCGGATAGATAGCTCCGAGCAAAATCATCGTAATGATAAAAAAAGGCATCATCATTCCAATCATACTTCCTATGGACTCTTCTGCTGTCGATAAATCTTCATCAGAAACCGTGATCGGATTCAAAATTTCTTCTGCATCCAATCCTGCCTCTTCAATCTGCTGCTTTGTCAATGATGCTTTATATATATCCATTGCCTCATCAAGCGCATTGGAAGCTGTCGCCGAACGCTCTTTTGCAGACAAATAGTGAATTTTAATCTCTTTTCCCTGCTGCGCCACATAAGCATCAATTTCTTCTGCTTCCAAAGCCTCTTTACAGGAATCTTCCTTCACCACTTCCACCATATATCCGATTTCTTCTTCACGTTCCGAAAGAATCGAAGTCATCTCTTTTTCCAAATCCGTACAATCTTCAAAAGCAATCACGTACGTCTTTTCTTCCTGGCTTTGGATAATCGCAGTGGACAAAAGTGCAACTCCGACAATCAAAAGCGGATAAAGTACAAGCGGAAGAAGTACCATCATAATCATTGTCTTTTTATCCCGGAGGATATCTCTGATTTCGCGCTTAAAAAGCGCTCCCATACGTCTTATGTTCATGACCGGTCCACCTCCCCCATCACTTTATGGAATGCATCACGCAGATTTTCCGCATTACATGATTCCATAATTTCTTTCGGACTTCCTTCTTTCACAATTTTCCCCTGATAAATCATCAGAATACGGTCGCACATAAACTGTGCCTCCTCTAAATAGTGCGTAGAATAAAGCACTGTCTTCCCGCGCTGCTTCTGCTCTTTCATAAAGTTTACAATCGCATCCGCGCTGATAATATCAAGTCCGAGTGTCGGTTCGTCAAATATGTAAATATCCGGATCATGAATCAAACATCTTGCAATCGAAGCGCGCTGCGTCTGTCCGGTAGACAGTTTTTCGATACGGTTGTCAATAAAACTCTCCATATCAAGAACTTTTGATATTTCTTCAATCCGATTCTCCGCTTCCGATTTATCAATTCCGTATATTTCGGCAAGCATATAAAGCATCTCACGTGTACTCATACGGTGATAAAGTTTCGTATTCCCCGATAAATAACCAATCGACTTTTTTAAATCAACAGAATCTGTCAAAATCTTTCCGTCTTTATTTTCGATGGAAACGTTCCCTTCCGTCGGCTCCATCAAAGACCCGAGCATACGCAAAAGCGTCGTTTTTCCGGCTCCGTTCGGTCCTAAAATCCCGAGGATTTCCCCTTGATTTACGCTGAATGAAATATGATCCACCGCATAGAACGACTCCTTCTTTCCTTTCCCTTTTTTCCCCTCGGAAAGAACAGTTCTTTCAAACTGCTTACACAAACTATTCGCTGTAATCATTCGCTGCCCTCCATTTTTCATACAAATCAGGTCTGCGCTCTTTTGTTCGTTTAACAGACTCTTCCAATTGCCATTTTTCAATTAATTTATGGTTCCCCGACAAAAGCACCGGCGGAACTTCCTTATCATGCCATACTTGCGGACGTGAGTACTGCGGATGCTCGAGCAGTCCGTTTCCAAACGAATCCGTCACTGCAGACTCATCATTGTTCAGCACCCCCGGCACAAGTCTGGAAATCGCATCCACCATAACCATTGCCGGCAGTTCTCCTCCGGTCAGTACATAGTCACCGATGGACACATAGTCCGTCACAACTTCTTCCAGTACTCTCTCGTCAATTCCTTCATAATGACCGCAAAGAAGTACCAAATCTTCTTCCTTTGCAAATTCCTGCGCCATCTTCTGGTTAAAAACAGCTCCTTGCGGTGTCACATAAACAACCCGGACTTTCTTATCACTTCCGGTACGTTCTTTGATCCCGCCAAGCACCGCCTGAACACAATCATAAACCGGCTGCGCCTGCATCAGCATTCCTGCTCCCGGCCCGTAAGTGTAATCGTCCACTTTGGAATGCTTATTTGTTGTATAATCCCTGATATTGACAGCCTCTGCCTGAATGCAGCCTTTTTGCATTGCACGACCGAGAATACTCGTTCCGAGTCCGTCCATAATCATCTCGGGAAACAATGTCAATACATGAAAAAACATGTCAGCTCCTCCTAATCCAATAATCCCGGCATAATATAAACTGTTACTTTCCGCGCCTGCATGTCAACGCTGCGCACACAGTCTTTAATCGCCGGAAACAGATGTTCTTTCCCCTCCGGAGTTTTCACAACATACACATCATTTGCCCCCGTCTGAATGACATCGGAAAGTTCTCCGATTTTATCTCCGTTCTCCTCATAAACATCCATTCCGATTAAATCCGCAATAAAATACTCATCCTTTGCACATTTCACGGCATTTTCCCTTGTCACAAAAAGTCCGCAATTTTTATACGGTGCAATATCATCGATATTGTCAAATCCCTCGAACTTCAAGATGACAAA
The DNA here is from genome assembly GCA_045546735.1 of Lachnospiraceae bacterium. Lineage (GTDB taxonomy): Bacteria > Bacillota > Clostridia > Lachnospirales > Lachnospiraceae > SVFI01. The sequence goes on along the minus strand of JAZQDJ010000001.1, from coordinate 10,741 downwards.
CTGCTTGAAAAACTTAGCACTTTCTACCTTTACTTCCATATTGCCTTTCGGCGTTTCTAATATGTAATTTTTATTCTTTTTAAAGCGCTTAACATCATCCGTCATCGGGAACACTTTCATCTCACCGTGCACACCGTGTGTCGATGTCAAAACGCCCACTTGTAATAAATCTTCCATACAATACTCCTTTTCTTGCAAATACGAAATTATTATATAACAAACGCAAGACTTTTCACAACATACTATGTATGAAATATCGCGAATTTTACACGAAAAAATCCGAGGCACAAGACCTCGGATTTTATTTTAGATAATCTCAACGTTCACTTTCTTATTGTCATTCACTGAAGCTGCTTTTACAACGGAACGGATTGCTTTTGCAATTCTGCCCTGCTTTCCGATTACTTTACCCATATCAGAAGGTGCAACATGTAATTCAATCGTTACATTTTTTCCTTCCTCTTTTTCGGTTACAACAACTTCATCAGGATTGTCAACAAGAGCTTTTGCGATTACTTCAACTAACTCTTTCATAATCCACCTCCAAAAGTGTTATGACAATCTTATTTTTCGATTCCTGCCTGTTTGAAAATCTTGCTAACAACTTCTGTAGGCTGAGCACCGTTTGCTAACCATTTTTTAGCAAGTTCTTCGTCAACTTTGAATGAACTTGGATCTGTTGTCGGATCGTATGTTCCGATTTCCTCGATACATCTTCCGTCTCTTGGGGATCTTGAATCAGCTACTACGATTCTGTAAAAAGGAGCTTTCTTCTGTCCCATTCTTCTTAATCTGATTTTTACTGCCATTGTTTTGTACCTCCAAAATGTTTTTAATATGTTTATTGGTTTATATCTGAATAGAAATTATCCTCGCATTCGGACAAATCTCTAATCTTCACTAGAAAGGAAATCTTCTGCCGCCTCCGAAGCCTCCCATTCCCGGGAAACCTCCCATCATACCTCTGCGGCCTTTTTTGCCACCGCCGCCAAACTGTTTCATCATCTTCTGCATCTGCTCAAACTGCTTAATAAAACGGTTTACGACTGCAATGTCCACACCTGCACCTTTTGCGATGCGGTGTTTACGGCTTGGATTTAAAATTTTCGGATTGCGTCTTTCCTCCACTGTCATGGAAAGAACAATCGCTTCCATACGCGCCATCTGTTTTTCATCGACAGCCCCCTCAAGATCAGCTGCATTGATACCCATGCCCGGCATCAATCCCATAATTGCAGAAAGGCCTCCCATGTTACGCATCTGCTTCATGCTTTCCAGGTAATCCTCGAAGTCGAATTTACCTTTCTTCATCTTTGCAGCCATCTGCTTTTCTTTTTCCTCATCGATATCGATGTTTTCCTGCGCCTTTTCAATCAGCGTAAGCACATCACCCATTCCGAGGATTCTGTTTGCCATACGGTCCGGATGGAACTGCTCCAAATCAGAAAGTTTTTCACCCATACCTGCGTAAAAAATCGGTTTACCGGTCACTGCCTTTACAGAAAGTGCTGCACCGCCTCTGGAATCACCGTCCATCTTGGAAAGAATAACTCCGTCAATACCGACTTTTTCGTCAAATTCTTTGGCAACATTGACTGCATCCTGACCTGTCATTACATCGACAACAAGAATTGTCTGATGCACATCTACATTTGCCTTTATATCCTGAAGCTCCGTCATCATATCCTCATCAATGTGAAGACGTCCGGCGGTATCTAAGATAACTAAATTGTGTCCGTTTTTATTCGCATGTTCAATCGCCGCTTTTGCAATATCTACAGGCTTATGATTTTCACCCATCGTGAATACTTCCACGCCCTGTTTTTCACCGTTCACCTGTAACTGTTTAATCGCTGCAGGACGATAGACGTCACATGCTACCAAAAGACATTTTTTACCTTTTACTTTATATTTTCCTGCCAGTTTGGCAGTTGTCGTTGTCTTACCTGCACCCTGAAGACCACACATCATGAGAACCGTAATGGATTTTCCCGGCTGAAGCGCAATCTCTGCCCCTTCACTTCCCATGAGATTAATAAGTTCTTCATTTACGATCTTAATTACCATCTGTCCCGGATTAAGACCGTTCATCACATCCGCTCCGACCGCTCTTTCTTCGACTGTCTTAACGAACTGTTTTACAACCTTGAAGTTAACATCGGCTTCCAAAAGAGCCATCTTAACTTCTTTGAGTGCTGCTTTTACATCTTCCTCCGTCAAACGGCCTTTGCTGCGGAGATTTTTAAATACATTTTGCAGTTTTTCAGTTAAATTTTCAAATGCCATGTACTATAACTCCTCCAGAATTTCAGCAGATATTTTACGAACCTGCTCGATATCTTCTGTCTCATTAATTTGACGGATTTTATCCTTCACTTTCTCAAAACGCTCCACAAGATGAAGTTTGCTTTCATAAGAAAGTAACATCTTATCACAACGCTTTAAAAGGTCGTGGATCCCCTGTCTGGAAATACCGTAATCGCCGGCAAGTTCCGAAAGCGACATATCATTAAAAACAGCATCTTCATAAATCTGTCTCTGATGCTCTGTCAGAAGCTCTCCATAAAAATCATATAAAATTCCCTGCTCTACGATTTTTTCCATAAAAACTCCTATATTTCCAAACAACCTTTGTTAGCATACCACTACAAGCAAAAGGTGTCAAGTATTTTTTCTTGACACCTTACACTTTTTATATTTATTTTATAATCCGGAACCCAAACTTTTCATGCGCACTTTCCGGTCCGAGATTTTCCAGCTCCCTGAGCAATATTTCATTTACTTCAAAATCATTAAACGGAAGAACTAAATGATAATCCATTCCGTGTTCTAAAGCCGTTATCCGTCTGTCTGTCTCCGGCTTCATCGTCACGGCAACAATCGTAATATCATTCAAATCACGCCTTGAAAGTTCACGCAATTCCATCGTCATATCCAAACCGCTTTTTTTCGGAAGTATCATCTTTGTAAATATAATTTGATAATACCTTGCAGGCGATGCCATAAGCTTTTGCATTGCCTCCGCGCCGTCTTCGGCCGTTTCTACAACAAGTCCAAACTGCTTAAGCTTAGCTACCGTGATTTCTCTGCAAATAATATCATCATCTATTACCAGTGCACGGAAAGCAGAAAAATCATTTTTACGGATGCTGTCGCGCATACGTGCCATCGCTTTCGCATTTTTCAAAGCTTCCTTATCTGCACATTTTACCGGAATAACAATCAAAAGTTCCGTTCGCTCTTCTTCTGTTTTAAAATGTACCCGGCCTTGCATATAACCTGTAAGACGCTGTATAAACTTCACGTTCGGATCATGTATGAACATCGCTTCTGCCCCATCCGCCGAAATGATAAAACACAACTCCTTTTTTTTCGCTTCATAATCCAAAACCGTATGAACAGAACCTTCTTTGCCGTTTAACAACATAATCTTCATGGCATTTGCCGCTATCTGCTGCAAACATAAACGATTAGATACAAATCCGGACATTCTTCTTAAGTCCTCTTTGATTTCAATATCCTGAACAGGGACTTTTGTTTGCATTTGTACCATCTTTACCAAATCCGTCGCAAAATCAGATAGCATAATGACATCATCATTTTCTGTTCCTTTTTCCATTTGCGAAAGCAAAAACACATTATCCAATGTATCTGTATATGTTTTAAGTACTTCAATCGCCTCTTTTATATATATGTGCGCTTGCGTACCTTCTTTCGCAAGACCCGTTTCCAGTATTGCAACAGCCTGAGCTACCGGCAAACGCATATCGCCGCTCATCTTTTCCCAAAGACGCTCTGTCGAAAGAAGTGCCTGCTGTGCCGTCTCAATACACTCGCCCACAATTCTTTCCCGGCGTTGTTCTTTTTGAAACTCAGCAGTTATATCATTCACACATATACATACATATCCCTCATCATACAGAAAAGCTTTTACGCTCTTTCTGTATTCTGCTTCATTTTCAACAACCGAAAACTCCACAACATATTCGTCTTCTGTCTCCAGTGCCTTCACAATCGTTTCTGACGAAATTTTTTGCATAAAAAGGAAAACATCATCTCCATCATATGCACCTTTAAAATGCGACTCACACCACACATTAAAGCAATCTACTTTTTCCCATTTCCCCTCTTTAAACACTTGTCCGACAACTGCGTTATTCTCAAGCAAAAAAATCAATTCGTACAAATGTGCCATTGTAGAAACCGGCACAACTGTTGTCTTTAAATCCAGCATCTCTTACCCTCCGTTGTGTTTTGTTTCACTCCACAATAATGCAAATTTCCCCTTTATTGTATGTTCTAATCATTTTATCATGATTTTCTGTAAAATTCTCTATATTTTTTCAGCAAAAATATTTTTATATCCTTCTCCGTAAATTTCTGTCGCATTCGAAATAATCATAAACGACTCCGGATCATGTTCTTTTACGATTTCTTCCACCTGTAATGACTTCTTTTTATCTGCCACACACATAATAATTTTCTTTTCTTTACTCTGAAATGTTCCGGCTCCGTAAAGCCATGTCACCCCGAGTCCTGCCTCATGCAATAAACAATCTGTCAATTCGTCAGAATGATCGCTGATAATATAAATCAAGCGTGCGCCGTCTTTACCGTACAATACAGTATCCATTGTATACATAGTTACAACCGTTGCAATAGACGCATAAATAGACGCTTCAATCGTACCAAACACCACACCCGCACATGCAATAACAACGGAATCAAAAATCAAAAACAAACTTCCCGTTTTCTTGTGCGGAAATTTCTGTTTTATGATTTTAATAATAATATCAATTCCTCCGGTTGTTGAACCGGCTTTAAATACAATTCCGATTCCTGTTCCAACCATAACCGCACCGACAATTGCCGCAAGCATCCGATCCTCCGTCAAAGGTCCGATATACTCCATCAGATTTGTAAGCAGTGAAATCATCGCGAGTGAATAAATCGTTGACACGATAAATTTCAATCCAAACTTCCAAATACCAAGCAGAATAATCGGAATATTCAAAAGAAGAAGCAACGTTCCCGTCTCCACCTGGACAAAACGGTTTAACAAGATCGCAATACCTGTCACCCCACCCGGTGCAAGATCGTTCGGATTCAAAAATAAAGAAATTCCGCCCGCATAAAATACAGCACCGAGAAATATGGTCAAATATTTTTTTATTCCCTGCATCAAACGTGAATTTTTTATTTTTTCCATAGACTTCTTCCTTTCTTTTCCTTATATTTTCCCCGACAGAATAAAAAATATGAGCCGTAAAATGCCTCATTGCGTTTCTTCCGGCTCATATTCGTTATTAAATATTTGTTCTGACCACTTTCGGCTGATAGCCTTTCGTGCTTAATGCCTCAATAATTTTATGTTTGTGCTCTGTACCAAATGCCTCAAGCGTAATACGGAGTTCCACTGCCGCACTGCGGTTGGTTGAAACAAACTGATTATGCTCAAGTTTGATTACATTTCCGCTTTCTTCTGCAATGATTCCCGCAACAGTCGAAAGTTCACCCGGCTTATCCGGAAGAAGCACAGAGACTGTAAAGATACGATCGCGGAAAATAAGTCCCTGCTGGACAACCGATGACATTGTGATAACATCCATGTTACCGCCGCTGAGAATCGATACAATTTTCTTTCCCCGTACATCAAGATATTTCAGTGCGGCCACTGTAAGTAAGCCTGAATTTTCAACAATCATTTTGTGATTTTCTACCATGTCAAGGAACGCAACAACCAAGTCTTCATCCGGAACGGTTATAATTCCGTCGATATTCTCCTGAATATATGGAAAAATATTACTTCCCGGTGTTTTTACCGCAGTACCGTCCGCAATAGTATTTACATTTGGAAGCGTTGTCACAGCTCCCTCTTTCAAAGACACTTCCATACAGTTTGCGCCTGCAGGCTCTACACCGATTACTTTAATCTTCGGATTCAATAATTTTGCAAGTGTCGAAACACCTGTCGCAAGACCGCCACCGCCGATTGGAACTAAAATATAATCAACAAGCGGAAGTTCTTTCACGATTTCCATTGCAATAGAACCCTGTCCTGTCGCAACAGCCAAATCATCAAACGGATGAATGAATGTATAACCTTCCTGATCAGCAAGTTCATAGGCTTTCGCACAAGCTTCATCATATACATTTCCGTATAAAACAACTTCTGCGCCATAACTCTTTGTACGGTTTACTTTAATAAGCGGAGTTGTCGTCGGCATTACAATGATTGCTTTCGCTCCATAGCATTTTGCTGCATAGGCAACACCCTGTGCATGATTTCCGGCAGAAGCCGTAATAATACCTCTTTCTCTCTCCTCCTGCGTTAACGTACTCATTTTATAATAAGCACCACGTACTTTGTACGCTCCCGTAAACTGCATATTTTCCGGCTTTAAATACACCTTGTTTGCCGTCTGCATACTCAAATATTCACTGTAAATAAGCTCGGTCGGCTGAGTTGCTTCTTTTACTTTCTCAGAAGCCTCCTCAAATTTCTCGAGTGTCAGCATCATTTCGTCTTTTTCGCTCATAATCATCCTTCTTTCCCATCAATATCAAACAGTGCGTTTACAAATTCTTCCGAATCAAATTTCTGCAAATCCTCAATCGTCTCACCGACTCCGATATATTTCACCGGTACTTTTAATTCCGACTGAATTGCAACTGCAATACCGCCTTTTGCCGTTCCGTCCATCTTTGTCAGAATAATACCCGTAAGCTGGGCTACTTCTCCGAACTGTCTGGCCTGCGAAAGCGCATTTTGACCTGTTGTTCCGTCAAGCACAACTAAATTCTCCCTGTGTGCATCCGGAAATTCTTTGTCAATGATACGGTTGATTTTCTTAAGTTCTTCCATTAAATTTTTCTTATTGTGGAGTCTTCCGGCCGTATCACACAAAAGCACATCTGCTTTTCTTGCTTTTGCCGCACTTACCGCATCAAAAATAACACTCGCCGGATCTGCATTTTCTGCCCCTGCAATAATGTCAACACCCGCTCTGTGTGCCCATTCTTCAAGCTGTTCTACCGCCGCCGCACGGAACGTGTCCGCCGCCGCCATAATCACCTTACGGTTTTGATCTTTCAGTTTTCCTGCAAGTTTTCCGACACTTGTCGTCTTTCCTACACCGTTGACTCCGATGACAAGCACAACCGACTGCTTATGCTCAAAATCATAAGCCGTCTCACCGACCTGCATCTGCTCTTTAATACTGTCAATCAACAGTTGCTTACATTCTGAAGGCTCTTTAATGTGTTTTTCCTTTACCTGCACCTTTAAGCGCTCCAGAATTTCATTGGTCGCCTTTACACCGATATCTCCCATGATAAGAATTTCTTCTAATTCTTCATAAAAGTCATCATCAATATTGGAAAAACCGCTGAAAACAGAATCAATTCCGCTGACTATGTTATTTCTCGTCTTTGTAAGCCCTTCTTTTAATCGGGCAAAAAAGCCTTTCTTTTCTTCGCTCATGAATATCTCCCGAATTTATTTATTCTGTCAAATCCTTTTCAATCAGATTGACACTTACAAGCGTGGATACGCCTTTCTCCTGCATGGTAATACCGTAAAGACGGTCTGCTCTTTCCATTGTACCACGTCTGTGTGTAATTACAATAAACTGTGTATGCTTTGTAAGTTTATGTAAGTATTTTGCAAAACGTCCGACGTTAGAATCATCAAGGGCCGCCTCAATCTCGTCAAGCAGACAGAACGGCGACGGTTTCAGATTCTGGATTGCAAACAAAAGTGCAATCGCTGTCAGCGCCTTTTCTCCTCCGGAAAGCTGCATCATATTCTGCAATTTCTTTCCCGGCGGCTGGGCAATAATTTTTATGCCGGCCTCAAGAACATCCTCATCTTCCATAAGTTCAAGCGTACCGTGTCCGCCTCCGAACAATTCTTTAAATACTTTATCAAACTCACTGCTAATCTGTGCAAACTTATCGTTAAACTGATTGCGCATCGCAGTATCAAGCTCTGTGATGATTCCCTGCAGCGTCTCCTCTGCCTTAACCAAATCATCATGCTGATTTGTCAGGAAAGAATAACGTTCCATAAGAACCTTATAATCCTCAATCGCATTTACGTTAACATCACCGAGTTTCTTAATATCGTCTTTCAAAGTAACAATCTGCTTTTTCATTCCGGAAAGGTCTGTCATCTCCGGATCACGCAATTTTGCTGCCATAGAAAGCGTAATTTCATATTCATCCCACATATAATTAATCTGGGATTCCAAAGACTCCTGCAAACGCTCTCTCTGCGCATTCAAACGGAATACTTCCTTATCCAAAAGCCGGATACGGTCTGAAAGGGACTCTCTTTCCGTAAAGAAATTTTTCTGTCGGTCGGCAAGTTCCTGTTTCTTCTCTGTATCACGTTTGAGTTTTTCCTGATTCTCATCCTGTGTCGTGTAAGACGCTTCGATTGTCTTCTCAAGTTCAACAATATTTTCTTTCTTGCGCTCCACATCTTCTTTCGACGCATTCAGGTTTTCAAGGATTTCATCCAGTTCACCTGTCACACGGCCGATTTCAAGATTGACACGGTCCACATTCTGCTGCATAAACTCTTGTCTTTGCAGTACTTTTTCCACTTCCGTTGTCATCTGCGCACACAATTCAGCCTGCTGCACTTCATCTTCTCGCAGATGCTCCAGTTCTTCCTGCATCTGTGCAATCTGCTGTTGGATATTCTTTTCCATTTCTTCAGAACGTTTCAGTTCATCTGCATTTCTCTGCTTTTCGTCCTGAATCTCACGGATCTGTGTATCGATATCCGTCTGTTCTTCCTGTAATTTCTCAAAACCTCTACCCGTTTCATGTTTCTTTTCCTGGGCCTGAAGAACATTCAAACGTGCCGTATTCTGTTCAATAAATTTCTTTTGTAAAGCAGCCTTCACTTCTTCGAGCTCACGGCGCACTTTTGTTCTTTCCTCTTTGATTTTCTCCTGCTCATCCAACAGTTTATCAACGAGTTTCAAACAATCTTTTACTTCTTTTTCCAGTTCATCCATCTCACGACGGCGTCCGAGAAGATTACTTGCATTTTTAAATGCACCACCGCTGATAGCTCCGCCCGGAACCAAAAGTTCACCTTCTAATGTTACCATACGGATTCCATATCCGTACTTTCTGGCAATTTTAACAGCCTGGTCCACATGATCTACAACAACAATACGGCCGAGCATCGCTTTCGCAACATTTTTGTACCGTTTATCTGTCGTGACAAGATCGCACGCCATTCCGATAACGCCTTTTTCATCCAGCACTTCCGGCGTTTTAAATTCCTGCGGATTCTCGATACTTGTAAGAGGAAGGAATGTCGCACGGCCGAGTTTGTTTTTCTTGAGATACTCAATCATCTTTTTGGCGGTATCTTCATCATCTGTTACGATATTTTGAATATTGCCTCCAAGCGCCGTCTCGATAGCAATTTCATACTTTTTCTCAACCTTTACAATGTCCGCAACAACACCGATAATTCCACGGTTACTTTCCTTCTGTTCCATAACTTTACGAATACTGTTACCATATCCTTCATAACGTTCCGTAAGGTTTGAAATTGCTTCCAGTTTAGATTTTCCCTTGTGATATGCAACCTGTGCATTGCTAAGCTGCTCATCTTTTTCCGAAAGGATGTCTCTTATTTCATTGTTACGTTCTTCCAAAGAAGCCTGTTTATCATTCAGTTCTCGAATTTCATCATTGATTTTACAGAATTCATCCTCGAGTTTCCCGATGACTTCCTCCTGCTGTTGCTCATCCGAACGTGCACGTAAAAGTTTGGAACTAAGTTCCGCTTTCCGGATATTAAGCTGCTCCAGCATCGAGTCATAACGTCCCATCTGAGCCTTTATCGTTCCTCTGTCTGTAAGTGCACTGATAATCGTACTCTTTCCGGACTCAATATTTTCATTGCACTCTTCCATCTTTTTCTGCATTTCAAGAAGCTGTGCTTTTGCCTCATCTAATTTTTTATTTAATGCAGCGCTCTCTTCATCATACTGCTTCTTTTCTTCCGCAAAAGCAGACTTCTCTTCTTCACGCTCTGCAATCTGCGCACGAAGATTTTTCTCACGCTGCATAAAATGTGCTTCATTATCATCTGCAGCTTTAATCTGCTCTTTTAAGACATTAATCTGTCCCTCGAGTTTACTGCGTGTTTCAGAAGTGCTTGAAAGAAGATTACGCTCATTGTTAATCTGTTCTTCTAATCGTTCAATCGACTGCGCAATGCGCTCATACTCATCTTTAATATGTTCAAATTTTTCTCTTGTTTTTGTAAGGTCATCATCCGCAATCCGGTGTTTCTCGGTTACAGTTTCAAGCTGCTCCTGGATATGGCTGTTCTCAAGAAGAAACATGTTGACATCCAATGTCTTCATCTCTTCTTTTTTCTTTAAATATACTTTCGCCTTTTCCGCCTGCTTCTCAAGAGGTCCGACCTGTTTTTCAAGTTCAGACAAAATATCTGTCACACGCAAAAGATTCTGTTTTTCATTGTCCAATTTCTTCTGCGCTTCATTTTTACGACGTTTAAACTTAACAATACCTGCAGCCTCATCAAAAAGTTCACGTCTTTCATCCGGCTTACCGCTCAAGATCTTGTCAATCTGACCCTGTCCGATAATAGAATACCCTTCTTTACCGATACCGGTATCGTAAAAGAGTTCCTGCACGTCGCGGAGCCTGACGTTGACGCCATTTAGCAGATACTCGGACTCGC